>BJFW01000035.1 GCA_014190095.1 Actinomycetes bacterium | reverse complement strand
CAAGACGACACCGGAATTCTTGCGTTGCAAGCTTCTATTGCAGTGCGCGACACCCAGGCCGACAAGTTTTTGAACATGCATCATGCGTTGTACGAATATCGCCACACGCAAAACGGAAACTTGCGCGAGCGCGCGCCATTGAGTGAAGTCATTGCAGAACATGGTGTGGATATTGATGCCATGTGGGCAGAAGTAGACAGCGGTCGTCCGCTTGCCACCATTAAAGAAGAACACACGGCATACGGCCGCACGCACTCGGTGTGGGGCGTGCCGACATTTATTGTTGGCAACAAAGCCGTGTTTGTTCGTTTGCTCGATCGCCCAATGGGAGATGCAAAACTTGCAACAACAACGGTTGACCGAATTCTTGAAAACATCGGTTGGGACGCTCTGAACGAGTTCAAGCACACTTCGGTACCCCGATGAAACACGAGATGCCTCGCTTCGACGATCGCATGAGCGATGCCGAGGCATTGATGTGGAGAGCAGAAAAAGATCCGTTCCTCACTTCTACGTTTGCCAACATCACCATTCTTGATCGTGCACCAAACTTTGATGCATTTGTTGCACGAATGGACCGCGCATCACGAATCATTCCGCGTCTGCGTCAGCGTGTGCAACCCGCACCTGCCTCACTTGGCCCACCGCGTTGGGTAACTGACCCCGAATTCAACATTGCGCATCACGTGCGCCGCATGGCAGTACCTGCGCCAGGAACCATGCGACAGTTGCTCGATCTCGCAACACTGCTCGTTGCCGACGCATTCGACCGCACTCGCCCACTGTGGCAATTCACCGTGATTGATGGACTGGAAGGTGGCAAGTCGGCCATCATTCAAAAGTTGCACCACACCATTGCCGACGGCCAAGGCAGCGTGGCGTTGTCCATGCAGTTTCTTGACCTTGAGCGCGACGCAAACCCGCCGCCGCCGCTTGACTCTTCGATGTTTAATGAACCCGAGCCAAGCACGTCCTCTGCATCCGATTTGTTGAATTCATCGTTTCAAGACGTGATGCGCGCACCGCTTGGTGCATTGCGCCAAGTTCGCGAGTTGTTACAAGACCCGACACAATTGCCCGCGCTTGGAACTCAGGCAGCAGCCACAGTACGCGGATTGTTGAATGAATTGAACAGCGTTGACCCGGCGCGCTCACCACTGTGGACACAGCGTTCTTTGCAACGTCAAACAGAAACACTGCGTGCGCCGTACCGCGCCATGATGGACGCTTCTCGCGCACTTGGTGGCAAGTTAAACACTGCGTTTCTCACCGCTGCGGCCGATGCAGCCGGCAATTACCACCGCAAACTTGGCTCGCCAGTGGAGTCGTTGCGCACCAGCATGGCAGTTAGCACGCGAAACGAAGACTCTGGCGCAAACGCATTCACCTTGGTACGCATGTTGGTGCCAACTGGCAATATGCCCATTACCGAACGCTTTGCCGCCGTTAACGAACTCGTTAATTCGGCTCGCGAAGGTTCGAAGAACGCACAGCTTGACACGCTGGCAACGGCGTCCAGCCTGTTGCCAACTTCGGTGCTCACGCGCATTGCACGCACCCAAAGCCAAACAGTCGACTTCGCCACATCTAATGTGCGCGGCGCTGGAATTCCATTGTTCATCAGTGGCGCATTGGTGCTGGAGAACTACCCGCTTGGGCCACTAGGTGGTGTTGCGTTCAACCTCACCATGCTCAGTTACAACGGCAGCCTGGACATGGGACTCAACGTTGACAGCGAAGCAGTTGCTTACCCCGTGTTGTTGAAACAGTGCATCGAACAGTCAATACAACAACTGGCCGATTACGCACCAAAGAATTCGGCTACATCACAAGAACCATCACGAGGCGACAATGCGCCTACGAAGCAGCGACGCTTCAGGCTTGCGTGGTGGAAGAAGCGTTCGTCGTAAGCAACACGCGAACGTCGAGCAGAAGGTCTGCTACTTCTTCGGTTGATACCAATTCACGGTTGAGCATTTTGGCGAGCGCCTCGTCGATAACGGTGAGCGCTTCGGTGATTACTGCTGCTTCGCGGGCTTCGGTCATGTCCATGACCATACCCGACCGGTGCTACGAAGGCATGACTCTGTGCATAACATCACAGCCATGGAATTACGGGGAAAAGTAACAGTCGTCACAGGTGCAGCCGGCGGAATTGGCAAGGCCCTGGCCGAACGCTTTCACTTAGAAGGTGCCAGCGTGGTGCTGGCCGATCGCGAATCTGCGCCACTTGATGCCACGGTTGCAAAACTGAACGCCGAACGCCCAAACAGCGCATTTGCCGTTGCCGGAAATTTGGGAACTGAACAGGCGAATGCAGACTTGGTTCGTGCATCCATTGAGAAGTTTGGACAGATCGATTTATTTTTCGCCAATGCCGGCGTTGGACTTGGCAGCGATTTGTCAACTAGTGAACAAGATTGGGACACCGCATTCGATATCAACTTCAACGCACACCGTTGGGCAGCGAAATATTTGTTGCCCGATTGGCTTGCACGCGGTGAAGGATATTTCTGCAGCACCGCTTCTGCAGCAGGACTGCTTTCACAAATTGGCTCTGCCCCGTACACGGTGACCAAACACGCTGCTGTTGCCTTTGCCGAATGGATGTCCATTACTTACGGCGGCCGCGGAGTTTTGGTGAGTTGTCTGTGCCCACAGGGTGTCAACACCAACATGTTGAAGAGTGCGGACAACAGTAACGACGGCCCTTCGGGCAATGTGGTTCGCGTTGCTGGCGGCGTGCTCGAGCCTGAAGAAGTTGCGCAAGCATGCGTGGACACCATTCGCGCAGAAACGTTTTTGGTGTTGCCTCACCCAGAAGTTGCGCAATACATGGCGCTGAAAGCAACTGAGCGCGATCGTTGGCTTGCCGGAATGCGCAAGCTGCAAAAGCGCGTGCTTGGCGTTTAGCGAAACTCGGGCAACAACGTGGCGAGCTCGCGCCACTGCGTAGATGGCAATTCAATTAATCCTTCAGTAAGCACCTGAACCGAAACGTGCGATGCGCCCGCGTCGAGATGTTCCTTGATGCGACCACGAACCGTGTCGAGTGTTCCCCACGCACAAATTGCGTCGACCAACTTGTCGCTGTGGTTCTTTATGTCGTCTTCCGTGAAACCTTCGCGCAACAAGTTGTTGGCATAGTTCGGCAAGCGCGTGTACGTGCCCATGTAACTGCGAGCAATTGCGCGCGCCTTCGATGGATCGGTTTCCAAAATAACTGCCTGCTCTGGCGCAAGTGTTGGTCCATTTCCCAAAATTTCGCGAGCAACTGCAGTGTGTTTCGGTGTGGTGAAATACGGGTGCGCACCGTCGGCACGCTCGCCTGCCAACTTCAACATTTTGGGTCCAAGTGCAGCCAACACACGATGCAGCGGAGTAGTTGGCGCTGCAGCCACAAACATTCCCTTGTCCATTACGTCCAAATACTCGACCATTGCCGAATACGGCTTCACGTACGCAGATTTGTGTAGCGACTTCACCATGTTGCCGTGGCTTGCACCAATACCCAACAGAAAGCGATCTGGGAACGCAGAGGTCAACGTTTTTTGACCAGCCTGCATGGTTGATGCAGTGCGCGCATACATGGAAGCAATGCCGGTTCCCAAAATGAGTTTTTTTGTTGCTGACAGCAAAATTCCGGCGTGTGCAAATGGTTCGCGACCAACGGCTTCTGGAATCCACACTGTTTTGAAGCCCAACTCTTCAAGTTCTTGCACGGCTTCACATGACTTGGCCATTGGTTGGCCATCGAGTGTCCATGTCCAAATGCCAATTTTTCCAAGTTCTAAAGGTGTAGTCATGTGATTACTGTAATTCACACATCTATGCGTATGCACCGCTCTAGCCATGTTCTCTTGCTGTTCTTATTTACGTACGCATTACTGCTCTCTAGTTGCGGCAATGACTCACTCACCAACTCACCCAACTCGGCAACAGTGAAGGAAGTTATTGATGGCGACACGATTGATATCTCGATTGGTGGAAAAACTGAACGCGTTCGCTTAATTGGCATAGACACGCCGGAAACCAAACACCCCATAAAAGGTGTGGAGTGCTTCGGGCCAGAAGCCAGCTCATACACCGAACAGTTATTGCCAAAAGGAACTGCGCTGCGAGTTGAACGCGATGTTGAAGCTCGCGATAAATACGGGCGACTACTGCTGTACGTGTACATAGAAAGGAGCAACGTGTTCGTGAACTTGGACTTGGTAATGAACGGTTATGCGCGGCCCATGGTGTTTGAACCCAACACTGCCCATATGGCTGACTTCGCCCAAGCCGCCACGCAAGCAGAGTTGCGCAACGTGGGTTTATGGCAGGCCTGTCGCTAGTAGCGTTTGTGTGGTGAGCACACCATCACTTTTAGAACGACTTGGCTATCGCGCCGACGCGAAGTTAGTGATTTTGAGTTGCGACGACCTTGGTGCTTTTCATGCGGCCAACCTTGGTGTGTACGACGCACTGCGCAAAGGTTCGGCAACATGTGCATCGCTAATGGTTCCTGCTCCATGGGCAAAACACGCAGTCATGAATTACAACGGTGACGACATTGGCGTGCACCTCACCGTAAACAGCGAACACGAGATGTACCGCTGGGGACCACTTACCTATGCGCCGTCGCTGCAGTCGGGTGAAGGTGGATTCCCGCGCACCATTGACGACCTGTGGGAGCATGCGGACCCAGCCGAAGTGCTACGCGAATGCCGCGCGCAAATCGCACGCGCACTTGAATGGGGCATTGATGTAACGCACCTTGCTCCGCACCTCACGGCGATTACTTTGCGCCCACAGTTTTTTGACGTGTACATCGAACTTGCTGTTGAGTTTCAATTGCCAGTGCGCTTGCCTTCAACCCTCACTGAAGCACAAGCCGGCTTTCCTTTCCGCAAACTTGCTGCCGAAGAAGGTGTGCTCTTCCCCGATCACTTCGATCACGACTGGCGCGAAGGCAGCCGCGAGCGTGTGTTGAATTCATTGCGCAACCTGCAACCTGGTGTTACCGAAATTCACGTTCAACCTTGCATCGACACACCAGAGATTCGTGCTTTGGGAGACGTGGCGAGCGGTTGGATTGACGATTACAACTTCGTAGTAAACGATGCTTCGTTGAAGCAAGCCATTGTTGACAGCGGCGCAATCATGATTGGCTATCGCGCTCTACGCGACGCCATGCGTGCGAAATAGTTAACGCACTCCGCGGAACATATCGTCTTCGTACTCGCCCGTTGAAAGTGGTGGCGTCGGTACTAACGACTTCGCGAGAATCCAATCTTCATATGGATATGTTTCGGCAAGTTCGGCGTCGCTCAGACCAAACCAAAACGGTTCGTTTTCGTCAATTTGAGTGCGGTGCGCACGCAACGCACCAGAACGCGCGTACAAATAATCGCCAATCTGCAAACGAGTAGTGATTCTGCCGTCGAGATCTGGTCGTTCGAACCACGACTCGTCAAACGGTGATGAACCACGCAAACGTAACAACGCTTCATGAATTGCAGTGAGTCGCATGCGCGACCATGCTGAGTAATACATTTTCAGTGGTTGCCACGGCTCGCCTGCTTCTGGATACCACTCCTCGTCAGCAGCTCGGTCGAAGGCAACAATACTGATGTCGTGCACTTTCACATGGTCGGGGTGCGGATAGCCCCGTTGATCATCGTTGTAGGTGATAATTACCTGTGGACGCTCACGACGAATAATGCGCACCAACCTGCCCACTGCTTCGTCGAGGTTGGCCATGTGAAAACAATCGGGGTGATTATTTGCTGGGCTGTCCAACATTCCCGAATCGCGGTAGCCAAGCATTTCAACATGATGGAAGCCGATTACTTTTGCCGCTTGCTCCAACTCAAACGGACGAAGTTGTGCAAGCAACTGTTTTTCTGCTTCACCTTCTAGCCCATGAAATGGTTGACCCGGTTCTTTTAACGACGGGTTTGCAACATCGCCTTCTTCGCCACCCGTGCAACACACCAACACCGTGCGCACTCCTTGCGCACCGTACATGGCCAACGTTGGAGCGCCTTTTGATGCTTCATCATCGGGGTGAGCATGCACCGTCAGCACACAGAGTTGTTCGTCGGGTCGCAACACGACATGCAGGTTAGTACTGCATGTCGTAACCTTCATGTGTGACACGTTTTTCGAAGCAGATGTATGGTGCGGTAGCAATTCTTGGTTTGAGCACCCTCATGCTTGCATCGTGCTCGCGTGACGGTCGCGAAATGAAACTTCCAACCGCCGATCAAACCGAAACCATCGCCATTGCGACCACCATTGCAGAGTCGGTAGCGCCAGTGCAGGAATTCTCCATTGCAGCACCTTGGTTTGAGGGCAGTGAAATTGACTCATTGTTCACATGTGAGGGATCAAAACTTTCGCCAAGTTTCGACATTGCTGGATTGCCTGAGGGCACAGTTACCTGGGGGTTTTCCATCGTTGACCAAACTGCTGCAAATGCCGTGCACTGGGCTGCCGCCAACATCGACCCAGCAATCAGCAGTGTTGATGCGGGAGTGGTGCCCGCAGGCGCAGTACAGTCGCTGAACCGTGCAAACAAGGTTGGCTATGCCGCTCCGTGCCCGAAAGTGGGCGAACCGCACACCTACATCCTCACGGTGTACGCCGTTTCACAACAGCTGGAAGTGACCGACGGAATGGACGGCAAAGTCATGCTGACCGCGCTCGAAGCTGGGTCACTCGGCATTGTGGCCACCACATTTATGGTGACCCGATAACCCCAATTAGTCATATTGGTAAAGGGCAACCTGTCAAGATGGTGTCATTGATCAATCAGCCGCCTCCCTCCCAATAGGGGTTTTTAAGACCGACATCGATGGTCGGTTGACGACGGCAAACGATACATTCCGCGCCCTCGCACTCGGTGGCGCAAGTTTCACTCCAGGCGTTGCACCGTGGGTAAATGCACAGCCATCTGATCGCGCACTTGCAGAGGAAGCGTGGCAACGTTCGCGCGAAACCGGATCTGCATTTGGCTTTGAATTCAAACTGTGGAAGCCAGATGGCGAGGTGTTTTGGCTCAACATTTCAACACAGCCGATTCTTGGTTCGAGAAACGAGATCATCGGCTTCGTCGGGACCGCACACGATGTCACTGAAGCAGTCAATCGAAGAGTACTGAGTAATCAGTTAATTGGTTTACTCGACAGCAGCGCAGATGCCGTGATTGTATTTGACCCTCGAGGCAACTTGTTGTTCAGCAACGATGGAGCACGAAACCTCATCGGTGTGAGCGAGCAAGCGCAAGCAAGTGACGCTGCAACGCAAATGTTTATTCAAGCCATTCGCGATCAGGTGCCACGCGAAGTTATCAACTCTCCTGCAAACAACAAATGGGAAGGTGAACTTGGCTTCCGTAGCCCGGACGGCATCTTGCGCACCATGACGCTGGTGCTGCAGATTGTGCGCGAAGCAGACGGAACTATTCAGCACTACTCCGTGATTGCTCGTGACATCACTGAAGCCAAGCAATTGCAAGACGAATTGAACTATCAGGCAACACACGACGCGCTCACCGGTTTGCCAAACCGAGTGTTGTTCTTGCGCAAACTGTCGGAAGCACTTGAGCGCAGCGTGACCACTAAACGTGGTGTTTCGGTGATGTTCGTGGACTTAGACAAGTTGAAAGATGTAAACGACAACATTGGCCACAACGTTGGCGACCAGTTGTTGAACTCCATTGCGAAGCGCCTCGTAAGCGCCACTCGCCCAAGCGACTTAGTTGCACGCATTGGTGGAGATGAATTTGTTGTGTTATGCGATGGCCTAGGCGATGAACACATTGCAATGGACGTTGCAGAACGCGTGCGCCAAGGCATTACTGGCCAAGTCATTTTGCAGGGTGTCGAAATCTTCACCAGCGGAAGCATTGGCATTGCCATGGCAACACCTGCGCTACTTGCAGAAGAAGCACCAGCCGATGCCGCCGTAACGCTGTTGCGCAATGCAGACACTGCCATGTATCGCGCGAAACAGCGCGGCCGCGGTCGGTGCGAAATGTATTCCGATGAAATGCGCAAGAGCGCAAAAGATCGCGTCATGCTCTCTGCCGAACTTGAGCGCGCATTGGCCAAGCGCGAATTGTTCGTGGTGTATCAGCCTGTTGTTTCCACACACACCGGCCGCATGGCAGGCGTAGAAGCATTGTTGCGTTGGAACCACCCAGAACGTGGTGTGCTTACTCCGCCCGTGTTCCTCGAGCTTGCTGAGGAATCCGGATCTATCGGACCAATTGGTGACTGGGTCATTCGCCAGACGTGTAGCGATGCGCGTAAGTGGATGGACGAGGGAATCGTTGAGCGTTCGTTCATGGTGCACGTGAATGTTTCAACGCGTCAATTGAGCGAAGCAGCATTCGTTGAACGCGTGATGGGAACACTTCGTGAAACCAACGTTGACGCTGCACACCTCACGCTTGAAATAACTGAGAAGACCATGTTGAGCGACAACCCAGCCGTAATGCGAACGTTGAATGCGCTGAAACGTCTTGGTGTGAAACTTGCACTTGATGACTTTGGCACGGGCTACGCATCGCTTTCCTACTTGCGCGACTTCCCTGCCGATTACCTGAAGCTTGATGGTGCTTTGGTTCGCGATATTGGCCAACACGGTGGAGATGACCCAATTGTTCGATCCATCATTCAGCTTGCGCATTCATTAAATATGAGCGTTGTTGCCGAATGGGTAACCACGGAAGATCAAAAGCAACGCCTGAAGTTGTTGGGTTGTGATTTCATGCAAGGCAACAAGGTTGCCGAAGCAGTTGAAGCTGACGCCCTAGGGGTTCAGTTGCGGTCGCGGACCAGTTCCGTTGAAGAACGCAATTAGTTCATCTGCACCTTTACCTAACTTCAATACCGAGTTACTTCCCACCATGTCGCCATATACGTCGAGTGGAAATGACGCAATTTTTCCACCTGCAGCAGGACGCAACTTCTTCGCAAACTCAATGAGATCCAAATTGTTGTCCACAACAACAGCCGACAATCCACCCTTCAATACATCGCCTGCTTTAAACGGATTACTGGAAAGTCCGTGCACTGCGCTCTTGGCAAGTGCTTGAACGAACTCGCGCTGGCGAGCAGAACGACCAATGTCAGATGTTCCGTCGAGTTCCCATTCGCCATCAACTTTTTGTTCAAAAAAACGACTGCGCGCATATGCCAGTCCCTCAATGCCATCGAGAGTTGAGCATCCAGGCTTCATAAATAAACCAGTGTGTTTGTCGCGCGAAGCATATTTGACACACATATTCACACCACCAACTGCATCAACAATACGTTTGAAACCCTGGAAGTCAATTTCTATGTAGTGATGAATAGGAATGTTGAGCGCGCGTTGCACCGTGCGCACCAATACGTCGGTGCCTTCTTGATAAGCCGTATTGATGCGCTGCTCATTTTCACCGTTGCCAATTGCGACCCAGAGGTCGCGCGGAATGGACATGAGCGAGACCGTTCCCGTGCGTTTCACGTAATGCAGCACCATCAGCGTGTCGCTGCGCTGACCACCAATGTCTCCCGCATCACCAACATTGCCGTAGTCGGCATCGCTTGGGTCTGCACCAACGCGTGAGTCCGAACCAACGAATAAGTAATTCTCAAACTCTGCATCTGCTGGCGACAACGCAGACGTCGCTAATTCCTCGCGCTTCACCATGTCGAGGTCTGCGTTTACCGCCCGCACCACTCCTACTGCACCAAACAGGGACACCGTAAGGGCAACGAGTGCAGAAGTTGCGAGCGAATGAAGCCACGTTTTCTTTACGCGCGGTTGGAAAGTTGTGTCGCTCACTGCACAAAACGGTAGTCGTTATTGCGCACGCAAATGAACCACATCTCCCGTGTCAATGTGGTGTGAGATTGCACAATCGTCAAGCACGACCAACCGGCCATCGGATTGCACTTCAATTGCGCGTCCTTCAATGAATTCTCTAGTTGTCATTTCAACCCGCACAGATTGGCCAAGCGTTGCAAGCGATGCTGAATACTGTGCATGCAATTGCTCCGGAGAAAGCGCTTCAAGTTCGTCAATCACGCTCAACATATTTTTCAACAAAGCAACAGGTGTAGTTGTGCTGCTTGGCGCAGCCTGCGCCAACGACATTGCATCGGGTGGCGCCCAATTCACGTTCACGCCAATTCCGACTACAACGAAACCAGGCGCACCTTGCGCCAAAATTCCCGAAACTTTTTTATTGTCAATAAGCAAATCATTTGGCCACTTCATTTCGGGCAACACACCAGTGAGATGTTTGCATGCACGAGCCGCAGCCATGCCGACCATTTGCGTGAACTGATGCAACGGTCGCTCTTGTGTTTGATTTGTGCGAAACAACAACGACACCAACAGGTTTGCACCAGGCTCTGCTACCCATGTGCGGTCGAGACGACCCTTGCCCGCCGACTGGAAATCGGCCATCAGCACGCTGTGATGTTTTGCCCCATCTGCGCCCAGCTTCACCAAATCGGTGTTTGTGCTGCCTGTTTCGGCAACCCGCGTAACCCACCACCCATTGGGCCATTGCTCGCTCGAGTGAGGTTGGTTGGCTTTGGTGATGCCCATTAGGCAAAGATAGACCCTCGTGCTTAAGAAAATCCTCATTGCTAACCGTGGCGAGATCGCCGTTCGAGTAATTCGAACCGCTCGCGAAATGGGCATCGCCACCGTTGCCGTGTACTCAGAACTGGATCGCAACGCGTTGCACGTGCGACTTGCCGACGAGGCATACGCACTTGGAGGACAAACTGCAGCCGAGAGTTACCTGAACACCGAAGCCATTCTTGATGCCATTCGCAAAAGCGGCGCAGACGGTGTTCACCCTGGATACGGATTCTTTTCCGAAAACGCAGACTTCGCTCGCGCCATTACCGAGATGGGAGTTGCCTTCATCGGACCTCCACCAGAAGCCATCGTGGAAATGGGCGACAAGGTTTCTTCGCGCAAAGCAGCGTTGCGCGGTGGTGCACCAATTGTTCCTGGCACCACCGAGTTCGTAACTACTGCACAAGAAATTCAAGACTTCGGAAATGAGTTTGGTTGGCCAGTAGCAATCAAGGCTGCATTCGGTGGCGGCGGACGCGGCATGAAAGTGGTGCAGTCTGCAGACCAAGTGCAGGAAGCAATGGACTCTGCACAACGCGAGTCAAAAGCATTCTTTGGTCGCGATGAAATTTATGTAGAGCGCTACCTCACCTGGCCGCGCCATATTGAAGTTCAACTTGTTGGCGATAAGCACGGCAATGTGGTGTGGGTTTCCACCCGCGACTGCTCAGCACAACGTCGTCACCAAAAACTGATTGAAGAAGCCCCAGCGCCAGGACTACCTGACGGTGTTGAAGAAGCAATGGGTGAAGCAGCGGTGAAGGCCGCCAAAGCAGTTGGCTACTACAACGCCGGAACCGTTGAATTCATTTTCCAAGACAACGACTTCTTCTTTTTGGAAATGAATACGCGTTTGCAAGTGGAGCACCCTGTGACCGAAGTGATTACGGGAATTGACTTGGTGGAATGGCAAATTCGTGTTGCCAGTGGTGAGAAGTTGCCAATGTCGCAAAAGCAAGTTGCTGCTCGTCGCAACGGTCACGGCATTGAAGTTCGTATCAATGCTGAAAACGCAACAGCAGGAAAATTCCTTCCATCACCTGGAACCATTACCAAGCTGACGACACCGGACGGTTTCGGAACGCGTTTCGATGGCGGATACGAAGCCGGCGACACCGTAAGTCAGTACTACGACAACTTGGTTGGCAAGTTGATTGTGTGGGGCAAAGACCGCGACACCGCAATTGCTCGCACCATTCGTGCCCTCGATGAAATGGTGATTGAAGGCGTACACACCACCATTCCTGCAGACCTCGCGATTCTTCGTCACCCAGACTTCTCTGCCGTAACGCACAGCACGAAGTGGGTGGAAGAAACACTCGACTTGTCAGGTTTGGTCAGCAGCGCAGGCGGAACCGCAACGAATGACGAAGGCCTCGTTGAGCGCGCCACAACCATTGAAGTGAACGGCAAGCGATTCGACGTGAAGATGTGGGTACCAGAGTTTGTCAGTGGCCCTGTGAAGAAGTCGAACAAGCCAACACGTGGCTCGGGCGGCTCGGGTGGCGCAGCAAACAGCGGCGATGTTGCTGCACCCATGCAGGGAACCATCGTGAAAGTAACCGTTGAGGTTGGCCAAGTGGTTGCGGTCGGCGATTCGGTTGTGGTGCTTGAAGCAATGAAGATGGAGAACCAGATCACCGCTGAAAAGGCAGGAAAAGTCACCAAAGTCAACGTCAAGGTTGGTGACAAGGTGGGCTCTGGCGACATCCTCGTCGTTATTGAATAAGCGCTAAACCAGCCGCGCGACTAGTTTGTGTGCGTGACAAGCGTGCCTGACAACGAGGAAAATGCCCCATCACCAGAGGCCGCAGCGAGTGGACTTGCCGCCGAGCGCACACGTCGTTTAGACCGCATTGAAGCCATGCGTGCGGCAGGCGTAAACCCGTACCCATATCGCTTCGATCGCACGCACAGCCTTGGCGAAATTCGCGAACAGCACGGCAATCTTGAAGCAGGCACTGAAACTGAAACCCGCGTCAGCGTTGCCGGCAGAATTTTGTTGAAGCGAGACCAGGGCAAACTCATCTTTTGCACTATTCGTGACCGTGCAAGCGATGTTCAGTTGTTTATTTCGAAGTCCGTTGTTGGCGACACCGAGTTTGACGAAATCAACGAACTCGACCTCGGTGACTGGGTTGGTGTAACCGGTTTGGTCATGACCACGCGCAAAGGCGAATTGTCAATCAAGGTTGAACACGCACAATTGTTGTCAAAGGCAGTGCGACCACTTCCCGACAAGTGGCACGGACTTGCCGACGTGGACACGCGTTACCGCCAGCGCTACGCCGATCTGATCATCAACGAAGAGGCACGACGTACGTTTGAAATTCGCCACGCCACCATTGCCAGCTTCCGTAAAACACTTCACGACAACAAGTTCATTGAAGTAGAAACACCAGTCCTGCACATGGAAGTTGGCGGCGCACATGCTCGCCCATTCGTTACGCACCACAACACGCTCGACATGCAGATGTTCTTGCGCATTGCACTTGAGTTGCACTTGAAGCGCCTGATTGTTGGCGGCATGGAACGCGTGTTTGAAATTGGCCGCGTGTTCCGCAACGAAGGAATTTCTACACGCCACAACCCCGAGTTCACCATGATGGAGAGTTACCAAGCCTTCGGTGACTACACCGAAGTGATGGCGCTCACCGAAGAACTGATTACCAATGCTTCACGCGATGCACGAGGTACCACCACCGTGGTCATACAAGGAAATAACTTTGATCTGGCACAACCATGGCGCAAAGCCCGCATGATTGACTTGGCAAGTGATGCAACCGGAGTAACACTGCACCCATCAATGGACGTTGCAGCAGTGCGCGATGTTGCCGCCAAGCACAAGATCAAGTGTGAAAAGCACTGGGGTTCTGGTCGCGTAATTGAAGAGATCTTTGCCGAGTTGTGCGAAAAAGACTTGATCACCCCGACGTTTGTGACACACCACCCTGTTGAAATTTCGCCGCTTGCTCGCCAAGACCGCAACGACCCGCACCTCACCGAGCGTTTCGAGTTGTTTATTGGTGGTCGCGAAATTGCAAACGGTTACAGCGAGTTGAACGACCCAATTGAACAGCGCAAGCGCTTTGAAGACGAACAATTGGCAAAGGAAGCCGGCGACAACGAAGCAGGAAGTTTGGACGAGGACTACCTACGCGCACTTGAGTTCGGCATGCCACCAACGGCAGGACTTGGAATTGGCATTGATCGCTTGGTCATGCTGCTGAGCGACGCCAGCTCAATTAAAGACGTGATCTTGTTCCCCACCCTTCGACCAGAGGCGAAATAACGATGAATACAACACAGGCTTGGGGCGTTGGCATTGCAACGATTGCAGCAGACGGCACCACACTCGACACCTACTTCCGACACCTAGGACTAGGCGAAGCAGTTCCTGCGGGAACACCAACCGAATCGCAGTCGCACACCGACCCACGTCGTGGAGTTTCACTCGTTCCAACTTCGCTCGTCATTGACACCACCGCTGCACCAACCAGTGCAACCGATGTGTATCTGCGTTTGCATTTGTTGTCGCATCGTTTGGCTAAGCCGCGCACGGTGAATTTGGATGGCGCATTTGGTTTGCTTGCCAACGTTGCATGGACATCCATTGGTCCAGTTGCGCTTGATGCCCTTGAAGACGTGCGCTACAACCAACTGAAGCAAGGCCAACAACTTGTTGTAAACGGTGTTGACAAATTCCCTCGCATGACCGACTACGTCGTGCCAAGTGGCGTGCGCATTGCCGATGCAAGTCGCGTTCGCTTAGGCGCTCATCTAGCAAGTGGAACCACCGTGATGCACGAAGGCTTCTGCAACTTCAATGCAGGAACACTTGGGGCCTCAATGGTGGAAGGCCGAATTTCTGCGGGCGTAGTTGTTGGTGATGGTTCAGACATTGGCGGTGGCGCATCCATCATGGGCACACTTTCTGGTGGTGGAAAAGAAATGGTGACCGTTGGCGAAAAGTGCTTACTTGGCGCAAACAGCGGTCTTGGAATTTCTCTCGGTGACAACTGCGTGATTGAGGCTGGCTTGTACGTAACTGCTGGAACACAGGTGAAACTGCCAGATGGTATAACCGTGAAGGCACGCGAGCTTTCTGGAGCAAGCGACTTACTCTTCCGTCGCAACAGCCTGACTGGTGCGGTTGAAGTGGTACAGCGCACAGGCAGTTGGGGCGGCCTCAACGCCGCACTGCATAAGAACTAGCAATGGTCTGTCGCCATGACGTTTGACGATTTCCGCAAGTTGGTAATTGCACGCCGCACGCAATTGATGATGGACCTCGAGCGCGAGGTGGACATGGACTTGGTGAACAAGTTGTGCGATGTTGCGGCTTGGGCGCCGAACCATCAGCTCACATGGCCTTGGGTATTCGGCGTGTTTACCGGTGATGCACGGCGCGCACTTGGTGATGCCACTGCTGAGGCGATGCAGCGTCATGGCGACGCGGAGATGAAGGTGACTAAAACGCGCACCAAGTATTTGCGTGCACCGGTGATCGTTGTGGTCGGAACTTTGCAGGGCGAATCGGAATTGCAGACCGAAGAAAACCGCGACGCAGTTGCTGCAGGAATTCAAAATATGCTGCTCGGCGCTACTGCAATGGGCCTTGGCAGTTTTTGGTCCAGTTGCCCGAAAGGTGCAAATGACGATGTGGCAAAGCATTGCGGTTGGCCTGAAGGCACGCACATCACCGCGATGATCTACCTCGGTTGGCCAAATCGCGACATTCCAGATCGCGAACGCCCCGCGCCAGCAATTACCTATTTCAACTAACCCCAGTTGCTGATGGCAA
>BJFW01000034.1 GCA_014190095.1 Actinomycetes bacterium | reverse complement strand
GATGTTGGCTGCCTTCACGCTTCCGCCATATTGCAATCTGATTGCACTTGAAGCTTTATCTCCAGAAATCTCTTGCACCTGGGCTCGGATTGCACCAATAACGGCCTGAGCATCGCCTGCAGTTGCCGTACGACCTGTGCCAATAGCCCAAATTGGCTCATAGGCAATGACCATGTTGCACACCTGATCAACCGTGCGACCAACGAGTGCTGCACGCACCTGTCCTATGACTTTCTCTGTGGTCTTTCCAGCTTCACGCTCTTCAAGAGTCTCGCCAACACAGACAATCGGATACATATTCAATTTTTGAACTGCTGTTATCTTTTTCGACACATCAGCATCGGTTTCACCGAAAATCTCACGTCGTTCGCTGTGGCCAACAATGACGTACTGCACTCCCAGCTTGGCAAGAAATACCGCAGCAACTTCTCCAGTAAATGCACCCTTTTCTTCCCAGTGACAATTCTGCGCACCCAGATGAATGCGCAGATCGTCTGCATCGATCAGAGTTTGTACGCTACGAATATCGGTGAATGGTGGATGGATTGAAACGTCAACTGCGCTGTAGTCATCCTTCGTCAGCAAGTACGCGAGCTTCTGCAAACTCTGAATTGCCTCAAAGTGATTGTTATGCATTTTCCAATTACCGCTAATCAGTGGTTTTCGGTACACGGTGCTATCTGGCATTCGGTGCTCCTCGCAATGCGGCAAGACCAGGAAGGTCGCCAAGTTCTAGAAATTCAAGTGATGCTCCACCACCCGTTGACACATGGTCCACATCATCATCAAGTTTGAATTGCGCAAGAGCAGCCGCGGAGTCACCTCCTCCTACAACGGTGAACGCTTTAGTGTCGGCAACTGCTTGAGCAACAGTCTTTGTACCCGATGCGAATCGAGGATCTTCAAACATTCCCATTGGGCCATTCCAAAACACAGAACGAGCATCCATGATGATGTCTGTAAATGCTGCAGCGGATCCTGGCCCAATGTCTAGACCCTTGGCTCCATCCGGCAACCGGACGCCAAAGGTTTGATACACACCTTGTGCGTCAAGGCCGATGATGTCTTCCGGCAAATGAATCGGAACTGGTCCTGAAAGTAATTGCTTACAAATGTCGATTTGATCCCGCTCGCATATGGAATTACCAACTGGGTAGCCCTGCGCAGCAAGAAAGGTGAAGCACATTCCTCCGCCAATGATGAAAGCATCTACGCGCTGCTGCAGTGCCTCAATCACACCGATTTTGTCGCTTACCTTTGCACCACCAAGCACAGCAACAAACGGACGTTTTGGCTTTTCGCGGAGGTCACCCAACACATCTACTTCTCGCTGCAACAACCTTCCAGCAGCCGATGGCAGCGTAAGTGATGGTCCGACAATTGAAGCATGCGAGCGATGTGCCGCACCGAAGGCATCATCCACGTACATGTCGATTCCTTGAATCAACTGGTTAACAAACAAGGGATCATTGCCTTCCTCGCCTGGATTGAACCGAAGGTTCTCCAAGAGTTCTACACCTGGTGCTAATTCTGCGAGTCGTGCCCGCACCGGCGCCATGGAATATTTCGCATTTGGTGACCCCTTCGGACGACCGAGGTGACTGGCACACACAACATGTGCCCCTCGACTGGTTAGGTACTCAATCGTCGGTAGTGCTGCGCGGATTCGAAAGTCGTCTGTAATGGTTCGCGCATCATCAGGTCCCTCCATGGGAACGTTGAAATCTGTTCGAACGAGAACTCGCTTACCTGATACGTCGCCGAGATCTTCTAGCGATGGAACCCGAGACATGTTTGCGGCTACTTTGAAGAGCCAATGTGTTTGGTCAAATCAACAAGGCGATTTGAATACCCCCACTCGTTGTCGTACCAACCAAGAACCTTTACGAGATTGCCCATCACCATGGTGAGATCGCTGTCAAATACACATGAGTGCGGATTCGTAACAATGTCACTCGAAACGATTGGCGCATCTGTGTATTCAAGCACGCCTTTCAACGACCCATCAGCAGCCTTCTTGAACGCAGCATTGATCTCTTCTTTTGATGGAGTCGAATTAAGGATCGCTACGAAGTCTGTTATTGATCCAGTGGGAACAGGCACACGGAGTGAAGTCCCGTCCAACTTCCCCTTCATAGATTCGAGCACAAGGCTTGTTGCACGAGCAGCGCCGGTTCCCGTTGGTGTGATGTTGATTGCGGCACCACGCGCGCGACGCAAGTCGCTATGCGGACCGTCAACGAGTTGCTGGTCACCGGTGTAGGCATGGATAGTCGTCATCAGACCCTTTTCCACTCCGAAGGCGTCATCGAGAACCTTCACCATTGGCACGAAGCAGTTGGTTGTACAACTTGCATTGGAAACAACCTTGTGCCTGTTGCGATCGAAATCCTGATGATTCACGCCATACACGAACGTCGCATCTGCCCCGGCAGAAGGCGCAGAAACAACGACAATTGGTGCTCCAGCTTCAAGATGAGCAGCTGCCTTATCGCGGTCTGTGAAGAATCCCGTTGACTCAATAACAATGTCTACGCCAAGGGACGCCCACGGTAGTTCCTTAGGGTCACGGTGTTGGAGAACCTTCAGCACTTTGCCGTCGATACTGATTCCTTCTTCAACTGGTTTGATGTCGTTTGGCAAGATGCCAAGCACAGAGTCATATTTCAGCAAATGCGCCATGGTCTTGATGTTGCCGAGGTCATTGACCGCGACAATCTCAATCGGTGCATTTGCTGCTTGCACTGCTCGAAAAAAGTTACGCCCGATGCGACCGAAACCGTTGATACCTACGCGAATTGGAGTGTTTGCCATAGAGGCAGAGATTAGCAACCGAGGGACTAACGCGCGATATCTCGGTGAATGACCCGTGGGTGGTGCCCAATTTGAATGAACTTTCGACCGATCTCTTCAGCAATCGCGACAGATCGGTGCCTGCCGCCTGTGCAACCAATCGCAACTGTGAGGTAGCTCTTTCCCTCCGCTCGATAAGCAGGAATGAGCATTCCAAATAGCGCGTCAATCTTGTCTACAAATTCAATCGCTAGAGGTTGCTTAAGCACGAAGTCGGAAACCGCCTGATCTAACCCACTCAAGGGACGCAAATTTTCATCCCAATGAGGATTAGGCAAAAAACGAACATCAAAAACGAGATCAACGTCGAGAGGGATGCCGTGCTTGTAACCGAATGACTCAACCGTAAGTTGCATCACATCCTTGCCACCAACTTCGGCAAACAAATCTTGAATCTGAGACTTTAATTGGTGCACATTAAGCGAGGACGTATCAATGACTAAGTCCGCAGAACCCTTTACCTGCTCGAGCATTGATCGCTCTTTCAGAATGGCCTCTTCCACGCTCACTGTTGCGCTGCTCAATGGATGCTTGCGTCTCGTAGCCCCATAACGCTTCACTAATTCAGATGTTGAGGCGTCAAGGTACAAAATCCGCACCCGATGTCCCGCTTCACGCAAGTTAACAACTACGTCTATCGCATTGGTTTGATTTGATGGGGTGCCAAGAACGAGCGCGAGCTGAAGATCATCTGCCCCGTTCTCTGCAAGCTCAACAACCTTGTCAACAAGCGTGATCGGCATATTGTCAACTACAAACCAACCGAGATCTTCAAGGTCGTCTGCTGCTTGTGAACGGCCAGCACCAGACAAACCAACGATGAGCAAAATATCGGCCACGTAAAAAGGTTACCCGTGAAGATGTTTGTAGATGTCGCGGGCAACCGTCTCAGGTAGCCAGCCAAGTGACAACAGATTGTCGAGCGAAGCCTTCTTTACTGCCGCCACTGTTCCAAAATGTGCAATGAGTTTCTTCTTGCGAGCCTCCCCCAACCCCTGAACCCCATCGAGTGCCCCCTTTGTCATCCGCTTTCCGCGTAATTCGCGATGGAATGAGTTGGCAAACCTGTGGGCCTCGTCTCGAATCACTTGCAGCATAAATAGCGCATCACTTCCGCGGGGTACGTTGACGGCTTCTGATCTATTGGGAATAAAGACTTCCTCAAGTCGCTTTGCTAAGGAAGCGACCGGGATCTCATGTTCTAGACCTAGTTCACTGATGACTTCCATCGCTACGCCAAGTTGACCCTTGCCACCATCAACCAATATGAGTTGTGGCGGATAAGCGAATTTTCCTGGCTTTTCGCCGCGCTGTTCAATTGGCACATCACGCTCAGCGATGTACGCCGAAAGTCTACGCGTAAGCACTTCCTTCATTGCTGCGTAGTCATCATTTCCCGGGACATCTTTGATCTTGAACTTGCGGTATTCACGCTTGATTGGTAGTCCGTCTTCAAGCACCACCATGCTGCCCACGTAGTCAGTTCCCTGTAGATGCGCCATGTCGTAACACTCAATGCGTAGAGGCGCTTCTGGCAAATTGAGTAAATCTTGCAACTCAGTAAGCGCACGGCTGCGACTGTTGTGATCCGATGCACGCTTCATACGATGCCTTGCAAATTCATCGGTTGCATTCTTTACAACAGTTGCGAGCAACTCGCGCTTGTCACCACGATTCGGAACTCGGATCTCTACCTTGGTTCCACGTTCTCTTGCAAGCCACTCTTCCATTGCACCCAAGCTTTCTGGCGCATGGGAAACCAGTACTTCTTTAGGAACACCCAATGGCGGTGCATCACCGTAGATACTTTCAAGAATTCGGTCCATCAGTTGACCAGAACTGACATCCTCAACTTTGTCCAATATAAATCCGTTACGACCCATCACCCGACCGCGACGAACGTAAAACACTTGCACCGAAGCCTCGAACTCGTCGTCGGCGATACCAACAACGTCAATGTTCTCGGATTGGTCACCAACCATCTGTTGTTTCTCAAGGGCCTTATGAATATGTGTGAGACGATCTCTGAACACTGCAGCACGTTCAAAGTCTTGCTTGCTCGAGGCATCCTTCATTTCAATTTCGATCTTGTCAACTATCTCATCAGAGTCGCCATTGAGAAATCGCTGCAGATCATGCACGTACTTTGAATACTGCTCAGCCTCTACATTTCCGACACATGGTCCACTGCATTTTTCAATGTGAAATAGCAAACACGGTCGTCCGAGACGATTGTGTTGCTTAAACACTCCGTTCGAGCAGGTACGAACAGGAAACGTTCGGAGCACAAGTTCCAAAGTGTCTCGAATAACCCATGCATTGACATACGGACCAAAGTATTTTGTTCCCTTTCGTCGCCTGCCACGCATGACCATTGCACGTGGCCATTCCTCATCCAATGTGATTGCTAGAAATGGATAACTCTTATCGTCGCGAAGTCGAATGTTGAAACGTGGTCGGTGTTCTTTGATCAAGTTGTATTCGAGAATCAAGGCTTCAACTTCGTTGCGCACCTCAATCCATTCAACGCTCGCAGCGACTGACATCATTTTTGCCGTTCGTGGGTGGAGAGTATGAGGTTCGGCGAAATAACTGCCCACGCGTGAGCGCAGATTTATTGCCTTGCCGACGTAAATGACTCCGCCCTGTTCATCCTTGAATTGATACGACCCTGGCGTATCAGGAATGGGAATTGACGGCCGTTGCACTGCCTATTGCTTCTTTTTCAACAGTGGTCCGAGGAACTTGCCGGTGTAGCTCCCCTTCACCTTTGCGACATCCTCTGGCGTTCCCTCGGCGATGATCCGCCCACCGCCATCTCCGCCCTCTGGACCCATGTCAATAATCCAGTCCGCAGTTTTGATCACGTCAAGATTGTGTTCGATAACCAACACGGTGTTACCAGTTTCCACGAGACGTGCAAGCACTGTCAGCAAACGGCGCACGTCTTCAAAGTGCAATCCGGTGGTTGGCTCATCAAGTAGATAGATCGTTCGACCAGTACTGCGCTTTGCGAGTTCTGCAGCAAGTTTCACACGCTGAGCTTCGCCGCCAGACAAAGTTGGAGCCGACTGCCCCAATCGTACGTACCCAAGGCCAACATCGAGCAATGTTTGCATGTGTCGACCGATACGAGGCTGATTGGCAAAAAAATCAACGGCTTCAGCAATCGGCATATCCAGAATTTGAGAAATGTTCTTTCCCTTAAACAAAATATCCAACGTGTCGCGGTTATAGCGCTCGCCTTTGCACACATCGCACGGCACATACACATCTGGCAAGAACACCATTTCAATTTTGATAGTTCCGTCACCAGAACAGGCTTCACACCGTCCGCCAGGCACGTTGAAGCTAAACCGACCCGGTTGATAACCACGAACCTTCGCTTCAGGAGTTGTTGCAAACAACTTACGGATGTCGTCGAATACTCCGGTGTACGTTGCAGGGTTCGAACGAGGTGTCCTGCCGATCGGTGATTGATCCATATCAATCACCTTGTCAAGATGCTGCACTCCATCGACGGCCGTGTGCTTGCCTGGCGCATCCTTTGACTTGTAGATCTTCTGCATGAGTGAAGGCAGCAGGATGTCGCGAATCAACGTGCTCTTTCCGCTACCCGACACACCAGTGACGGCAACAAACAATCCCAATGGAATCTTTGCTGTGAGGTTCTGCAAGTTGTGCTCGCGCGCACCGCGAATCGTGAGCCATTCTTTCTTCGGAGATCGCCTTTCTGCAGGCACCGGAACGAACTTTTTTCCGCTCAAATATTGACCTGTAATTGATTTCGCAACTTTTTCTAAACCTGCAACTTCACCGCTGTACACCACCTCGCCACCGTGCTCACCAGCACCGGGACCGATGTCCACGATCCAATCGGATGCGCGAATGGTGTCTTCGTCGTGTTCAACAACCATGACGGTGTTCCCGAGATCCCGGAGCCGAACAAGAGTTTCGATCAGTCGATGATTGTCGCGCTGATGCAGTCCAATGCTTGGTTCGTCAAGCACGTACAGCGTGCCCACAAGTCCAGAGCCAATCTGACTTGCAAGACGAATCCGCTGCGCCTCACCACCGGCAAGTGTTGCTGCGGCACGAGAGAGCGTCAGGTAGTCAAGTCCTACAGAAAGTAAGAATCCCAGTCGCGCGTTGATTTCCTTCGTAATGCGTTCGGCGATCATTTTGTCGCGATCACCAAGCTTCAGATCCTTCAAAAACTCCGCCGAGTTTGCAATGGACAAATCACAGATTTCACTCAGACTCTTGCCATTGACTTTTACAGCGAGAGATGATGGCTTTAGCCGTTGCCCCTTACATGCTTTGCAGGGCGCTTCACGCATATAACTTTCAAATTGCTCGCGTGAATACTCGCCCTCTGCGCTTTCATGACGACGCTTGATCCATGGGACAACACCTTCATAGGAGGTGCTGTACTCGCGAGACCGTCCGTAACGGTTCTTGTACTTCACCATCAACGCATCACCTGCTCCGTGCATGATGATGTTCTTGTTCTTGTCGGAGAGCTTCTCCCACTTCACGTTGAGTGGAATGGAATACTCCTTAGCAACTGCTTCAAGCATGCGTTGGAAATACTGCGTATGTGCCGATCGCCAAGGCGCAATGGCCCCCTGAAGTATTGATAACTCCGGATCCGGAACTACGAGCTCCTCTTCAACTTCGTATCGGGTTCCCAAACCCAGGCAAGTCTCACATGCTCCAAACGGTGAGTTAAAGGAGAAGTTTCGAGGAGCCAACTCATCAAAACTCGCGCTGCACTTCGGGCACGCCATGTGTTGGCTAAATGTGATGACTTCACCTTGCTCATCACCCTTACCGCTCATGATTTCTATACCAGCAACACCATCGGCAAGTTTCAGCGCCGTCTCAAGGCTGTCGGTCAGCCGTCGATTGATTCCAGCCTTCTGCACTAGTCGGTCAACGATGATGTCGATGCTGTGGTTCTCGTAGCGAGCAAGTTTGTCGCCCTTTTTCAAGAACTCCGAAATATCAACTACTTGATCATCGATTCGCGCACGCGAGTAACCCTGTGCAAGAAGTTCTCCAAGAAGGTTCTCGTACTCGCCTTTACGGCCGCGAACCACAGGAGCCAATACCTGGAATCTCGTTCCTGCAGGAAGTTCCAAAATTCGATCAACAATTTGCTGAGGTGTTTGGCGCTGCAATGCAATGCCGTCTTTCGGGCAATGTTGAACTCCAATGCGCGCCCAAAGCAACCGCAAGTAGTCATAGATCTCAGTGATCGTGCCAACCGTTGAGCGCGGGTTTTTGGATGCAGTCTTTTGGTCAATGGAGATTGCTGGCGATAAGCCCTCAATGACATCGACATCTGGCTTGTCCATTTGGCCAAGAAACTGTCGCGCATAGGCGCTGAGCGACTCGACATAACGTCGCTGGCCTTCGGCATAAATGGTGTCGAAAGCCAAACTGCTCTTGCCGCTTCCAGAGAGACCAGTGAGGGCGATCAACTTGTCGCGAGGAACCTCAACATTGATGTTCTTTAGGTTGTGCTCCCGCGCGCCCCGAACGGAAATGACTCCTGCCGAATAAACAGGCTTCTTCTTCGCTGGAGGCATGACAGCAGACTACTTACTTGCTACTTAGCGTCGCGAAGTTCGCGCCGTAAATCCTTGATTTCATCACGGAGTCGTGCCGCATACTCAAACTTCAATTCCGAGGCTGCGAGATTCATCTCTTCCTCAAGGGTTTGAATCAGTCGGCCAAGCTCCTGCTGCGGCAATGAACGCAATTCATTCACTACCTTTTCACGCTCACGGTCACGACGTCCGCTCTTCGTCGTAGATGTGGCACCTTCGGATGGACGAAGCACAGACAAGATGTCCCCAACCGCCTTACGAATGGTCTGAGGATTGATGTTGTGTTCCTTGTTATAGGCGATCTGTCGTTCACGACGGCGCTGCGTTTCTCCAATTGCGCGGTCCATAGACGGGGTCCGTTTATCGGCATACATGACCACCTGACCATTTACGTTTCGGGCGGCGCGTCCGATCATCTGAATGAGTGATGTTTCGCTTCGCAGGAAACCTTCCTTATCTGCATCCAGAATTGCTACGAGCGAAACCTCGGGCAAGTCCAAGCCTTCGCGAAGTAAGTTGATGCCGACAAGAACATCGAATTCACCAAGGCGTAATGCACGCAGGATTTCAATTCGTTGGATGGTGTCAATGTTTGAGTGCAAATATCGAACTCTTAATCCCTGCTCAAGCAAGTACTCGCTCAAGTCTTCAGCCATCTTCTTCGTCAGGGTAGTAATCAGCACACGATCGCCACCTTCAACCCTGCCCTTAACCATTTCAATGATGTCATCGATCTGACCTTTGGTCGGCCTCACAATCACTTCTGGGTCAACCAAACCAGTTGGACGAACAATCTGCTCCACAACTTGCTGGCTCGTTGCAATTTCAAACTTCGCTGGCGTTGCAGAAAGGAAAATGCATTGATTAATCCTTTGCATTGCTTCCTCGAATTGCAGGGGTCGGTTATCGGCAGCCGATGGCAATCTGAACCCGTGCTCAACGAGTGTTGCTTTGCGACTGCGATCCCCGGCGAACTGACCATGTAACTGCGGAATAGTCACGTGACTTTCGTCGACTACTAGCAAGTAGTCATCAGGAAAGTAGTCCAGCAAAGTGAACGGGGGTTCTCCAGGCGATCGACCGTCGATGTGCATCGAATAGTTCTCAATGCCGTTACAGAATCCAACTTCGGCGATCATTTCTAGGTCGTATTGGGTGCGCATCCTGAGGCGTTGAGCCTCCAACAACTTGCCCTCTGTTTCAAATTGCTTCAGGCGCTCCTGCAACTCATGTTCGATACTGAGGACGGCCTTCCTCATGCGCTCATCTCCAGCAACATAATGAGTCGCAGGAAAGATCAACACTTCACTCATATCGTTCACAGTCTCGCCAGTTAACGCATCAACAATCGTGATTCGCTCAACGGTGTCACCGAACATTTCTATTCGTGTAACAGTCTCGTCATAAGCGGGTTGCACTTCAATGGTGTCACCGCGTACGCGGAAGTTTCCGCGACCAAGCGTCATGTCATTGCGGTCGTATTGCAAGTCGACAAGCCGACGAAGCAGGCTGCGTTGGTCGTAATCAACACCAACGTGAAGTTCTAAAAGGTTGCCTCGATACTCCTCTGGATTTCCCATTCCATAAATGCAACTGACGGATGCCACCACAATGGTGTCTCGACGTGTTAGCAAAGCAGCTGTTGCCGAATGTCGCAGACGATCAATTTCATCGTTTACCGATGAGTCCTTTTCGATGAATGTGTCGCTTGAGGCAATGTACGCCTCCGGTTGGTAGTAGTCGTAGTAACTGACGAAATACTCAACACGGTTCTTAGGGAAGAACTCTTTCATCTCTTGGGCTAATTGAGCAGCAAGACTCTTGTTCGGAGCAAGAATCAAGGTCGGTCGTTGCACCTTTTCAATGGTCCACGCAACGGTTGCCGATTTACCCGAGCCGGTAATGCCAAGCAGTGTTTGAAATCTGTCGCCTCGCTCAATACCTTCGGCCAACTGAGCTATTGCTTTCGGCTGGTCTCCCGCTGGCTGATAGTCGGATACAACTTCAAAACGCTGATTATCAACGGTCACTATTTGCTCTTCTTGGAAAGTGCGCCAGCACCTTGCTGAGCATTTGGAAGTGTTGCGAACCAATCCCAAACTTCATCCACTTGTGTCGTGAGCGCATCAATGTCGCCACTGTTGTCGATCACTCGATCAGCGACCGCGAGTCGATCTTCACGCTTAGCCTGACTAGCCATACGACGTCTCGCATCTTCTTCGTTCATACCTCGAAATTGCACCAGTCGCGAGATTGCAACTTCAGGGTCAACGTCTACAATCACCAAACCAGAAAGACCTTCTCGAGGGTTCTCAACCAACAACGGCATATCAAGGACGACCACATTGTCCGAATCCATGTTTTCTTCGATCAAACGAATAATTTCTGCGCTGATTGCAGGATGCATGATGGAGTTCAATTTCTTCAGCAATTCCGAGTCACCGAAAACCAACTGAGCAACTTTTGCTCGATCTAGTTCTCCAGATTCAAGCAAAACATCGCCGAACTCGTCGACCATTTTTTGGAGCGTTGCAGAACCTTTTTGCTGTAACTGCTTAGCAATGCCGTCACCATCGATGATGACTGCACCTTTACGTGCGAACAGCGCAGATACCGAAGACTTTCCCGATCCAATTGCGCCTGTAAGCCCAATCAATTTCATATGTCTCCGATGAACATCTGAGCTGCGCTCGCCCCCTGACGAGCGCAGCTACAGAAAACTATGCGCTTGGAGCTTCTGGTTCAGCAGCAGGTACGTCGGCTGCAGCCTCTGCTGGTGCCTCAGTTGTTGCTGCATTGTCGAAGTATTCAGACCACGCTGCTTCGCGAGCGCTGTCATCTCCGCCCACCCAGTTGCCCTGATCGTCAACTTGGAACTGTCCGCGGTATTCCTCGGCCAATTCTCCACCTTCAGCAGCCTGCTTAATGGACAAGCTGATGCGACGACGCGCGAGATCCAGGTCGATGATCTTGACCCACAACTCTTCGCCTGGTGTAACAACCTGCTCTGGTGCCTCAACGTGGTGTGCAGACATTTCAGAAATGTGTACGAGGCCTTCAATTCCGTCACCGACTTGAACGAATGCACCGAACGGAACCAGCTTGGTCACGCGGCCGTATACCAACTGAGCAACTTGGTGACCGTTGGCAAACTCCTGCCAAGGATCTTGCTGCGTTGCCTTCAACGAGAGGCTGATGCGCTCGCGATCCATGTCGACTTCAAGAACCTTTACGGTTACTTCGTCGCCAATGTTGACCACTGCTGTTGGGTTGTCTACATGCTTCCATGACAATTCGGAAACGTGGATGAGTCCGTCCATGCCTCCCAAGTCAACGAATGCACCGAAAGCAACGACGCTTGAAATGCGACCTGTGCGAACTTCGCCAACCTTGAGATGTGTCAAGAACTCATCACGTGCGCCACGTTGATTCTGTTCGAGCAATGTACGACGTGAAAGCACAACGTTGTTGCGATTGCGGTCGAGCTCAAGAATCTTTGCGGTGATGCGCTGACCAATATAAGGAGCAAGGTCACGAACGCGACGCAGTTCAACGAGTGACGCTGGAAGGAATCCGCGAAGACCGATGTCGACGATAAGTCCGCCCTTGACAACTTCAATGACGAGACCTTCAACGGTTCCATCTGCAGCCTTAACTTTTTCAATATCACCCCAAGCACGCTCGTATTGCGCACGCTTCTTCGAAAGCAACAAACGACCTTCTTTGTCTTCAAGTGTGAGAACAAGAGTTTCGATCTTCTCGCCCAACTTCACAATTTCATGGGGGTCGATGTCGTTGCGAATTGATAACTCGCGCGCAAGGATGACGCCTTCGGTCTTGTAACCGATTTCAACAAGTACTTCGTCGCGAGTAATGCGAACAACAGTTCCTGTAACGAGTTGACCGTCTTTGAGTTCAACAAGAGTTCCGCTAATCGCGTCTGCAAATGACTGCGAAAGATCACGCTCTGTGATTTGGCGTGGTGTGTAATTTCCTTCTGAGTCGAAGGTTCCCATTGGTGGGGATTGCATGGTCTGTAGATCTGACATTGGTACGTACTTTCGGTGGATAGGAGAGATGGTCCCTCTTGCGAGAGGCCCTACCGGCGGTAGGACTGGGAAATCACGCTATCAGCGTCCGCTCTATCTGGACTTGGCTACAACAAGGAATTCAGGCGATTCGGTACTGCAAATAGCGTTGGAATACTTCCCTGGCTCAACGCTGGAAATGCTGAGAATGTCGAAGCCAGCAAAGTTGAATACCAAGCGCAACTCCCGTGGCGTGTAGCAACCCGTCCATAAATCGACGTTTTTCACTTCCCCAAGCTCATTGCGGATATCGGTGGTTTCGTGACTCACTCCGCTGAGAGCGTCGAATTCTGCATCGCCGTGATGCTTCACTGAGAAATAGGCATTGAACGCCGACAGCACGAGAACCCCATTATCTTTCAAGGACTTACGGATGCCAGTGAGAATCTCGACATCGTGTTGATCGTCAATCATCAAGCCAAATGCGCCTTGGCACAAACATATTGCGAAGTCAAACTTCGCATGAAGCGGAGCGCAGTTGATGAGGTCACGAGCATCAAGACGCTTAAATTTTGCATTGGATAAGGACTCTGCAACGGAACCTCGATGAGCGATGTCAATGAAGTCTTGACTCACATCGATCCCGGTCACCTGCATTCCCCTGCGTGCAAGCTCCAAACTGTGGCGACCTGGACCACATCCAACATCAATGAACTCGCTGCCTACTTTGGCACCAGTTGCTTCAAGAATGAAATCAACCTCTTGCGTGGTTCCTTTGGTGAATGAATACCTGAGATACGCATCCTTCATATGGCTCGCCAATCCCTCGAACCAATGATTCCGATCAGACATCTCGTTATGCCTTCGCTGAGGCCCAACTGTCACCCCACGCAGCGTTTACTTCGAGTGGCACTTTCAGTGATGCTGCGTTCTTCATTTCGTGGAGAACGATCTCATTGACTTGATCTTTTTCTGAAACAGGACATTCAACAAGCACTTCGTCATGAACTTGCAAAATGACAGCACTATTCAGTTTTGCCTGTGCAATTGATTTATCAATTCGCACAAGTGCAATCTTGAAAATGTCGGCAGCCAATCCTTGGATTCCCGCATTCATTGCCTGGCGCTCGCCCGCTTGCTTAATTCGAAAGTTCGGATTATTAAGTTCTGGGATTTGTCGACGACGACCAAACAATGTTTCGGTGTAACCCTTTGCTCTCGCTTGCTCAATGGTGTCATCCATGTATTGCTTTACGTTCGGGAATGCCGCAAAATACGCATCCAGAATTTCGCTGGCTTCACCAACCCCAACACTAAGACGCTGACTTAGCCCGAAGGCTTCCATTCCATATGCCAGACCGTACGAAATCATCTTCGCTTGTGAACGCATATCCGATGTGACACTGGCTGCATCAACTCCAAATACCCGAGCCGCAGTGGCACTGTGAATGTCGATGCCTCGATTAAACGCGTCAATCAAACCTGGATCGTCAGCAAGATGTGCGATGCAACGCAATTCAATCTGGTTGTAGTCCGCAACCATGAGCAAACATCCATCCCGAGGAATGAATGCAGTTCGAAAAACCTTACCTTCATCCGACCTAATGGGGATGTTGTGCAGGTTCGGTGCATCGCTGCTGAGACGTCCAGTCCGGGCAACGGTCTGATTGAAGGTTGCATGAATTCGCCCATCTGGCTGGATGGCATCAAGCAAACCTTGACCATACGTTCCACGTAATTTTTCAAACTCGCGATACTCCAACAACTGGTCAATGAATTCTGGCCATTGACCTCGAATCTTCTCGAGCGTTGCAGCATCAGTGCTGAATCCAGTTTTCGTTTTTTTGCCCGGCGAAAGCTTTCTGTCTTCGTACAGAATTTGTCGCAGCTGTGTAGGCGAATTCAAATTGAACGCTTTCCCCGCCAGCTCATGCAACACCACCGTGAGCCGCTTCGTCTCGTGAACAAGATGTTCGTTAATTGCGGTCAGTTGCTTCTTGTCTACAAGAACACCAACGTGCTCCATCTTCGCCAGCACCCGAATGAGTGGCAATTCAACGTCGTTGAACAAACTGGCAACGCCTTGTGCGTCAATCTCCTTAGCAAGTGCTGGAATAACCCGACCAACCGCAATTGCAATATTGGATGAATCCGAAGAAGAATTCGACACTTCCGAATCAAAACTGAGTTGGCCATCATTAGTTGCGCCATCATCACGCGCGGAGATCCGCTCCTCTGTGTACCGAGCAAGTACTTCGTGCGCCTCCAACTTTGATTGCGCTGGTTCGAGCAAGTAAGCAGCAATGGCTGTATCGAAACCAATTTTTGGAATGTCAATTTTGCGGTCAAGAAACCAACGGAGCATCGGTTTCACGTGATGACCGGAGATCGATGATGCTGTAGCGAAACGCGCTAACACTGTCGTTTCTTCAAGCAGAGAAGACGGGATCCATACAACATGATTTTTTTGTCGATCAACAACGATTGCAACGCCTTCAATTGTTCGTTGCCCATCGTTCAACCAACCAGGAGCAAGAACAATGCCGTAATCACCTTCCGCACTGTCGATAGACGCAATCGCTTCTTGCGCGTTGCCAGAAACCGTTATTGATACTTCAAGAGCAGTTGATAACTGTTGCGTATCGGCCACAGCAGCCGCTGCCTCTTGGTTAATGAATCGACCGAAAGCTTCTTTAGTACGCGCGAGCATTGATTTGAATTCCAAAGTCTCAAACCACTTTTGCAATGCTTGAACATCGGGCTTTGGAGCAGATTCCAGCACATTGATGCCAATGGGAGCATCTCGCCTCAACACCATGATCTTCGCGTTCCGCAACACTCGTTCGCGACTTGCATGCAAAGAGTCCTTCAACTTTGGTGTTTGCTGATCTGCGGCATCAAAGATGGCCTCAAGTGACCCGTATTGGTTGATCAGTTTTGCAGCTGTCTTTTCACCGACACCTGGTACGCCTTCAAGGTTGTCGCTCGGATCTCCCCGCAAGGCCGCATAGTCGGGATACTGCGCCGGCGTCACACCGGTTCGCTCAAAAATGCCTGCTTCGTCATACAACGCGTAGTCGCTGACACCCCGCTTGTTGTACAGCACGCGAATAAGTGGGTCTTTCACGATCTGGTAGCTGTCACGGTCTCCCGTAACAACAATCAGCTCAGAACCATGTTCTTCAGCTTGCGTTGCAATTGTGGCAATCAGATCGTCACCCTCGAATCCAGCAGCGTCAATAACGGGTATTCCAAACGAGACGAGCAGCTCCTTAATGATGTCTAACTGCTGATACAAAATGTCGGGCTGTTGCTCGCGTTGTGCTTTGTACTCAGGAACTGCTTCGTGTCTGAAAGTTTTCTCGCGTCTGTCAAACACCACGATGACACCATCTGGCTTGTGATCTTTAACAAGAGTGTTGAGCATGGTGCAAAAGCCATACACCGAGTTTGTAACTTGACCGCTCGCAGTTGCCATGTCGGTTGGCAATGCGAAAAACGCGCGATAAGCCAGCGAGTTGCCATCGAGCGCCATCAGTTTCATAGCGTTATGAATATCACGAATTGGGCGTGAGATCGCCGTCAATCACCCGCTGCGCTACATCCTTCATTCGTGACCGCGACGACATTGCCCCTTTTTGAAT
>BJFW01000033.1 GCA_014190095.1 Actinomycetes bacterium | reverse complement strand
CGAGATGTCGTTGAACGTCACCTCGCAGCAACGCGCGCCATTACGAGCACAAACCTCGACATGGTGATTTGGCCAGAAAACGTGATTGACGTAGCCAACTTCTACGACAGTGTTGAACGTATTGAAATTGCAGAACAGGCAGCGCGACTCAATGCACCATTTGTCGTTGGCATTACCGAAGACATGAATGCTCGATACTTCACGAATGCGCAGATTGTGGTGAACGAAGACGGAACACTTGGAGATCGCTACGACAAAGTTCGTCGTGTTCCATTTGGAGAATTTGTTCCGTTACGTGGACTGCTTGAAACACTTGGCGCTCCAGTAGACAGAATTCCTCGCGATGCACTTGCCGGATCGGATATTGCTCAACTGCAAGTTGCCGACACCACAGTTGGCGTGGTCATTTCGTGGGAAGTGTTTTTTAGCGGCCGCGCAAACGAAGGTGTTGAGGCTGGCGGTTCAGTGTTAGTGAATCCAACAAACGGGTCGAGTTACACGGGAACCATTTTGCAAACACAGCAAATTGCATCGTCGCGGCTTCGCGCAATTGAAAACGGACGTTGGCTCATTCAAGTTTCGCCAACAGGGTTTTCTGCATTCATCTCGCCAATGGGAGAAGTGTTTGACCGCACTGGTGTAAGTGAACAACAAGTGCTCGAACGCACAGTCAATTTGCGCTCGGGTCGAACGCTGTATTCAAATCTTGGCGACCTGCCATTTATTGTGCTGATGGTTGCAGTACTTGGTTCGCTTGCATTCATTGCCCGCAAACGCAGACTCTCCGCCCTGTCGTAGAAAGTTACTCACAGGTAGGCTGAAAGCCTTATGTCGTTGCCGTTTGATCCCAACGGCCCTCTGCGCATTGCCTACCTCACCTACCGAGGAAAGCCTCATGTTGGCGGACAGGGCGTGTACACACGACATCTCACCAAAGCTTTGGTCGATCTTGGTCATCACGTTGAAGTGTTTGGTGGTCAGCCATACCCAATTCTTGATTCACGCATTCCATTACACAAGTTGCCAAGCCTCGACATCTTTAACGATCAATACCCGGGTCGATTCCCTGCATATTGGGAAATTAAAGACTGGCCAAGTTTTGTCGAGACAGCACAGTTTTTGAAAGGAACATTTGGCGAGCCGCGTGCTTTCAGCATTCGCGCCTATAACGAACTCAGCAAGCGCGTGAACGACTTTGATCTCGTGCACGACAACCAATGCTTGGGTTACGGAATTCTCAAAATTGAGAAGAAGATTCCCACCATCGTCACCCTGCACCACCCCATCACCAAAGATCGCAAGTTGGAAATGGAACACACCAAGACGTGGTTCAAGCGTCGAGCAATTGGCCGCTGGTATTCATTCGTCAAAATGCAAGGAAAAGTTGCGAGCAAAATGCCGCGCGTTGTTGTAGTGAGTGAAAACTCCATCGCTGACATTCACACCGACATGAAGGTGTCACTTGACCGCATGAAACTTGTGCCAGTGGGAGTTGACCCCGATCTCTTTACTCCACTTCCACACATTTCGCGTAAGCCTGGCCACCTCATCACCACTGCATCGGCTGACGTTGCACTGAAAGGTTTGTCGTACCTGCTTGAAGCGCTCGCGAAGATTCGCACAGAACGCGATGTGCACCTGACCATCATCGGTCGCCCGCGTGAGGGCGCGAACGCCGATCTCATTCGCAAACTCGGTCTGACTGATTGCATCACACATGTTTCGGGCGTAAGCGACGAACGCATCGTTGAGTTGTATGCAGAGAGCGAGCTTGCTGTTGTACCAAGCCTGTACGAAGGTTTCAGTCTTCCAGCAATTGAGGCTATGTCAACAGGTATCTGTTTAGTGGCAACGACCGGTGGTGCATTGCCAGAAGTAACCGGCATAGATAACGACACAGTCTTGTCGTGCCCACCCGGAGATGCAGAAGCGCTCGCGGCATCGATTCGCCGCGGTCTTGATAACGCAGAGTTGCGCAATCGCATCGGCGCAGCAGGACGAACACGTGTCGTTGAACGTTGGAGTTGGAAACATTGCGCTCAATTGACCGTTGATCAATATCGAGAAGTGCTGAGCATGCCCCACAACGTGGAAAAGCTTCGAAAACGGGATGCCAAGTAGCCAATGTTGACGGTACGTTTTGACAAATTGCCGGTTGGACCAGGGGCAATGTTTTTGGATGCTGGCGCTGGTTTCGGAAGACACGCATTCGAGGCAGCACGGCGCGGGGCACGCGTCGTAGCGCTTGACTATGCAGAGGAAGAAACCACGGTTACTCGCGCAACATTTGCTGCAATGTTTGAAGCCGGTGAAATTAAGTCGGAGAATCTGGTTGCCGTTTTACGTGGCGACGCCACTCGACTTCCATTCGCCGACAACACCTTTGACTGCATCGTGACATCGGAAGTACTTGAACATATTCAAAACGACGTGGCGGCACTACATGAGTTATCTCGCGTGTTGAAGCCAGGTGGAGTTCTTGCGGCCACCGTGCCCTCATGGTTTCCCGAGAAGATCAACTGGATGTTGTCAGATGAATATCACGCACCTTTTGTGCAAGGTGGCCACGTGCGCATTTATTCGGGTACCGAACTAAAAGCAAAACTGCGTGCCGCCGGACTCGTGATTCAAGACGAGCACCGTGCTCACGGTTTGCATTCTCCATATTGGTGGCTTCGTTGCGCTGTAGGTCCTGCACGAGAAGACAACAAGTTTGTGAATGCCTACAAGAAGTTTTTGGAGTGGGACATCGTCTCTGCACCAACACTCACCCGCACGTTAGAAAAAGTGTTGGCCCCAGCACTTGGTAAGAGCTACATCGTGTATTCACAAAAGCCTGGGCGCGCATCGTGATTTTTCCGGGTCAATCAAATGATGAACTTGTGGATGTCATCACTACCGATGAACTCATAGCAACTGCGAACACCATCGCTGCGCTACAACTTCCAAACGGAATGATCCCGTGGTTTCCAAACGGCCACTGCGACCCATGGAACCACGTTGAGACCGCGATGGCCCTGGACGTCATGGGCATGCACGATGAAGCACGACGTGCATATGCATGGCTCGCTGACATTCAGCGTCCAGACGGCAGCTGGCACAACTACTACATGCCAGATGGTTCACTTGAAGACGCCAAGCTCGACACGAACGTCTGCGCCTACATCGCAACCGGCGTTTGGCATCATTACCTCGTCACTTCAGATGAAGCATTCATTCGTGTGATGTGGCCAACGATCAAACGTGCGCTCACCTGGGTACTTGGTATGCGCAAAGATGACGGAACTATTTTGTGGGCATGCGAAGTGGATTCGCGTCCGTGGAATTATTCATTGCTCACCGGATCTTCCTCCATTCGCCACGCACTTCATTCGGGTGCAAACATTGGCGCGATCATTGGCGAAAGCCAGCCAGAATGGCGAGCAGCCGCCGACACGATCGACCACCTCATTGGGACCGATCAAACCGTGTTTGAGCCGAAACTGCGCTGGGCAATGGACTGGTATTACCCCGTCCTTACCGGTGCAACCATTGGCGCAGAGGCCAAAACCCGCTTGCTCAATCAATGGGACGAGTTCATCATTGATGGTCGTGGTGTGCGCTGCGTCAACGACGAAGACTGGGTGACTGCAGCAGAGACTGCCGAATGTTCACTTGCACACGCTGCAGCAGGTGAAAACGATAAGGCAAAAGAGTTGCTGTCATGGACTCGTGCACATCGCAATGACGATGGCTCGTACTTCACAGGAATTGTTTACCCAAGCAGAATTGTATTTCCGGCAGACGAACGAAGCGCTTACACCGCTGCTGCTGTAATTCTTGCTGCAGATGCAATTTCGCAAGCAACACCTGCAAGCAAATTGTTTCTCAGCAGTACCGTGTTTGACTGATTCGTTACTTCACTCGGTTCAGTATGCGCAATGAACCAGTGCATGACGATTCAACAAATTTTCCTGAGTTGATTGCTGCCAGATAAATCTCTTCATACGGTGCCTGTCCACCAAGTGCCGGATCGCTGAACACATCATGAATGGCCAGCGTGCCACCAACTGCAACATGTGGCGTCCACGACACATAATCATTTCGGGCAACATCGCGTCCATGTCCGCCATCAATGAACAACATGCCAATTGGTTCGTTCCACGAACCAGCAATGACTGGTGAGTCGCCCACGACTGCTTTCACCACCGAAACTAATTTTGCGCGCTGCATCGTGTGCTCAAAGTGCGGAAGCGTGTTCAAGCGACCCGTTGCCGGATCCACCAAAGTTTGGTCGTGCCATTCCCAACCTGGCTGATTTTCCTCAGATCCGCCATGGTGGTCAACCGCATACAACACGGTGTTCGATAACCGCGCGGCCTCGCCAAACCACACCGTGCTTCTGCCGCAATACGAGCCAATCTCCACAAATGGCAGGTTTGGGCAATTCACTCCAGCACTCAGTGCTGCTGCAAATAGGGCATCACCTTCGTTTTCGGGCATGAAACCCGTGGTGCTCAATGCAATCTCTCGCAGAACGCCACTCAACTGTGTCACAACATTTCACGCTACAACAGTTCAATGCGCGGTCTCTTTACTGGCAACATAGAGGTATGGCTTCCCCCCTTCAAGACCTTGTCACCCTGCTCGACCTCGAGGCAATTGAAGTCAACATCTTTCGTGGACAATCACCGGATGAAAATCGACAACGAGCTTTCGGCGGACAAGTTGCTGGCCAGGCACTTGTTGCTGCATCGCGCACGATTGACGAACCAGGTCGCCATGTGCACTCGTTACACGCATACTTTCTTCGTGCGGGCGACCCTGGCGTACCAATTTTGTATGAAGTAGATCGCATTCGCGATGGCAAAAGTTTTTCAACGCGACGCGTTGTTGCTATTCAGCACGGCAAAGACATTTTCAATCTGCACGCCAGCTTCCAAAAACAGGAAGAAGGCTTGGAACATCAAATCTCCATGATGGAAGGCACGCCAGAGCCAGAATCACTCCCCGATTTCAAAACTCGAATGGAGCCGTACAAAGAAAAACTCGGCGAATGGTACGACAGACCGCGCCCAATTGACCAGCGTTATGTTGACGGCGACCCATTCCGCCGCAAAGGAAATCCACTGCCTGGCCAGCGCGTATGGATTCGGGCTGATGGCACCTTGCCCGACGACAACGTGTTGCACGCGTGTATCGTTACCTACGCCAGCGACATGACCTTGCTTGACACCGCCCTACTTCCCCACGGGTTGGCATGGACCGATGGCTCAGTGCAAATGGCCAGCCTTGACCATGCGATGTGGTTCCATCGACCCTTCCGCGCCGACGAATGGTTGCTGTACCAGCAGTCGTCAATCTCCACTTCTGGGTCGCGTGGACTTGCCCAAGGCAACATCTTCACCAAAGACGGCAAGCTCGTGGTCACCGTCGTGCAAGAGGGACTGACGCGACTCGCTAGATAGTCAGCGACGACGGTCAGTTAAAGGGCTCGTCGCATTTAGCGACGACCCTCCATGAACATGCCGCGGAGGGCAGAGAAGTTTTCGACGCAGTGACCAGCACCCAAGACCACAGCCTCGAGCGGCTGATCGCTCATGTTCACCGGTACCCGAGTGTCACGCTCAATTCGTTGGGCCAACCCGCGCAACAATGCGCCACCGCCAACCAAATACATACCCCGAGTGAGGAAGTCTTGTGACAACTCTGGCGGCGCAACGGCCAAACAACGAATCACTGAAGCCACCATTTGTGCAACTACGTCTTCAATGGCGTCACGAATTTCCTGTGCCGTCAAGATAACTGTCTTTGGCAATCCACTCACCAAGTCACGGCCGCGTACCTCTGCGTCGCGATCTTCTGCAGTTGCCATTGCGCTACCAATGCTGATTTTGATTTCTTCTGCTGTTCGCTCGCCAATTGCTAATCCGTGTTCGCGACGCACATGACTTTGAATGGCAGCGTCAATATCAAAACTTCCAACGCGAACTGCTTCAAGCGCAACTATTCCGCCAAGCGAAATAACTGCGGTTTCAGTTGTTCCACCACCAATGTCGATCACCATGTTGCCAACAGGTTCGTTAATTGGAAGGTCTGCACCAATTGCTGCAGCCATCGGCTGCTCCAACAACTGCGCATCGGCTGCACCCGCGCGACGCGTTGCATCGGTTACTGCGCGACGTTCAACTTCAGTAATTGCCGACGGTACGCAAATCAAAACTTTTGGTCGAGAAAAACGTGATACGCCAGCACGTTGCAACAGCAGTCGAATCATCTTTTCTGTAATTTCAAAGTCGGTAATTGCACCGCCACGCAGTGGTCGTACCGCAACGATGTAACCGGGTGTTCTACCAATCATTCCCCATGCTTCTTGGCCTGTTGCCAGCACTTCTCCTGTTTTGCGATTAACCGCAATAACTGAGGGTTCATTGATCACAATGCCCCTTCCCTGCATGTACACCAGGGTGTTTGCGGTGCCAAGGTCGATGGCTAAGTCGCGTGCCATTTTGAGTTACCGCCTCTGTTGCCGATCGCGCGATTCCTGCAATTGCTGGCGCAAATGCGCCCGCGAATCATCAGAAAGTGCGTCTAAGTGCCTATGAAAAGCTGCCATTCCATTGTTCTTATTGACTCGTTGACCTTCTTGCCACACCAAGTACGCAAGTGTTAATGCTGAAACAACAGAAATTGCTGCGAACAAAATAGTGAGTGGTGCCATTGCGATCATGAATGCGACTTCGATTTCTTCAACTCGTCAATTGTCGTGATGTGTTGCGCACTTCGCGCCCAATCTCCACCGTCGCCCCAAGACTCATGTTTCCAAATCGGAACAGTTGACTTCAATGCATCAATTCCAAATCGTGCTGCTTCAAATGCTGCAGGGCGATGTGGTGATGACACCACCACTAACACCGATGATTCGGTGAGTTGCAATTCACCAATTCGGTGTAACAGAGCCACACGACCAATGTCGGACCACTGCTGGCGCATCTCTTCGACAATTGCAACGCACTTTGGTACAACTTCTTCTTCATATGCTTCGTAGGTAAGCGTGCGAACATCAGCACGACCATCCGAATGGTCGCGCACCGTTCCGGAAAACACCACAACCGCCCCACAACTAGGCAACAGTGCCCAGTCGTACGCTGCCCCCACCTGCAATGGTTGCTCTGTGAGCTCAATCCATGTATCGCCGTTATGGAGATTTCGGCGCTCGGTCACAGGCTCATCGTACCCGAGGTGGGCGACGTGCCTTGTGAAGTTGACATGACTAACCTTCGCCTCGTGCCGAACAACCACCACGATGATGAACACTCGGAGAATTCCGATCCATCGGGTGAAGTTATTTTCAATGCGCCTCTTCCACCATATGAAAGGCAGTGGCGACACCCCAGCGAAGTTGGTGAACAGGTACAACGCTCAACACCAGAGCCACACCTTCCGTCGCGCACGGTGCGGTCAGTCGTGTCTTGCGCGGCAGTTACCAGTTTTGCTGTCTCCCTCGTGCTGCTCTGGGTGGTTACCCCCCGCTCAAACACATGGTCTCCCATAACGGCCAAACGAACTGCCCTCGCGACAACTCAAAGACAAACCACACGAGCACCCCTTGCTCTTGGAACCATGTCTTCCGCAGACAAATTGGTGATCCCGCTTACATCAACCGGTTTCTTCATTGGCAGTGGAACTGGTCTTTTGCCGAACGAGGAAACTGAAGCTCGATTCACTGATGGATCCACAGTGTTGCTGCGCGTTCTTGAAGTGGACTCCAGTACCGGAATTGCGTGGTTGCACTCCGTTGATTCGTCTACTCACCGATTTGTCAACCTTGCGCAAAACCTCACACCTCCATCAACTGTGCTGAGTGAAATGAGGCAAGGCCAGCGTTTGTTTATCGCTTCCCCTTCCGAAGGAATGAGTGATGCACGAATTGCAATTTCGTCTGCGCATTCAGCGCATCACAACCTGTGGCCAATTGATTTCTTTATGCACGACCATTGCCGAGGAGCCGCTCTCAATTCCTTGCAACAACTCATTGGTTGGTGCGTCGAGCTCAATGGTGCACATTGGGTAGTTCCCACTCGTCAATTGGTTGATGTGCTCCATAGGCTGGAAAGCAATGTCGGACAGCCCTAGCGAAGACCCATTTTCAGGATTGCCGTTCTTTGGAGATATGGCAAAAGCCATGAGTTCCCAGGGTCCGTTGCAGTGGGATGTGGCACGCCAAACAGCAATGATGACGGCACTTTCTGGCGGCTCCACCGAGCCAAACGTTGACCCAGCCGCAAGAGTAGGCATCGAGCAATTGGTGCCGATTGCCGACCTTCATGTGCGCAACTACACAGGTCTTGATACTGCGTCAGCCGGCAAGTTGCCTCGAGTTGTTGTGGTAAATCGTTCGATGTGGGTGCATCACACACTTGAGTCATACAAACCGTTGTTTAATGAACTTGCAACGTCGCTCAGTGGATCACCGATCATTCCAACCGATGCACTCGATGTACACCAAGACGACCCAATGATGAACATGATGGCGTCGTTAAACAAAATGATGGCGCCAGCAATGATGGGAATGTCTGTAGGAACCATGGTTGGTCAACTGGCACTCAAGTCTTTTGGGCAATACGACTTACCACTTCCGCGGGAACCACGTGATCAAATGCTGATCGTTGCATCAAACGTTGATGAGTTTGCAAACGACTGGAGCATCCCCATCGACGACATGCGCATGTGGGTGCTCATACATGAACTCACCTCACACGCGGTTCTCACATCGCCACATATTCGTACTGCAGTAAGCGCTGCAATCAGTTCATACATCGGCGGGTTCTCGCCAAACCCAAACGCGCTCATGGAACGACTTACCAATTTGGATCTGGGTACCAGCGACCCGATGACCATGATGCAGAAATTTCTCACCGACCCCACCATCATTCTTGGAGCCGTGCGTTCTGCCGCGCAGGAGGTCCAAGCACCATCACTCGATGCCATGATCGCTGCCATCATTGGCTACATCGACCATGCGGTCGACACCGTTTCGGCTTCATTGCTCGGTGGCAGTTCTCAAATTAGTGAGGCAGTTCGCCGCCGCAGAGTTGAGGCTTCGCCAAGCGACACCTTTGTTGAACAACTGCTTGGACTGCGTCTCACTCGCCAGCAGGTGGACCGCGGCCATTCGTTCGCAGCAGGAGTTGTGGAGCGTGCCGGCCACGAAGGACTCGCATCGTTGTTTATCGCTGCGGGAAACCTACCGACACCTAATGAATTAGACGCCCCCGGCCTGTGGCTTGCTCGCCTCAATATTGAGCAACGCGATATCAGCGAATAGCTAGTACTTAAAGGCGTAGTACGCAGTAGCAATGGCCGCGTATGCGCCAACGAATGCAAACCCCACCGCCCCACTGGGAACAAACAGCACAGCAAGCAACCCACCAGCAACCTGAAACAGCTGATTACGCGTTTCATATTGGGCAAATACACGTGATCGGTTGGCGTCGGGTGCATGTTGCTGCACGATCGAGTCAAAAGCCAGCTTGCCAATTGCACCAAAACCGTTCACCACTCCAGCAAGCACGATTCCGGCAGTGATACTCCCGTTGAGTGCCGAAATGATTCCGGTAACGGCAATCACGCATAACGAACTCACCAGAATGCTGTGGTGATTGAGTTTTCTCGTTAACGGCGCACCTATTGAGTTAGCCAACAGAATGCTGGCAGAACCAATAGCAAGAGCAAATCCAAACCACGCAAGTCCGGCCTTTTCATTGCGCAACCAGAACGCTAAGTGCAGCATCATGAATCCACTAGTAGCTCGAAGTGACGACATAGCAACAGCAGCACGAATGATTTCTGGTGTGCTCATTTCTTCGCGTTCCGCGCGAGTTGCCTTGTTCCTTACAGCAGCAACATGGCGTGGCAACTTCAGTGTCATCGTTGCGGCAAGCCCAAACGCAATAGCCGACATCACAAGCGATAAATGGGTATCAATTCGCTGTAGAAGAACCGCAGGTCCACCCGCTACGAAACCAATAATTCCGGTGAGTCTGCCGAATTTTCCATTTGCCGACATCAGTTCAGCATCGCTATGCACAACCGTCGGCATCATTGCCGAGCGCGACACTTGATACACCTTGGCCAAAATCAATGAAGCAAATGCCAGTGGAAAAAGCAATACAGACTGCAAATAGCGAGCCATTGCAAGCACGACGATTGCGCGCAAGATACCCACAATGAACACCGTCATTCTTCGACCACCTGGCATTCGGTCGAGGAATGGGCTGATGCCCTTTGACAACACAACAAATGGAGCAAAGCTGAATGCAAGAAAGAACAGCACCTTGCTTCGAGCGGCATCTGGACTAATTGACAGAAACAGCGAATCGGCTAACGAAACCGCAAGCGCTGCCTCACCAGCAACCATCATGATGTGAACGCGCGACAGGCGTTGTAATGGAGTGGTCAGTGTTGCTATGCAACAACTTTCTCATACTTGTAGCCCAACCCGCGGATTGTCGCCACACGAGTGGGCACTGCTGGGTCTAACTCGACCTTTGAGCGAAGCCGCTTGATATGCACATCAAGAGTCTTGGTGTCGCCGTAGTAGTCGGTTCCCCACACACGGTCAATCAAAGTCTCGCGAGTCAGCACTCTCCCGGCGTTAGCCATGAGTACATACAACAATTCGAATTCCTTCAATGGAAGCTTGGTCACTTCGCCACGCACCGTAACAATGTGTTGCTCTGGGTCAATGGACACATCGCCAATGCTGACGGTTCCAATACCTACTTCTTCAATTTCTGTTGGCGTGAGCGAACTGCGACGAAGCGCCGCACGAATGCGTGCAACAAGTTCGCGCAGTCGATACGGCTTCACGATGTAATCGTCTGCCCCAACTTCAAGCCCAACCACAGTGTCTATTTCGGAACCTTTTGCAGACACCATGATGATTGGCACTTGGCTCTTTTTGCGAATTTCGCGACATACATCGGTTCCAGAAATTTTTGGCAACATCACATCAAGCAACACAATGTCGGCCTTCACACCTTCAAACATCGCAAGTGCTTCTGCACCATCGCGAGCAACATGCACACGGAAACCTTCACGTTTTAAGCCAATTTCAAGTGCCTCAATGAACGTCTCTTCATCTTCAACAAGGAAGACAACGGGGAGATCGGCCGACATTGAAACCTATGGCCTAGGAATTTCACCGCTGGCGTCGAGGCGAGCCTGGAAACGAGCCGCGCCCTTAAGTTCTGGCTTCCAACCCGTAACGATGAATCGTGTGCGCTCACCAACGTTTACCGCATGATCACCAATGCGCTCATAGAAACGAGCAACCATTGCCAACTGCACAGCAACTTGCAGGTCTATCGATTCACGTGCATGGATCTCAAAAATTTCTGCAATGAAGCGGCGATGCAAACCATCTAGGAACGAGTCCATGTCGTCAATAGCTGCTGCTTTTGCAGCATCATGATCTCTAAACGCCTCCATGGTGGAGATAAACAATTGCTGAGCCTGTTCGCTCATTTTTGCAATCAAATCACTTAACTCGGGATCAATTTTGTGACCATAAATGCGCCGTGCTGCCTTGCAAATATTTACGGCAAGGTCTGCAGATCGTTCTATTTCGCCCGCAATTTTGATCATGGAAACGAGTTCGCGCAAGTCGCCAGCAACTGGTGACTGCAATGCCAATTCTTGGAAACATTTCTCTTCAACTTGAATTGCACGGGCATCAATTTCATCATCTGCCTGAACCAAATAGTCGGCAGCCTCTAGATCACCGGTGAGCAAAACAGCAGTTGCGCGTGGAATGGCCGATATGACCGACTGGCCAAGTTCCATTACCTCGTTGCGAATTTCTTCAATCTCTTTATGAAACGTACTGCGAAGTTCTTCCACGTGACCAACCTATTCTCTCAGGGTTACGTTCAGCCGAACTACAGATTACTACGAGGTGAACGAACCTGAATTATCGCACTTGAGTGGCAACAACCCACTCGTGCAACTTCTTTTGAGCATCACCCGACTCCGCAACGGAACCGATGCGCTCCCAGTGATTGTCGCTTCGGAGTAGGAAATGGGTCGAAGCATCATCAAGCAAGAATCCGAGCACGGTATCCAGCCACATGCGGTGCTTTGGATGTGTGAGTGGCGCTAGTGCCTCAACGCGGCCATCCAAATTACGACCCATCATGTCAGCCGAACCAATGAGATGCAATGGCTCGTTGTCATCAAGCCCGTGTTCAAATCGATAAATGCGCGAGTGTTCCAAGTATCGGCCAAGGATTGATCGCACCACGATGTTTTCAGACATGCCTTCAACACCGGCACGGATACAACAAATGCCTCGAACAATTAGGTCGATCTTTACGCCTGCACCACTTGCACGGTACAAAGCCTCTATCACTGCTGGATCCGAAATTGAGTTGATTTTGAGGGTGATTTTTCCAGTTTCACCAAACGTTGCTTCTTTATCGATAAGCGCAACGATGCGATCTCGCAGTTGATGCGGCGCAACCAACAACACTTCGTAATCTGGTTCTTGTGCATATCCGGTAAGAAAGTTGAAGAGTTCTGCAACATCGGAACCGATGGCATCCTCGCTGGTGAAGAACCCGATGTCTTCATACAGTCGTGCAGTTGTGGAGTTGTAGTTTCCTGTTCCAATATGCACATAGCGACGCATCTTGTCGGGGTCGTTGCGAACAACCAGAATGCATTTTGCGTGGGTCTTTAAGCCAACAATTCCGTAAGTCACATGCACGCCGGCATATTCAAGTTCTTTTGCCCACGACACATTTCGTGCTTCATCGAATCGGGCTTTCAGTTCAAGCACTACCGCTACTTGCTTGCCCATTTCTGCAGCCTTAATCAAATGCATTGCAATAGATGAATCACCAGATGTGCGATACAAAGTCATCTTTATTGATTGCACGTTTGGGTCGAGCGCTGCTTGCTTGACAAAGGTTTCAACCGAGGTATTGAACGATTCATGGGGATGATGCACCAGCAACTGACGCTCACGAATGACCGCAAATATCGACTTTTCCCCCTCTTCTACCGCTTGCAAACGACCGGCGGTAAGCGGCGGCCAAGGCGCGTGGCGAAGTTTTGCAATGTTCAAGTTTGCAAACTGATTGAGCGAAGTGAGATCAATGAATGTTGCATGGCGCGACACATCTTCAGCGTCAATTTCTAGTTCGTCAGCAAGCAGAGCAACCAGGTCGCTCGACATTGCTTCAGGAACTTCAAGGCGAACTGCCTTGCCAAACCGGCGACGACGCAATTCCATCTCTACCGCGACTAAGAGGTCCTCTGCATCTTCATCATCTACCGAGAGGTCGGCATTGCGCGTAACGCGGAATGCATGGCACTGCACGATCTCCATTCCCGGGAACAGTCGTGGAAGGTTCGCACTGACGATTTCTTCGATGCTCACAAATGTGAACGAATCTGGCAATTGGAAAAAACGAGGAAAAGTTTGTGGCAGTTTGACTCGCGCAAAACGTTCCTCACCCGACTTTGGATCGCGCACCACAATGGCCAAGCTGAGCGCAAGGTTCGAAATGTAGGGAAACGGATGTGCCGGATCTACGGCAAGAGGTGTAAGAACTGGAAAAATTCGTGATTCAAACACCCCGGTGAGATGTTCGCGATCAACTGCAGACAGCGTCTTCCAGCTGGAAATGTGAATGTTGTTCTCTGCAAGTTGAGGAACAAGTTCATCTAACCACACACGTTCTTGCTGCGTAACTAGATTCTTTGCAATTTTGCGAATGTCATCCAACTGGTGTTGTGGAGTTCGACCATCTGGAGTTTTTGTATTCACATCGCCAGCAATTTGCCCCTTTAGCGCTGCAACTCGAATCTGGAAAAATTCATCAAGATTGCTACTAAAGATTGAAACAAATCGGCATCGCTCCAGCAGTGGTACACCCGTGTCACTTGCCATTGCCAGAACACGTGCATTGAAGTCAAGCCAACTGAGCTCACGATTGATGATTCGAGCGTCGATTCCTGAATCGTAAGAACCCATTTGTTGGGCGATTCGGGTTTTAAAGAAATTTCGCCAAGATGTCATTGGCTGTTTACCGAGAGTTACTCTGCGTCGTTGTAGCCGAGTTCCCACTCAACGCTGATGCGCTCGCGCTCAGCATCCCTGTTCACGCGCTCTTGATTACGGCGGAACTGTGGGTCGTTACGAGGCAACAGCACCAAACGGGCTAGTACACGGGCGCGGAACTCCTCGAGGAGGTTGGCGTCGCCATGGTCGCTGTAGACCTCCCAATGTGGCGATGCTGGGCCCAAATACACGATTCGGGCATGCCCACGGGAAGGTTCGATGACTGCTGTTGCTTCTGACACAGCCTTCACGATATCGCCAAAAATGGGCTATGTTGAGGCCAACCCCATGAACAATTCAATTCGGTCTACCGAGTGGATGAACGAAGGTAATTGCAGGAATTTCCCTCCGGCAGTGTTCTTCCCAGCGGATGGTGCAGGCGTTGACCGCGCCCGTTTGATATGCGCCACGTGCCCTGTTGTTTCACAGTGCTTGGAGTACGCCCTAGAAGAACACATCGACCACGGTGTGTGGGGCGGGTGCTCTGAGCGCGAACGTCGCCGCATTGCGAAGCGCCGTCGTATTGAAGTGAGAGCAGCCTCTCACTAAAGATTGCCTCAAAGTAGGCTCGCCACGTGGCATCAGGGACAAACAGCAACAACATTGCTGCCCTTGATATTGGTACCAACAGTTTCCACATGGTGGTCGCAAAAGTTGTTGACCAAGGGTTTGAAGTCATCGCTCGTGAAAAAGAAAGCGTGCGAATTGGTCACGGCGCTGGAGAAATGAAAGAGCTGTCCCCCGAAGCCATGGACCGTGGCATCGTCTGTTTAACCCGCATGCAACAAGTGGCAGCGTCATTGAATGCCGACATCGTTGCTGTAGCAACAAGTGCAGTTCGCGAAGCAAAAAACAAGGGCGAATTCATTCGCAGAGCGCGTCGTGAATCGCTAATCGATATTCAAATTATTTCTGGTGTTGAAGAAGCTCGCCTCATTCACCTCGGCGCACTGCATGGCATTGGCCGGCCAGAGTCAACAATGTTTTTGTGCGACATCGGTGGCGGCTCGACCGAAGTGGTCATTGGAAATGACGACGAAGAAATGCTTGCACGCAGTTTCAAGCTTGGTGCGGTGCGCTTAACCGACAGATTTTTTGCCACAGAAACATTGCACCCAAGTGCTGTTGGTAGTTGCAGGGCTTTCGCTCGGTCCACACTGATGGTCATTCAGCCCGACATCGCCGAGCTCGGCTACGAAATCGCCGTTGCTTCGTCGGGAACTGCTGAAACTGTGGCCCGAATCATTCATGCACAGTCGGGCGAACCAGAACCCAGAACCTTCAATCGCTTTGAATTCACTCGCATTCAGGTATCCGAGACGGTGAAGGCCCTTGCTGCTTGCAGCACAGTCGAAGAACGACAGAAAAAATTTGGCATTGACAAAAGTCGTGCTCAAATCATCCTGGCCGGGGCAATCATTCTGGAAGCCATCTGCGATGTGTACGGAGTTGGCACCTTGATGTTTAGCGACTACGCGCTACGTGAGGGCGTGCTCATTGACACGCTTCGACGTCGCGGACTTGGCCCTCAATCAAACGACCACGACCCAGCTCTGCATAGCGTGCGTCAACTTGCAGAGCGATGCGACGATCGAATTGAGCATTCTGAAAATGTTGCACGTCTTGCGGTTCAGATTTTTGACCAGATGCAAACCACCCTTGATCTTGATAATGATTCGCGCAAATTGCTCGAGGCTGCATCACTATTGGCAAACGTGGGAGTGGTTATCTCGCACTCCAAACATCACTTGCACTCGTACTACGTCATTCGCAATTCCGAACTTGTGGGATTATCCGATCGAGAAATTGAGCTCATTGCTCAAATCGCCAGATATCACCGCAAAGGCGAACCGAAATTGGATCATGCGCCCTTTGCTGCACTGAACGAAAATGATCGCCACATCGTGCGATCACTTGCTGGAATCCTGCGAATTTCGGTTGGTCTAGACCGCACTCACGATGGTCGTGTGAAAAAAGTGTCTGTTGATATTTCGGAAGATGATGTCGTCATCGAATTTTCGTGCAACAAGAAACTCGAAACCGACCTCATTGAATACGCGGCAAACGACCGAAAGGCGTTGCTGAGCGACGTGACGAATAAGCGTCTGAAGATCGTTAGCTCAAAGAGCTAGAGCGCAACTACGCCTGTGGCGTGTCGTTGCTTGGGGTCTCGTCTTTGGTGCC
>BJFW01000032.1 GCA_014190095.1 Actinomycetes bacterium | reverse complement strand
TTGCCTTCAATAGGCAAACCGTGGGCAGGCAGGAGGAGTTCTGGCCCCTGCGAAATCATCTTGCGTAATGCTTGAGCCCATTCCAATGCGTAGCGCTGTACTTTTTGTGGGTTACCAGCATTTGGGTAATTCCAAATGACGAAGTCGCCAGTGAAAATCCACTTCTTTTCTGGAATCCAACCCCACAAATGGTCGTCGGTTTCGCCGCGCGCATGGTGAAATTCCACCACGGTGTCGCCGGCTTTGATGGTTAGCTGATCAACAAAGGATTGGTCGGGACGCAGCGTCGCAGGCGGAATGAAATACTGCGCACCTTCGTCTAGGGCGAGTGCTTCGCGCATATTCCCGGAGTTTGGCTTCATATCTGATTTGATACCGCCAAACTGACGTCGGTTGATGCGAACATTCAATCCGTTTGTTGTGGAGTAACGATCCATTCGCTTAGAAACGTTTTCATGTCCGATGACACGAGGGTTTGGTAATCCGCGAGTTTGTGCGTCATGAGCAAATGCAACGCTTCCACCGATGTGATCTGCGTGTCCATGCGTATACACCAGGCTGGTTATGGCGTCATTACGCCATGTGCGAATGGAGTTGACTACTGCTTCGCCGCTTCCTGCACCCGATGCGTCAAAGCACATCAGTCCGTCTCCCGTGTCCCATACCACGCTGTGGCTGAAGCTTTCAACGATGGCCAGGTTGTCGGCTAACTCGGTGATGTCGTTGGTGACTCGGTTTAGTGGCTGATCAACGATTCCCGTATCGATGACTTTGGTAGAAAGTTCTATTGGGTGCATGACTGCACCTTATTCCAACGCGCCGCCTATTTTTTTGCTGAAGGTTCCTTGGGCAGCCCGAGCACGCGCTCGCCAAGGATATTGCGCATGACGTTTGATGTTCCGCCCATGATGGTGTAACCGGATGCATAGGCCAGGCCCTGGGTTACGTCGTCCCACATCATGGCGTCTGCACCAAATACTTTGAACACAAAGTTGGCAATCTTGGTTTCAAGTTCGGTGCAGAAACACTTTGTTGCAGCAGAGAAACCCGCTGGTGCTTGCCTCAGTGTTTCGCGAATCACGAGAATTCTTCCGATTCGATAGCCAATTTCAATGTTTGCAATCTCTTGACGCACGCGGAAGTCGCTGGTGTCAGCGCGTTTCACCGCCATGTCGTACAGCGCCTTGTTCGATACCAATCGGTCAATGCCACCACGTTCGTGTTCTAGTTGGCGCATCGTTTGCGCAAAAGCTCCACCTTGCTTTCCAACCAAGTTGTTCTTGGGCACGCGCACATCGGTGTAGAACACTTCGCAAAAATGGCGATTGGTCGTCATGTCTTGAATTGGGCGAACATCAATTCCTGGGGTATTCATTGGCACAATGATTTCGCTAATTCCCGCATGCGGCGGTCCGTCATTGCTTGTTCTACAGATGAGGTAGCAATAGTCCGCAACTTCACCAAAACTTGTCCATATTTTTTGACCGTTGATGACCCATTCATCGCCATCAAGTTGGGCAAACGTTTTCAACGAAGCAAGGTCACTGCCTGCGTTTGGTTCGCTCATACCAATGCACCAAGTGGTTTTTCCGGCGAGCATGTCGGGCAGGAATGCGTCTTGTTGTTCTGTAGTTCCGTACGCAATGAGCGCTGGACCCATTTGTCGATCGGCAAACCACGAAGCAGCAATTGGCGCACCTGCTGCAATCATTTCTTCAGCAACGATCAATCGCTCGATTCCAGGTCGACCACCACCACCAAATTCGGTTGGCCAGGTCATGCCGATCCATCCGTGGCCAGCAAGTTCTTGTGAAAACTCTTTGGAGTAGCCGTTCATCCATGTGTCGTTGAACCGGCCATACCGGGCAACTGCATCAAGGGCAACGGTTCGCGCCTTCGAGCGAAGTGCAATGTGCTCTGGTGACCAGTCAAAATCCACAGACAGATGGTACGGGGTGGCGGCAGTTTGGCTCTTGGCGAGCGCCGTAATTGGCCTGTGGGCTAATGTGTACAAGTCAGATACAAGTTGGTCGAACTCAACATCGGAGCTCAGCAATGGCAACCAAAATCAAAGTCGTAAACCCAGTCGTCGAACTTGATGGCGATGAAATGACTCGCATCATGTGGCAGTTCATTAAGGACCGCCTCATCTTGCCGTACCTCGACATCAATCTTGAGTACTACGACCTGAGCATCGAAAATCGCGATGCGACAAACGATCAAGTGACGATCGATTCGGCCAATGCCATTTTGAAGCACGGCGTTGGCGTGAAATGCGCAACGATCACGCCGGATGAAGCCCGTGTAAAAGAATTCAACTTGAAGCAAATGTGGAAGTCGCCAAACGGCACTATTCGCAACATTTTGGACGGAGTCGTTTTCCGCGAACCAATCATCTGTAAGAACATTCCAAAACTAGTTCCAGGTTGGACGAAGCCAATTGTGATTGGTCGTCATGCTCACGGCGATCAATACAAAGCAACCGATTTCCGAGTTCCTGGTGAAGGAACCGTCACCATGACGTATGTGCCAAAAGATGGCAGCAAGCCAATTGAAATGAAAGTCGCCGAATTCAAGGGTTCTGGTGTTGTCATGGGCATGTACAACTTTGATGAATCAATTCGAAATTTCGCTCGTGCGACTATGAACTATTCGTTGCAACGCAATTACCCATTGTTCCTCAGCACGAAGAACACCATTTTGAAGGCATACGACGGTCGATTCAAAGACTTGTTCGAAGAAGTGTTCAACACCGAATTCAAAGCACAATTCGACAAGCAGGGTCTCACATACGAGCACCGTCTCATTGACGACATGGTGGCATGCATGTTGCGTTGGGAAGGCGGATACGTGTGGGCGTGCAAGAACTATGACGGTGACGTGCAGTCCGATATTGTTGCGCAAGGTTTCGGTTCGCTCGGTCTCATGACGTCAGTCTTGGCAACGCCAGATGGGCGAGTGTTGGAATCAGAAGCTGCGCATGGAACGGTGACCCGTCACTATCGCGATCACCAAGCCGGCAAGAAAACCTCTACTAACCCAATTGCATCCATCTATGCATGGACACGTGGTCTTGAGCATCGCGGAAAGCTTGACGGTACGCCTGAACTGATTGACTTTGCACGCAAGGTTGAACAGGTGTGTGTAGAAGCTGTTGAAGGTGGAGAAATGACAAAAGATTTGTCCTTACTTGTGGGTGGTGAAAATGCACCTTGGCAAACCACTGAGCAATACCTCGAAACGTTGGATCGACGATTGCAAGAAAAGATGGCGAAATAATTCCATGCGAGCAGTAGTCCTCAGCGGTCACGGTGGTCCAGAGGTTTTGACCTTTGCCGACATTCCGACGCCGCAGATCGGACCAGAGGAAGTGTTGGTGCAGGTTCGTGCCACAAGTTTGAACCGTGCCGATCTGTTGCAACGTATGGGTTTTTATCCCGACCCGTTTCCTGGCGAGCATGAAGTGCCCGGAATGGAATTCTCTGGTCGCGTTCAAGCAATTGGTTCGCGAGTTCGTACGTGGAAAGTCGGCGATGAGGTGATGGGAATCGTCAGTGGCGGCGCTTATGCAGAGCAACTTGTTGTGCATGAACGACAGGCCATGCGAATTCCTCGCGGCGTTCCACTTGCCGACGCTGCAGCTATTCCTGAGGTGTTCATCACTGCGTGGGATGCGCTCGTTGTCCAGGGCGGACTCACAAGCGGACGCTGGGCGTTGGTGCATGCTGGGGCTTCAGGTGTCGGAACTGCAGCCGTGCAAATTTGTAGGGCAATTGGGGCACATGTCATTGCCACATGTTCTTCCGGCAAGGTTGCCGCAGTGAAGGCCCTTGGTGCCGACGTAGTAGTTGACTACACGTCTTCAGATTTTGTTGATGCGGTGAAAACTGCAACGGGTGGTCGAGGGGTAGATGTGGTGTTGTGTGTTATCGGTGGTGACTATCTCGACCGCAACGTTGCTTCACTTGCGCAAAAGGGTCACATTGTTCAGGTTGGCGTCATGGGCGGCGGCAACATGAGTTTCAATCTTGCTGCGCTCATGCCTAAGCGCGCGAAACTCTCGGGAACCGTGCTACGGGCACGCCCACTTGAGGAAAAAATTGCAATTAGCCAAAGGTTCTCAGCCGAAATCATTCCGCTGTTTGAAACAGGGAAGATCCGACCAGTGATCGATTGCAGGTATCCGTTTTCGGACATTGCTCGTGCGCACGAGCACATGACGGCAAACGCAAATACCGGCAAAATTGTGATTGATATTGGCGCCTAAGGCGCTCAGCAGTTAGCGCTTCTGCAGGTCGGTGTAGGAACGCTCTTCCTTGCCGGTGTACCACTGGCGAGGACGGCTGATCTTTTGTTCCTTGTCGTCAAGTAGTTCAACCATATGTGCAAGCCAGCCAACCGTGCGTGGAATTGCAAACAGAACAGTGAACATTTCTTCAGGGAACCCAAGAGCCTGATAGATCAAACCTGAATAGAAGTCGACGTTCGGGTACAGCTTGCGTGAAATGAAGTACTCATCCTTTAACGCAGTTTCTTCGAGCTTAAGTGCAATTTCAAGTAACGGGTTCATGCCTGTTACATCGAATACTTCGTAGGCAGTCTTTTTGATGATGACAGCGCGTGGGTCAAAGTTTTTATACACGCGGTGACCGAAGCCCATCAGTTTCTCTTCGCCATTTTTGACACGCTCGATGAATGCGGGAACTTTGTCCACGCTTCCAATCTCGGCAAGCATGTGAATGACGGCTTCGTTAGCACCGCCATGGAGTGGACCGAAGAGCGCTGCTGCAGCAGCAGCTGTCGCGGAATACGGGTCGGAGTTTGCGCTTGCCACAACACGCATCGTTGTGGTGCCGCAGTTCTGCTCGTGGTCAGCGTGCAAAATGAACAGTACGTCCATCGCACGCGCAAGTGTTGGGTTTACCTCGTAGTCATCGCCAATGCGATACATCATGTTCAAGAAGTTGTGTGCGTATGACAATGAGTTGTTCGGTAGAACGAAAGGAAGCCCAGAAGAGAATCGGTAGGTCATTGCCGCAATAGTTGGCACCTTGGCGATGAGGCGAAGGATCTGCTTGTCCAGCGTTTCGGAATCGAAGATGTCGCGAGCATCGTCGTAGAAGGTTCCGAGTGCGGCAACGGCCGAGATGAACATGCCCATTGGGTGTGCGTCGTAATGAAAGCCATCAACGAATCGTTTACGCATGTTCTCGTGAATCATGGTGTGGTGCGTAATGTCGTAGTTCCATTGCGCAAGCTGTTGCGTGTTTGGAAGTTCACCATTGAGCAGCAAATAGGCAACTTCAGTAAACGTTGACTTCGCCGCTAGTTCTTCAATTGGGTAGCCGCGATAACGAAGGACACCCTTTTCGCCATCGAGGTAGGTGATTGCCGACTTGCATGCTGCAGTGGACAGAAATGCGGGGTCGTACATGCGCAGATCTGGGTCCAGTTCGCGCAGTGCAGAGGACGCGAATACCGAGTCAGTAACCGGAACAGTAACTTTCTTGCCTGTTCGGTCATCAATGATGGTGATTGTTTCAGCCATCGTGATTCCCTTCTTATCGTGTTAGGGAGCTTCCTCTCCCTGCCAACAAGTGTAGAGGGGCTGGGTTTATAAAGGCGTGTTGTCGTGTTTGCGAGGCATCAAACGTTCACGTTTATCGCGCAACATGGCAAAAGCAGAGGAAACTTCACGTCGTGTTTCCTCAGGGTTAATGACTGAGTCAACATATCCCCGTTCGGCCGCGATGTACGGATTGAGCAAACGTTCGGTGTAGTCGCTTTCGAAGGCTGCACGTTCTTCAGGGGAGGCTCGGCGTTGCAGAATGGCTGCCGCTTGACCAGCACCCATCACGGCCAATTCCGCCGTTGGCCATGCGAGACATAAGTCGTTTCCCATTGTTTTGGAATCCATCACGATGTACGCGCCCCCATAACTCTTGCGCAAAATGATGCATACGCGGGGAACCGTTGCTCGCGCGTATGCAAAGACCAGTTGTCCACCGTGACGGATCATGCCTCTCCACTCCAAGTCCTTGCCCGGATAGAAACCCGGAGTATCAACAAGCGTGAGGAGTGGAATGTTGAACGCATCACAGAATGAGACGAATCGGGCTGCTTTTTGTGAAGCAGGAATGTCGAGCGTTCCAGCGAGCACCATTGGTTGGTTAGCAATCACTCCGACCGATTCGCCGTCAATAGTGATAAACGCGGTGATGACATTTGACGCCCACCGCTCGCGAACTTCAAACAGATAGTCATCATCGGCGATTGACCGAATGATTTTACGAACGTCATAGCTTCCAGTTGTTGACTCAGGGATGAGTGCGCCTGCCTCTGGTGTCAGACGATCTGATGGATCTCCCGTTGCGACATGTGGTGCAAGCTCGTCAACATTGTTTGGAATATAACTGAGCAACTGCTCGAGTGATTCAACTGCAGCCGCAAAATCTGGCACTACCAAACTTGCAACGCCACTTTGTTTTGCGTGCGCGTCAGTGCCACCAAGGTCTTCGTTGCTAATTGCAATTCCGGTGAACTCGGCAACCATGGTTGGGCCAGAGACGAACGCGTATGAGTCGGCTGTCATGATGACGAAGTCACTGAGTCCAATGAGCAATGCGGGACCAGATACTGCAGGTCCAGTCACAATGGTGAAGGTGGGAATAACGCCAGAGCAATTAGCGATCGCGCGTGCTGCTTGACCCCAACCGTGCAGTGCTGCAATGCCTTCAAGAATGTCGGCACCAGATGACGCCATGGCAAGCACAAGTGGAATTCGTTGGTTGAGAGCAATAGTTGCAGCGTTTGCAATGACACCCGATGCTTCTGCGGAAAGTGCGCCACGGTGATACTCAGCATCGATATCTACCCACACCACGTGTCGGCCAGCGTTTTCAAGAAATCGAACCTCAGCCGAAGCCGCACCCTTCACCGCGTGCTGTAACTGCACGCCAGATGTAAGAGCGGACACGGTCGACACGACTAGAGATTAGTAGTAACGCCAGGTTGGCGACCGCCCGACTTGGCAATAACGGTTTTTGTGATCTCGAGTGCGGCTCGCGTTGGTTTATTCGGGAGCGGACGTTTGCGCGAAGCCCAGCCAACGATTCGTGGCGGAAGTTCAGGAATCGCGACGCGCGCAAATTCGCCTTTAAGCCAACCTGGAATTGCAGTAGCTGGAACAATTGCTGCTCCAAATCCTTCGAATGCCAATGAAGTGAGCAAACGCACTCCGTCAATTTCGGCTTGCGCAGTGAGCGCAAGGCGTTGCACGCCGGCCGCTCGATCAATTACTCGTCGCATAGAAGTATTCCGCGGGGGGAGCAGTAGTGGCTCGGTAGCAAGTTCGGCAAGCGTGATGGATCCCTTGTTTGCCCAATGATGCTTGGAGTGAATCAACAGCAAGAGGTCTTCTGAAAAGAGTTCAACCAAATCGAGTTCTGGGTTGTCAATGGGGAAGTGAACAATTGCAGCGTCGAGGTCTCCCGCGAGCAATCGAGGTAACAGCGCCGAAGAGCTCCCTTCATGAATGATTGCACGAACTTTTGGATGTTCACGTTTGAGGGCAGGAAGCAGTCGAGGCATCAGCCATCGACCCGTAGTTCCGATGACGCCAAGGCGAGTGTCTCCTTCAACTTCAGTGTCGGTCGACTGAATGTCTGCCTCAATGTCTTCGAGTTCATGAATAATTCGCCTGGCTCGGTCCACGACAATTTCCCCGTCGTCAGTAAGCCTCCCGCTGGTGCGCTCAACAAGGCTTACCCCTAGTTCTTTTTCAAGCCGTGAAATATGGGCAGAAACATTGCTCTGCACCGTGCCGAGCGCTCGCGAGGCCGCAGAGAAAGACCCGTGGTCGGCAATTGCGATCAGGCTCGATAAGTGGCGAATCTCCATATCCAGAAGGGTACTCGGGCCAAGGGCGGGTATCACGAAAATAGATAGGGACTATCGTGCCATTCGCCTTGAACGCTTACCCACGGGTAGGGCATACTTGAAGACATATCGCGGTGAGACCTCCCCCAAGGTCCACCCGAAAGTGTCCAGTGGCTCCCCCAGCCAACTGGAACTTAGGTTGAGAGGCCCCGCGTCAAAGCGGGGCCTTTCCCGTATCTTGGTCTCGTTTTAATAATCAATAGCCTGCGAGTGTGAGTTACGAACAGATGCACGCAGCAGCATTTATCGATTTAGATCGCACGCTGATTGGCGAAGCATCTGGTCCACTATTAAGTGCTGCTCTTCGTGAAGCCGGAGTGGTGTCGTCATCTCGTCTGCCTGGTGAAGACATGTTGTACCGAGTATTCAACTTGGTTGGTGAAACTTTGCCGAGCATGTTGCTCGCTCGACAAGGCGTTGCAGTGATGAAAGGCAAGCCACGTCATGCTGTTGTTGCAGCGGCGAATTCGGTTGCCGCTCAACTTGCGCAGCTGGTTCGCACCAACGCGCGAAACATTATTGACGAGCATCGCGCTAACGGTGTGAAAGTGGTGTTGGCGACGACGACTCCTCACGATTTGATCGCGACTTTTGCGCGACAAATGGGATTTGATGATGTTGTTGCTACACGTTTTGAAGTTGACGCAAATGGTGAGTACACAGGTCAACTCGTTGGGCCTTTTGCATGGTCTGCAGGAAAACTAGAAGCGGTAAAAGCATGGTGTGCAAATCACAATGTGGATCTGGCTAAAAGCTTTGCGTATTCAGACAGCGTGTACGACGCACCGTTGCTCAGCGCAGTGGGATTCCCGCATGTTGTAAACCCAGACCCTCGTCTAGCAGTCATGGCTACTGCGCGAAAGTGGCCAAGCGCGCAATTTGATTCACCAGACGAGACAGCAAAACCTTCTCTCCAAATCTCAGACATTCAAAGAATTGGCTTGTTGTTTGCACGACCAGAGGTATTTCCATTTGCCAAAACCACCATTGATGGAATTGAACATGTTCCAAGCAGTGGACCCGTCATTTTGGTTGCCAATCACCGCAGTTACTTTGACGTGTTTGCGGTGGCAATGATGGTGTCAAAGACCGGACGGACCGTTCGCTTTTTGGGAAAGAAAGAAGTGTTTGATGCACCGCTGGTTGGCCAGCTTGCATCGTTGTTAGGAGGAATTCGCGTAGACCGCACATCGGGCAGCGATGAACCGCTGCAACATGCTGCGGCTGCTTTGCAATCTGGCGACATGGTTGCGCTAATGCCGCAAGGAACTATTCCGCGCGGTCTCGAATTCTTCAATCCTCAACTGAAAGGTCGATGGGGTGCCGCTCGTCTTGCCGTGCAGACCAATGCAACCGTCATTCCAATTGGGTTGTGGGGCACTGAAAAAGTGTGGCCTCGCAATGCAAAATTGCCCGATGTGTTGAATTTGTCAAACCCACCGCTTGTGAGCATCACGGTTGGTGCCCCAGTGGAATTAGATCGATCGGGTGGCAGTGATGAAATCATTGCTGCCAACACTGATGCAATCATGAACGCCATTAGCGCATTACTTCCTGCCGAATCGCGAGAGCATCGTGTACCTACAGATGCTGAATTGCGCGCAACTTTTCCAGCGAGCTACAGCGGTGACTTGCGAGCAGATACAGCACGAAGGCCAGGTACCGATTAGTTCGTTGGTTTTTTAATCAATGCAACTATCGCTCCCACGCATGCCGCAGTGACGCCACCAAACATGATGCGACCAACCAGCGTCGAAACATTAAATGTCAACTGAGCCGCAATATAGATGGCAGGCAGGTACAACACGATCATTGCCATGCGTACGAATTGATTACGCGGTGTCTTCCAAATGGTCAACACGCCGAGTACGCCAAACACAATGGTATACAACAAAATAAATGTCACCACGAGAACAAGACTCTCCATCGTTGTTCAGCTGTTCGCATCGATAACTTTTTGGCGAACAACATTCAATGCACTTCCAGCCTTGAACCATTCAACTTGCTCTTCGCTGAAGGTGTGAAGTGCAGTGAAGGGAATCTGCTCGCTATTGCGTTGTTTCACGATGTAGCACTGCACTGGTTGATCGGGAACCGGTGGCATACCGCGAACAGTAATGACGTCAGTCGGTTGGATCATGTCGTAAACAGATGGATCTTCGAATGTCAATGGAACAATGCCTTGCTTTTTGAGGTTTGTTTCATGAATGCGAGCAAATGATCGCGCAAGGATCACTTGGCATCCGCGATAGCGGGGCTCCATGGCTGCATGTTCGCGACTGGATCCTTCGCCATAATTCTGGTCTCCTATTGCACACCATTGGAACTTGTTCTTTCCCCAGCGGAGAGCGATCTCGGGGTATGGACGCGTTCTGCCATCGACAAGATCAAGCCCTTGACCGATTTCGTCGGTGTAGGCATTGACTGCGCCTTCGAAGAGGTTCCCCGAGATGTTCTCGAGATGTCCGCGATACTTTAACCACTTTCCTGCCGCGGAAATATGGTCTGTGGTGCATTTACCCTTAGCCTTCATCAACACTGGCATATTCAAAAAGTCATTGCCATTCCACTTTTTAAATGGTTCGAGTAGTTGCAGGCGATCGCTGTTTGGATCAACGATGACTTCGATGTGTGAACCATCAGCAGGTGGGGCAATGAAGGTGTCGTTACCAGCGTCGTAGCCCTTTGCCGGCAGCACCTCTCCGGATGGCGCATTCAATTTCACCTGTGTTCCGTCTGGTGCTTCAATGGTGTCGGTGGTTGGGTCAAAGTCCAATCGACCTGCGAGCGCAAGTGCAATCACGGTGTCGGGGCTGGTCACAAAACTGAGCGTGTTTGCAGAGCCGTCGTTGCGCTTGGGGAAGTTGCGGTTAAACGAGTTCACAATGGTGTTGGGCTTACTCGTTACATCTGAAGATCGTTCCCACTGGCCGATGCACGGTCCGCAAGCATTGGCCAGAACGGTTGCTCCGATTGCTTCTAAGTCGGCAAGCAGTCCATCACGTTCAATGGTTGCTCGAATTTGTTCTGAGCCCGGGGTGATCAGCAGTTCGCACTTTGCTTTCAAGCCATGTGCTTTTGCTTGGCGAGCAACGGAGGCCGCACGAGTGATGTCTTCATAACTTGAGTTTGTGCAGCTTCCAATGAGTGCCGCAGAAATTTCCGTTGGCCAATTGTTCCTGATTGCTTCCTCGCCGATTGCATTGCCAACCTTGTGGGCCAAGTCGGGAGTGTGCGGGCCATTGATTAACGGCTTCAACTGTGACAAATCAATTTCAATGACTCTGTCGTATTGTGCGCCGTCGTCTGCCCGTAAATGTTCGGTCACCTTGTCGGCAGCCGTTGCGATGTCGGCACGACCTGTTGCCTTCAAGTAGTCAGCCATGTGCTGGTCGTATCCAAACACCGAACACGTTGCACCAATTTCTGCACCCATGTTGCAGATGGTTGCTTTGCCGGTTGCAGAAATGCTGTCTGCGCCATCGCCGATGTACTCAACAATTGCGCCAGTCCCACCCTGAACGGTGAGCACTCGAGCAACTTCAAGAATGACGTCTTTCGGACTCGACCATCCTGAAAGAGTTCCCGTGAGCTTTACGCCAATCACTTTTGGCCAGCGAACATTAAATGGGAAACCGGTCATCACGTCAACGGCATCGGCTCCACCAACACCGATAGCAACCATTCCAAGACCACCAGCATTTGGTGTGTGGCTGTCGGTGCCAATCATCATTCCGCCTGGAAATGCGTAGTGCTCAAGTACTACTTGGTGAATGATTCCGCTACCTGGTCCCCAGAAACCAATTCCATATTTTGCAGACACACTTTGCAAAAAGTCGTACACCTCTTTATTGGTGTCGATAGCAACACCCATGTCGATGCGCGCGCCGGTTTTCGCCAAAATGAGGTGATCGCAATGCACGGTGCTAGGAACCGATGTAGTGGGCAGCCCGGCGGTCATGAATTGCAGCAACGCCATCTGTGCAGTTGCGTCCTGCATGGCAACTCTGTCTGGTGCGAAGTCGGCATAACTGCGACCGCGCTCCATTTCCTGTGTCGTTGGCTCAGACAGGTGGTTGATCAAAATCTTTTCGGTGAGTGTGAGGGGGCGACCAAGTCGCTTGCGACCAATCGCTACGTTTGCTGCAAGTTTGTTGTAGACGTTGTTTACGAGTTCGATTGGTGTTCCTGCACTAACAGCCATGGTGGTCCTCCAAAGTGAAGATGTATGCGTGAAGAGGTTGCTTTTTGCCTCCAGGTATACAAGTATAGTACAAGTGAGAAGTATCCGGTATCACGAGATAGCTGGCGCGCTGCGCGACCGAGTGCTTGCCGGACAGTTTTTGGCAGGTCGTTTGTTACCGAGTGAATCTGAATTGTCTTCCGAGTTTGCAGTCAGTCGAGTGACGGTGCGGCGCGCGCTTGAAGTTCTGCGTGAAGAAGGTCTTGTCAATGCACGACAGGGTTTCGGATGGTTTGTCGCATCTGACCCAGTGAGTCAGAGCCTTGGTCGTTTGGGAACGATTGAGGAACAAATGGTCGCAAGTGGTTTACAACCCACTCGTCGAATTGTGGATTTTGCTTTTGAAAAAGCATCGCGCAAAGTTGCCAAAGTGTTGGAGTGCGACCAGGTACTTCGGGTGAAGCGGGTCAACATGGCAGACGATCATCCGTTTGCAGTTGTAACCGTGTGGTGTCCATACGAACTTGGCAAACATTTGTCGCGACACGATGTGGAGAATTCGTCGTTCTACAACTTGCTGAACATCGAACTTGGTGGTGCGACGCAAACCATTGGAGCTGATGCCGCAACGACAACCGAAGCACAGTTGCTAGAAATTCCGATGGGTTCACCAGTGCTCAGTTGTGATCGAACAACAAAAGACAGGCAGGGTAACGCCGTATTGGTATCGCACCATGTGTTTCCTGCTCATCGCACCAACTTCGTGGTGGATTTACCAGCAGTTACTGCATCAATCGCACCTACCGGGCTGCGACTTGTTGATTAGTTGTTAACTACCACTGATCCCAGTGCAACACTTTTTCGAGTGGTTCACGTTTTGCAGGCTTGAAATCAGTGCCCTTGGTGTAGGCAATTGGGAACATTCCACCTTGTGTAATTTTTTCGTATGGAATGCCCAAAAGTTCAGCGGCCTTCTTTTCTCCGTCCATCATGAGGTGAATGGTGGTCCATGCGGAGCCAATTCCGCGTTCACGCAATGCAAGCATGAAGCTCCATACGGCTGGGAGTAGCGATCCCCATCCGCCCGCTCCTGTTGCTACGTCAACATTTTCCAATCGACCCTTGATGCATGGAATCATCAGCATTGGAGCCTTCTCAAAGTTTTCGGCAAGAAATGATGCAGAATCGCGAACACGAGTCATTTGGTCACCCAGGTCGGCGCCGGTGTTTCCACCGCGAGGCAACGATGCGTAAATGGCCCAGTTGGCTCGGTAGATCTCTGCGAGTGCCTTCTTCTTTGCTTCGTCTTCTACAACGATGAAGTGCCATCCCTGTTGGTTTCCACCGGTTGGTGCCTGAAGCGCAATGTCGAGGCATTCCTCAACGATTGAACGCTCAACTGGGCGATCGAAGTCCAGGCGCTTACGGACGCTACGGGTGGTTTTGAGTACTTCATCGGCTGACAGGTTGAGTTGCATACAGACAAGTGTGCCATGCCACGATAGAGACGAACTACTTAAAGGGAGAATTGCTGTGATTCCAGGAGTTGTAGACAATCGAGTAACCATTGACATCGTTGACGGCATTGCCGATGTACGAATGAATCGTGCCGACAAGCGAAACGCACTCGATAACGCCATGTTCGCATCGCTGGCCGCTGCAGGCGAGTTTTTGAAAACCAATACAGAAATTCGCGCAGTTGTGCTTTCGGGAGACGGCGCATCATTTTGCGCAGGTCTTGACTTTGGTTCATTTCAAGTAATGGCAGAAGGTCCAAAGTCTGATGGACAAATGAATGCCGGCGCAATGTCAGAGGGGCGCATCACGCATCTTGCTCAACAGGTGTGTTGGGTGTGGCAAGAAGTTCCCGTTCCAGTAATTGCTGCAGTGCATGGTCACGCACTTGGTGGTGGAATGCAGATTGCACTCGGTGCCGATATTCGCTATATCCACCCAGACACACAACTGTCGGTTCGTGAAGTGCACTGGGGGCTCATACCCGACATGACCGGAACGTTGATGCTGTCGCGCCTTGTACGTCCAGACATTGCAAAAGAATTGGTGTTCACCGCAAAAATCATCTCTGGCAAAGAGGGTTATGAGATTGGTCTTGCGACACACCTGTCAGAAAGCCCGCACTCCGACGCCATGGTGCTTGCTCGTGAAATTGCAGGACGCAGCCCAGATGCGGTTCGTGGGGCAAAGAAACTCCTCAATTTGCAGGCAAACGATGGGGCAGCGCAGCAGTTTGCGAGCGAACGCGAAGTAATCGGCAGGCTCATTGGGCAGGCCAACCAAGCCGAGGCCGTGATGTCGCACTTCGAAAAACGACCAGCAAACTTTCAATCGGCATCATTGTTTTAAAGATTCCTCGCTAGAGTTTCTATACGGGCCAATGTCGTCCCGGTGAGCAATTCGCTCACACCCGAGTGCGTTCTGCGAACGAATTTGGTGATTACAGAGGACGACAATGCATAACTCCATGCCGCCTGCAAGCGGTTTATACGACCCACGCTTTGAACACGACGCCTGTGGCGTGTCGTTTGTCGTTGACGTGCAAGGTCGAAAGTCGCACGACATTGTGGCGATGGGGATCGGTGCGTTGTGCCGAATGGAGCATCGCGGAGCAACCGGTGCAGAGGTTGAAACCGGCGACGGTGCTGGTGTGCTCATTCAGGTTCCGCACAAGTTTCTTTCAGGGGTTGCAAGTTTTCCGCTGCCAGCAGAAGGGCAGTACGGCGTTGGAATGGCGTTCTTGCCAGTCGACACCGGCAACAGGTCACTTGCTGTAACTGCAATTGAGAACATCATTCGTGAAGAAGCGCTTGAAGTTCTTGGTTGGCGCGAAGTTCCGGTGAACCCTGCATGCTTGGGTGAAAGCGCTCGTCGCGTGATGCCATATTTCTCGCTGATGTTTGTGCGCGCAATAAATGGCGAGTCGGGAATTGCGCTTGACCGTTTGTTGTTTGTTGCACGTAAGCGCATTGAGCACGAACTTGCTCAGGAACAGCAAACGTATTTCCCGTCGCTGTCTGCACGCACGCTCATTTACAAGGGCATGTTGACAACACCCGAGCTCGCACAGTTTTTCCCTGACTTAATTGACGAACGCATGGAGTCAGCGATGGCGCTCGTGCACAGCCGCTTCAGTACTAATACGTTTCCTTCGTGGCCTCTCGCGCACCCGTATCGCTACATTGCGCACAACGGCGAAATCAATACCGTGCAAGGAAACAGAAACTGGATGCGCACACGCGAGTCCATGTTGTCAAGCGATCTACTTCCAGGATTAGAACGGGCATTCCCAATTTGTGCAATGGGTGGTTCAGACTCTGCGTCCTTTGACGAGGTGTTGGAACTGTTGCACTTGGGTGGACGTTCGTTGCCACATGCTGTGTTAATGATGATCCCTGAAGCATGGGAAAACCACGCGACGATGGACGCTCAAAAGCGCGCGTTTTATCGTTACCACGCTTCGTTGATGGAACCGTGGGATGGTCCTGCATGTATTGCATTCACCGATGGAACTCTGATTGGTGCAGTGCTCGATCGCAATGGTCTGCGTCCAAGTCGTTACTGGGTAACCGACGACGATGTGGTGATCATGGCCAGTGAAGTCGGTGTAGTTGATATTGATCAAGCAAAAATTGTCAAGAAGGGCAGACTGCAGCCAGGCCGAATGCTGTTGATTGACACTGCCCAACAGCGCATAATTGATGACGAAGAAATCAAGAGCGAACTTGCCTCCGCTGCACCATATGCACAATGGTTAGAAGACGGACTGGTGGAACTTGCCGACTTGCCAGACCGTGAACATGTGGTGTTTAGTCGCGACAGTGTGTTGCGACGTCAGCAAGTGTTCGGATACACGCACGAAGAACTGAAGATCATCCTTGCTCCAATGGCCAAAAGTGGGCTTGAGGCAATTGGTTCCATGGGTACCGATACGCCGATTGCAGTTTTGTCAACTCGACCACGTTTGTTGTTCGATTATTTCCAACAGTTGTTTGCTCAGGTTACGAACCCACCGCTAGATGCAATTCGTGAAGAAGTCGTGACGTCCATTGGAACTGCGGTTGGTCCAGAGGGCAATCTGCTCGATGCGACTGCAGAACACTGTCGACAGTTGGTCTTGCCGTTTCCGATCATTAATAACGACCACTTAGCCAAGATCATTCACATCAATGAAGACGGTGAGTACTCGCACCTTCGCAGCATGGTGGTGAGTGGTCTGTACCGCGTTGCCGAAGGTGAGTCGGGACTGCGTTCTGCACTTGCACAGATATGTGCTGAAATCAGCACGGC
>BJFW01000031.1 GCA_014190095.1 Actinomycetes bacterium | reverse complement strand
TTCGACCTTGACAACCCACTCGTAGAGTGCGTCAACGTTGCACTTGCAGCATTGAAGGAGTCAGGCGAGCTCGCAACAATTGAGCAGACTTGGTTGTCAGACAAGACCAGCGCACCAGTTATTAGCCTCGGCTGATTTCGCGTTAGGTAAAACGTACGCAACTACAAACTGAACGAAAAGAGTTTGAACGACGGCAGCGCCGACGTAGCAACACCATTGCTGCGTTGAGCACTGCCGTCGTTGTTGCGCTCGTGGTGTTTTTGGTTCCGCGCATGCCGCGCTGGGACCGTGTGAAGAAATCTTTTTTTGATTGGGAACGCCTTGTTGACTCGTTTCCTCGATTGCTTGAAGCATTCATTCTCGACATCAAAATTTTTGCGTGGACAACTCCAGCAATTTTGATCGTTGCAATCCTCATTGCCATTGCGCGCAGCACGCGCAACCCTGCTCTCTTTCCAGTTCGCATATTTGTCATCGCCTACACCGACATCATGCGCGGTGTTCCCGTTATTTTGTGGATCTATCTCGTTGGATTCGGTGTTCCGGGAATTGGACTTGACCGTCCGTGGAACTCACCGCTCATTTGGGGTTCGGTTGCGCTCGGCATGACTTACAGCGCATACGTCGCCGAGGTATTTCGCGCAGGCATTGAAAGCGTGCACGAAAGTCAGCGCGCTGCAGCCCGGTCACTTGGTCTTTCCAGTGCGCAAACCATGCGCCACGTCATCCTGCCTCAGGCCGTTCGCCGCGTGGTTCCCCCGCTGATGAACGACATGGTGTCTCTGCAAAAAGACGTTGCTCTTGTCAGCCTGATTGGGCCTATTGAAATCTTGCGCCAGGCCGGAATTGATAAAGCCAAGTTCGCCAACTTCACGCCCTACATCGGTGCTGCGCTGATCTTTCTTGCCGTCACCATTCCGCTCACTCGCTTTACCGACTACCTACTCACTCGCGAACGCGACCGCACGGGAGCATCGAAAGTCCGATGAGCAACAAACTGAACCTCACCGGAGTGTCAAAGTCATTTGGCACCAACCAAGTGCTCAACGATATTTCGCTTGCAATCAATGCTGGCGAAGTCATTTCGTTCATCGGCGCCAGCGGTTCGGGTAAAACCACGCTACTGCGTTGCATCAACTTGCTCGAGCAAATTGATAACGGCTCAATTCATTTAGACGATGTTGAAATCACCAAACTTGGCGTTGACGCAAACCCCATCCGTCGCCGCATTGGCATTGTGTTCCAAAGCTTCAACCTCTTCCCGCACATGAGCGTGCACAGAAACATCACGCTTGCTCTTACTGAAGTGCTCGGTAAAAGCAAGGATGAAGCATCTACCATCGCATCAACCTTGCTTACCCGTTTCGGCTTAAGTGACAAGATTGATTCCTACCCCGACCGATTGTCTGGCGGTCAGCAACAACGCGTAGCCATTGCTCGCGCACTTGCGCTGAACCCAGAAGTACTGCTGCTTGATGAAATCACTTCGGCACTTGACCCAGAACTGGTTGGTGAAGTGCTCGACGTGGTACGCGAACTGAAAGGCAGCGGTATCACGCTTCTGCTTGCCACCCACGAAATGGGATTCGCCAAGGAAATCAGCGATCGTGTGTGCTTCCTTGCCGATGGCACTGTTGCCGAGCTTGGCTCAGCCGAACAGATCTTCACCGCACCAACTGATGCGCGAACGCAACAGTTTTTACAGCGCGTTATTAGTGCCGGCCGCCTGCGCGGTTAAGACTCTGGCAAGACGTAATCGGCGAACTGATCGCGCAACGTCTTCTTCGAGAACTTGCCAACGCTGGTCTTTGGCACTTCTGGAATAAACACCACATCGTCTGGAATTTGCCACTTCGCAAGTGTTGGCTTGATGTGGTCGAGCACTTCTTCTTTGGTCAGCGTGTGGCCATCGGCAACAACTACGCAAGCAAGCGGGCGTTCCGACCATTTCGGGTGCGGAACTCCAATGACTGCCGCTTCTTTAATTTTTGGATGCGACATCAATTCGTTTTCAATTTCAACTGAGCTAATCCATTCGCCGCCTGACTTTATGAGGTCTTTCGTGCGGTCTACCAAACGAATGCGTCCGTGTGAATCCACTGTTGCCACGTCACCTGTGCGCAACCAGCCATCTTGCGTGAAACTTTCGCCGGCACGCTCGTCGTTGTAATAAGTAGACGCGATCCAGTTTCCGCTGCACTGCAACTCGCCACTCGTTTCACCGTCCCACGCAACTGGTGTCGTGGTTCCTGGCTCGACAACTCGTGCATCCACGCCAAAAGCAATTTGCCCAACTGTTGTGCGCAGTTCTGCTTGTTGATCCATTGGCAACTTCTGGTCTGCCGCCGACAGCGTGCACACCGCTGCAATTGGGCTGGTTTCGGTCATGCCCCACGCTTGCAAAATTGGTAAGCCGGTTTGTTCGCGGTAACCCTCACTTAAAGCTTTTGGAACTGCAGAGCCACCACATGGAATTGCGCGAAGCGATGACGTGTCGCGTCCCTTCAGTTCAGGAAGCACTGCCATCCAAATTGTTGGCACGCCAGCAGCAACCGTCACCTTCTCTTCAACTATCAAGTTCGCAATTGCTTTGCCCGACAAGTCTGGGCCTGGCATGACCAAGTTTGCGCCGCATGCAACAGCAGCGTGCGCAAGACCCCATGCATTGGCATGAAACATTGGCACTACTGGAAGAATGGTGTCACTTTCGCGAGCCCCAAGTGAGTCCACTGTCATTGCGCCAAAGGTATGCAAAAAAGTTGAACGATGCGAATACAACACGCCCTTTGGATTACCTGTTGTTCCACTGGTGTAACACATGCTGGAAGCCAAGTTCTCGTCCGTGATGTTGAATTCAACACCAGGTGTTCCCTTCAACAACTCTTCATAGTCGTGCATCTGGAAACCGTCAACTGATTTCGGTACGTCGCCTTTGCCGTCATCCATGATGACGAGGTGCTTCACGGTTTTGAACGTTGGTAGCAACGGAGCAATCAGTGCAAACAATGACCGATCAATAAAAATGATTTCGTCTTCGGCGTGATTCACGATGTACGTCAGTTGCTCTGGGAACAATCGAATGTTCAACGTGTGCGTAACGCGTCCAGTGCACGGTGGCGCAAAATACAACTCGAGGTGACGCGCAGTGTTCCACGCAAACGTTGCAACGCGACCATTCTTTGAAATACCCAACTTGTCCAGCACGCCACCTAGTTGTCGCGTACGCGCAGCCCATTCGCCATACGTTGTGCGCTCAATGCCAGATGCTGTCGCAGTGGTGATGGTCTTTTCGCTGTGATACTTCTCGGCACGTTCAAAAATATGCACCATGGTTAACGGTGTCTGCTGCATTAAACCCTGCATCGCACTCCCCTTTTTTGTGCTCGTGACGATACCCAAGTTACCCAAGTCGGCTACGGTGCTCTAAATGCGCAAGGCGGTCCTCACCTTCACCACCATGTTGTTTGTCATTGGCACGATTGGCAGCAATATTGGCCCGGCCCTTGTTGACAACCATCCATCATTAGTTCTTGCCCTCAGTTCGCGTAACCGAAACCTGTTCGGCTCTGTTCCTTACATCGATGTCATTCCATATGCAGCAATTGGATTTGTGCGCATTCTTATTGCTGGTATCGCGCTTTACTTCGTAGGTCGGTGGTACGGACAAAAGGCATTGGGCTGGGTGGAAGGCAACCTTGGCGAACTTCCTGCTATTTACCGCTGGACTGAAAAGGCTGTTGAAAAGGGTGGCTCAATTGCCTTGGTCCTCATGCCCGGCAGCAATGTGGTGTGCCTGTTGCTCGGGCATAAGCACATGAGCATTAAGCGATTCATCCCGCTGCTCTCCATGGGAATCGTCATCAAGCTGGTAGTCCTACGGTTAGGTGGAGACCAGTTCGAAGACCAGATTCGCTCATTCCTCAAGGGCATTGAGCAGTATCAGTGGTACGTCGTAGCGGCCCTGTTTGGCCTCAGTTTCTTTCAGTCCATGAGGAAAGGCCGCCCGAGTTCCGACTAAATTCATGGCACATTCACCTCGCAAATAAGGAGTGCCACCATGGCTGCAAAAAGAAAGTCTGCAAAAAAGAAAATCGCTAAGAAAAAGATCGTAAAGAAAGTTGCAAAAAAGAAGGCCGTCAAGAAGACCGCTAAAAAAGCAGCGAAGAAAACTGCCAGCAAAGGCGGCTCGAAGGTAACGCTCGGTGGCAACCCAGTGTCTACAAGTGGCAAGTTGCCAAAGAAGGGCGCTGCTGCTCCATCGTTCACACTGACCACTGGAACACTGCAAGAAATTTCGAACAAAGACTTGCGTGGCAAGCGTGTGATCTTAAACATTTTCCCAAGCATCGACACACCAACATGTGCAACCAGCACCCGTACGTTTAATTCACTTGCTTCATCGTTGAACAACACCGAGGTGTACTGCGTGTCGGCAGACTTGCCATTCGCACAGGGACGCTTCTGCGGCTCAGAAGGCTTGGCAAATGTAAAGACTGCTTCGTCGTTCCGTTCAAACTTCGGCAAAGCATTCGGCGTCAGCTTGACAGATGGTGTGCTCAAGGGCATTCTTGCTCGCGCAGTTGTTGTGCTGGACGAAAAAGGCAAAGTGCTGCACAGCGAATTGGTGAGCGAAATTGCTAATGAGCCAAATTACGAAGCAGCAATTAACTCGCTGAAGTAATTAGATTCCAAGAAAACTGTCGAGTCCAAGGGTGAAGCCCTTGTGCTCGGCAATTTTTTTGCATGCCAACACGACACCAGGCATAAACGATGCGCGGTCTGTGGTGTCATGGCGAATGGTGAGGGTTTGTCCCTGTGCACCGAAAATTACTTCTTGGTTTGCAACTGCCCCGCGCATGCGCACTGCGTGAATTGGAATGTCACCGGGGCCTTTTGCTCCGCGCGCACCTTTAATGGCTTCATGCTTTGTTGGGTCTTGTGCCCACTCGTTACTTGCCGCTGCCATGCGTTGCGCAGTAGCAACGGCAGTTCCGCTTGGTGAATCGGCTTTGCCGTCATGGTGAATTTCAATAATTTCTGCAGTGTCAAAGAACGGGGATGCCATTTCTGCAAAGCGCATCATGAGTACTGCGCCAATAGCGAAATTTGCAGCAATTAAGCAATTGCTATTGGTGAACGACTTTTTAAAGTTGTCGAGATCGTCTTGTGAAAAACCAGTGGTGCCTACAACAGCGTGAATGCTGTGCATGGCGAGCCACGGAAGGTTCACACGTGAAGCTTCCGCAACGGTGAAGTCAACTGCGACATCTACGTTTGCATCGGCGAGAGCGCGCAATTCACCCGAGATGGTGAGCCCGTGAGTGGTTGATCCTGAAGCTCCAGAATCAACCACTGCTACGAGTTCTAAACCAGGATCAGCAGCAACGGCATTGCACACCGTTGCACCCATGCGCCCTGCGGCACCGATGACACCGACCTTGATCATGGCTAATTAGTTACCGTTAAATTCGCTATCGAATTCGTCTTCGAAACTGACCGACACTGCATTGTCTGCAGCAGGTTCAGACGGACGTGATCCGCGGTTTGGTTCACGACGGTTGCTGTTTTCACTGCGACCTCCGCGATCATTTCCGCGACCACCACGGTCGTTTCCGCGACCGCCACGGTCTCCGCCGCGTCCACCACGATCTCCGCCACGATCTTGACGAGGTCCACGCTCTGGGCGTGGGCCACGGTCGCCACCTTCTGACGGTGCGCTTCCTGAACCCTTCATTGGCTCACCGTCTGGTCCGATGAGCGAGAGGCTCACCTTGCCGCGGTCGTCAATATCGTCTACGCGAACTTGAACTTCGTCACCGATGTTCAACACGTCTTCAACTTTGGAAACGCGCTGACCGTTACCCAACTTTGAAATGTGCACGAGGCCGTCACGTCCAGGGAGAATGTTGACGAATGCACCGAACTGAGCAATGTTCACCACGCGACCTGTGTAGGTAGCGCCCAACTCTGCCGTTGGAGGATCGACGATGGCAAGAATGCGTGCCTTCGCATCTTCAACCTTTGAGTTGTCTGGTGAACCAATGGTGATGATGCCAGTTGCACCGTCATCGCTGACGTTGATCTCGGCACCAGTCTCCTGCTGGATGGTGTTGATGACTTTGCCCTTTGGCCCAATAACTTCGCCAACCTTGTCCAATGGAATGGTGAAGGTGATGATCTTTGGTGCGCTTTCAGCAACGGTTGAACGTGGTGCTGCAATTGCTGCATTCATTACATCGAGGATCTTCAAGCGAGCATCTTTTGCTTGCTGCAATGCAGCGGCAAGAACGTCGCTAGGAATTCCGTCGATCTTGGTGTCAAGTTGCAACGCGGTTACTGCGTCTGCAGTTCCGGCCACCTTGAAGTCCATGTCGCCGAATGCGTCTTCTGCACCAAGAATGTCGGTGAGTGCGGTGTACTTACCCTCGTCGAAGATAAGTCCCATTGCAATTCCGGCTACTGGAGCAAGAATTGGCACACCAGCATCCATGAGCGAAAGGCTCGATGCACATACCGACGCCATCGAGGTGCTGCCGTTTGACGACAACACTTCTGAAACGAGACGCAATGTGTATGCGAACTTCTCTTGGTCTGGAACGACTGGGAACAATGCGCGCTCTGCAAGAGCACCGTGCCCAATTTCGCGACGCTTCGGGCTACCTACACGACCGGTTTCACCGTTGGCCCAAGGAGCCATGTTGTAGTCGTGCATGTAACGCTTCGATGTCTCAGGTGTGATCGAGTCGATCATCTGGTTCATCTTTGGCATTGCCATGGTGAGCACGTTGAGTACTTGTGTTTCACCGCGTTGGAACAAGCCTGTTCCGTGTGCAGTTGAAATGAGTCCAACTTCTGCTGAAACTGGACGCAAGTCTGCAGGGCCACGACCGTCGATACGAATTCCTTCGTTAACAACGCGCTTACGCACCAACTTCTTGGTGAGTGAACGTACGGCTTCTTTAATCTGCTTTTCCTGACCAGCAAACTTGCCTGGCGCATCTGGTGTTCCGGCAAGTTCTGCAACGGTTTTTGCCGTAGCTTCATCGATTGCGGCGTTGCGCTCGCTTTTCAATGCAATGCGAATTGCTGGCTGCAACGTTGCGGTTGCTGCTGCTTCTACTGCTGCAAACAACTCGTCGGTGTAGTCAAGAACTGGTGTGTACTTCAATGGCTCAATTGGGCCACGGGTTGCAATCACGCTGGCAACCAACTGGCGCTGCAACTTGATTGATTCCTTGATGTACTGCTTTGATGCATCGAGACCGCTAGCGATGACGATTTCGTCAACCTTTGGTGCGCCTGCTTCGTAGTAGGTGAAGCTCTTCTCGGTTCCGCCTGCTTCCACCATCATGATGGCAACATCGCCGTTGTCGAGTTCGCGACCTGCAACAACAATTTCAAATGTTGCTTCTTCGCCCTCTTCAAATGTTGGGTGAGGAATCCATGTTCCGTCTTGGCTGTATGCCAAACGAACAGCACCGATTGGGCCGTCGAATGGAATGCCGCTGATCATGAACGATGCAGATGCTGCGTTAATTGCAAGCACGTCGTGCGGGTTCACTTGGTCGGCACCAATAACGGTGATCACGATCTGTGTTTCGTTGCGGTAGCCATCTGGGAAGGCTGGACGCAATGGACGGTCGGTCAAACGGCAAGTAAGAATTGCTGCTTGGCTTGGGCGTCCTTCACGGCGGAAGAATGAGCCAGGAATTTTTCCTGCTGCGTATGCGCGCTCTTCGACGTCGACGGTGAGTGGGAAAAAGTCGATGCCATCGCGAACGCCCTTTGCGGCGTTTGCAGTTGCAAGAACTTGCGTCTTGCCAATTTTGGCAATGACTGCACCTTGTGACTGCAAGGCGAACTTGCCCGTCTCGAAGGTGAGGGTTTTATCGGTACCTGAAATAGGTGCTGATACGGAAATGGCGTCAGCCATGTGTATGTCCTTTCGTCCCTTAAGTCGTCTCGTGACGATTCATGAGGGGTTGAGGAACAACCGGTCGATTCCCAGTCGGCAATGTCGCAACGTGAGTCCGTATTGACTCGTTGCGCAATCAGCGACTGACAACCGACGACAAGTTGTTCGTTATGTGTTTGCCTACGGCGTGCGTTAGCGACGCAGACCAAGATCGTCAAGAAGTTTTCTGTACTTCTCGATGTCACGGGCCTTTACATAGTCAAGCATGCGTCGACGGCGACCAACCATCATTAAGAGACCGCGACGACTGTGGTGGTCTTTGTCGTGGCTCTTGAGATGTTCGGTGAGGCTGTTGATGCGCTCTGTAAGAAGTGCAATTTGTACTTCAGGAGAACCAGTATCAGTTGAATGAGCCCGGTGCTTGGCGATGGTTTCGCTTTTTGGAGCAGTTGCCATAAGTTTGCCTTTCGTGTGCCCGCCGAATTGCGGGACCGTTTGGTCGCAGTGGGCCTGTTGGCCCCTTGCATCTCACCAGCGCTAAAAGCCCTCGTGGACCCCTTCAATCTATCGGGAGGGTTGTTGGGTTAGGCAGGCTAATCCTCTCCTTGAGCGGCACTCATATAAGTAGTGTGAACTGCTGTGTTCACCGGGATCGTTGAGGAACTAGGCACAGTTGGATCGCGTAATGGCAGTCGCCTGCGAATCAAGGCCACCACAGTGCTGGAAGGCTCTGACCTTGGCGCATCTATTGCGGTGAATGGTTGCTGCCTCACGGTTGTGGCTACCGATGGTTCTTCATATTGGGATGCCGACGTGAGCGACGAAACATATTCGCGTACCAACCTTGGATCGCTGCAAGCCGGCGATGTGGTGAACCTTGAGCGACCAATGGCGCTTGGCGAAAGACTTGGTGGACACATGGTGCTCGGTCACGTTGATGCAGTTGGGCATGTTGTCTCTCCCGCTCCCGACTTAGTCATTCGAATTCCAAGCGACCTGATGCACTTGATTGTTGAAAAGGGTTCGGTCACCGTTGATGGCATTTCGTTGACTGCATTTGATCTCACCGCCGACACATTCCGTGTTGCAGTTATTCCGCACACCACCGCTGTCACCACACTTGGCGTACGCAAACCTGGTGACGCAGTGAACATTGAAATGGATGTGTTGGCAAAACACGTTCAACGTTTGGTAGAGCCACACAAGAAACGCAAGTGGTGGCGTAAGTAACTATGACAAGCGACCTTCCACAACTTCGCGAAAAGATCGATCAGATCGATGCAGCAATCGTTGCACTGCTCGCTCAGCGAATGGAAGTGTGCCGCGAGGTTGCAGAAGTGAAAGCCGGTTCGTCTACTGCGGTCATTCAGCCGCAACGTGTCCGCGAAGTGCTCACTACTCGTAGGCAGTGGGCAATTAACAGCGGTGTAGACGCCGACTTTGCCGAACAAATTTTCCGAACTGTGCTTGCCGAAACGCATCGCATTGAAGTTGCTCACGAACGAGGCGGTATTGCACCAACGAAAGTTGCCGACACATTGCTGTCCGCTCTTGACACGGTTGCAGTTCGTATTGATCACGTTGTCGTTGCCGTTGTTGATCTCGCATCTGCTTCATCGTTTTTGAAAACACTTGGCTTCACCTTGGAACCAACTGAAGATGCCGACATCGTTACCGCAACTGCGGGCGGGGTAACCGTGGTATTGGTTGGCCCTGGGAACGACCCAGCAGTACGCGCGCATCTTGAGGCCAACGGTTCTGGTGTGCAGCACATTGCCATTGAAGTGTTGAACGCTGGGTTTGTTCAGCAAGCACTTGCCGATGCTGGAGTACCCCTACTTACCGATGTTGTCGTAGATGCCGCAGGTCACGAACAGTTGTTTACGGTGGTCGACCCAGCAACTGGTGTGCAGCTTGGGTTCATTAGTCGCACGGGTCATCGCGAATCAATGAGTGGCCACAACGTACGTGCGCTGTTTACTGCCCTCGGCAAAATTTAACTCTGTAACACCCCGCATTTATTGTTGGCGGTGCTTCTCCCACAGCATTTGCCATTTCGTAGCAATACGAATCACACAAGCAGGAACACGTGGGTTTTTCTCTAGCCATCGATACCGCCGAAATTTCGGACAGGCTTTCGCACCTTGCCCAGTTGATATCTGAGGCCGATGACGAAGCACTTATCCGGTCAGCGCTTAATGATGTTGGGCAAATCCAGCAATGGATCGACAACTGCAAGGTGGCGCTTACCCGAAAACTCCAGGTGCTTGCTACAACTACGCCGCGCATTCAGCCACAGCAAGTGCTCGCCAGTGCGGCAAATATTTCACGTATCGATGCATTCCGCGAAGTTTCGCGAGCCAAAACTCTCGGCGATTTTCCACAACTTGAACACGCGTTCGAACAAGGCCGCATTGGCAGTGCTCATATTGATGCCGTTGCTCGTGCCACGCACCAACTCACCGAAGACGAGAAAGCCAAACTCGCTTCACGCAGCGACTGGCTGAACAATGTTGCGACCCACGCAACACCCGACAACTTTGCGCGCGCGGTAAAGAGTGAAGTTGCCCGCATTCATGCCGACGGCGGTGTTACACGTCTTGAACGTCAGCGTCGCGATGCCAACCTCCGGCACTGGATCGACCGCGAATCGGGAATGTTCCACATTGCTGGCAGGCTCGACCCCGAAAACGGTCTTCGTGTCATCGGCAAGCTTGACAACACTGTTGAACGTCTGTTTCATGCAGCGCTACCCGACACGTGCCCAACCGATGACCGCAAGCACGGTCATCTCAATGCGCTCGCATTTTTAGAACTCATCGATGCAGCATCACTTGGTGCTCCCCTTACGGCAGGTGCAATGATCTCATCGCCGCATGCGCGAGCAGAAGTTTCGGTTGTCATTGACTTGCATACGTTGCGCTCTGGTTTACACGAAAGTTCCGTTATTCGCACAGGGCGCGAAGCGGAGTTGCCACTTGAAACCATTCGGCGCATGGCATGTGAAGCCGAAATCATTCCGGTGGTACTCAATTCAAAAGGTGTTGTTATCGACATTGGTCGGGCGTCACGGTTAGCGACGCGCTATCAGCGCAAAGCAATTGAAGCTATGTATTCCCACTGCGCAATTCCCGACTGCAAGGTGCCAATTGCACAATGTCAGCCGCACCACATCGCCTACTGGCGAGACGACGGCCCTACCAACATGAACAACCTCGTGCCGTTGTGCTCACACCACCACCGCAATGTGCATGAAGGTAATTGGAATCTGAAGCTTTCACTGCAAAATCGCGTACTCACTGTCACCTACCCCGACGGCCATGTGGCTACGGCATGCCCCACTAACTCGAAACCCCAAGAAAGGATCCCTCATGAGTAATACACTTACGTCTGTGAACGACGAGATTTCGGTACAACTCGACGACAATCTTCGCCGTGCGCTTACGCACCTTCGCTCAACCGGGCTTACCGATGAGCAAAACATCCAGCAGGCAATCTTGGATACTGCGAGAAACCTGTTCGATGCAACTCGGCTTAAGGCCGAATTAGATGCACTCGATGCAGACCCGGAAGACCGTGCAGAAATGAAGGCGCTTCACAATTTCATGGATTCAATCTGTGAACCGTGGTGACGTCTACTCAATAATTCTCCCTCAAAATGCTGGTCACGAAATTTCAGGAAAGCGTTTTGCTGTCATTCTGCAATCGGATGCATTCCTTCCGCGCTCAGTGGTCATCATTGCACCCACATCGCAAAGCGCACGGCCCATTGTTCTTCGGCCTCAAATTGAAATTGGCGGCGACATAACTCGTGTAGTTCTGGACCAGGTTCGAGCGGTTTCTATCGATCGACTGAAGGACCACATTGGAACCATTGAGGTCCACGAGCAATGGGCAATTGACGATGCGATCCGAGCTCTCTTCGGGCTCAATTAATACCTTGGCGTAGTTGCGGTGGGGCAACCCGTTGGCTATGGTTTCAAGCGCACGGCATCTTCTGGAACGCCCACCTATCTAACACTGTGGGAAGACTTGGTCGAGCACTGACAATCCAACTTCACTAGCACCCACGGAGGGTTTAGTTGTCTGAGCGTCAGCGCGTCCTTGCCACCCCACTCGATCAGTTGTTGGCTGATGCGCGCGCTATTCGCGACGCGCAATTCGGCAGTCGGGTTACGTATTCACCGAAGGTGTTTATTCCGCTCACCATGTTGTGCCGCGACAAGTGTGGTTACTGCACCTTTGCGCAGCCACCTGCACGACTAGAAAACCCGTACCTCAGCGCCGAACAAGTATTGGCCATTGCCAAGCAAGGCGCACGCATGGGTTGCCACGAAGCACTTTTCACACTTGGCGAACGACCAGAACTTCGTTACGACGTAGCAAAAGATTGGTTGACGGCAAACGGTTTTGATTCCACCGTGCATTACTTGCACGACATGGCTGCGTTGGTGTTGAAAGAAACTGGATTGCTTCCACACGCCAACGCCGGTGCGCTGTACAAAGACGAACTTGCACTGTTGCGCAAGGTGTCACCGTCGCAAGGAATGATGATTGAGTCATTGCGCGATGATTTGGATTGCCACCGCGGTGCACCAGACAAAGAACCACAGCGTCGCCTCGACACATTGCAGTGGGCTGGCGAACTGAATATTCCGTTTACCACAGGAATTTTGGTAGGCATCGGCGAAACGCGTGAGGACCGAATTGATGCACTTGAGGCAATTGCTGCATCACATGCGAAATACGGACACGTGCAAGAAGTAATCGTGCAGAACTTCTTGCCGAAGCCACGCACGGGAATGCAACACGAAGCACCGTGTCCAGAAGATGAGTACTTGTGGTCCATTGCTGCAGCGCGAATTATTTTGCCACCGAGCATTCACTTGCAGGCGCCACCGAACCTGAGCGATGACTTCAGCATCTTGCTCGACGCCGGTATTGACGATTGGGGCGGTGTCTCTCCTGTTACTGCAGACCACGTAAACCCTGAACGCCCATGGCCAGCACTCGACAAGTTGCGCACAGTCACCGAAGCAAAGGGCAAGTCGCTTGCTCCCCGCCTCACCGTTTATCCAGAGTTTGTTATCAACCCCGAGCAATGGTTTGACACGTCGCTCGACTTCGCATTGATGGACCGAAGCGATGCCGAAGGCTTGGCTCGAGACGACAGCGGACAGGTGTGGCCAGAAAAAGTAACGGCAGCCGACGTGGTGCACGACGGAGCCGAAGTGGTGTTGGTCGGTCATCGTTCAACACAGTGGTATTCGGGTGCAAACAATGCTCCCCCAATGCTCATTCCTTTTGAGCGCATAGGTGAAGGTGAAAAAATCACCGGCCCAGTTGCTGAAGTGTTGCGCGGTGTCGAACTTGGTCACCGCATTAACGAACAAGAAATTGTCACGCTCTTTGGCGCACGTGGCCCAGAGGTGCGCGCAATCGCTCATGTTGCTGACGACCTGCGTAAACAAATTGTTGGCGATGAGGTCACCTGGGTGCATAACCGCAACATCAACTACACCAACGTGTGCACGTTTAAGTGCAGGTTCTGCGGGTTCTCCAAAGGCCCACTCAGCCTCAACCTTCGCGGGACTCCTTACCTATTGACCCTTGACGACATTGCCGAACGTGCAAAAGAAGCCTGGGACTTAGGCGCTACCGAAGTAACCCTGCAGGGTGGCATTCACCCCGACTTCGACGGCGACTATTACATCGACGTCACGCGTGCGGTGAAGGATGCAGTTCCCGACATGCACGTGCACGGGTTCACTGCGCTCGAAGTAACCGAGGGTGCAAAGCGTTTGGGCGAATCGCTGTATAGCTACATCACTCGATTGAAAGAAGCCGGCCTTGCATCCTTGCCAGGAACTGCAGCAGAAATTTTGGATGACGACATTCGTAACATCATCTGCTCCGACAAGATCAACACCGAGGAATGGCTGGACTGTCACCAGGTTGCACACGAAGCCGGCTTGAAGTCCAACATCACCATCATGTTCGGATCTGTTGAGCACCCGCTGAGTTGGGCAAAGCACATTGTGCGCACGCGAGCATTGCAAGAAATAACCGGCGGGTTCACTGAGTTCATACCATTGCCGTTCGTACACATGGCATCACCTATTTACTTGCAGCACAAAGCACGCCGCGGGCCAACGTTTAGAGAAACGATTCTCATGCACTCAATCGGTCGCATCGCGTACCGTGGGCTTATCGACAACGTGCAAGTGTCGTGGACGAAGATCGGTCAAGAAGGTGCACAACAACTACTTCGCGCAGGTTGCAACGACATGGGCGGAACGTTGATGAACGAAAATATTTCACGTGCAGCAGGCGCGAACCATGGTCAGTTAATGACAGAAGAATCGTTTAGAGCAATTGCCGAGCCTCTTGGCAGATCACTCCGCCAGCGAACAACTACTTACGGCCGACCAGACCGCGAGCCGCCGACACGTCAAGCTGTAGCTGCGCTTTAATCGCATCAAGACCGTCAAACTTTCGCTCACTACGCAAGAAGTGTTCAAAGGTGACACTTACCTGCTGGCCATAGAGGTCGCCTGAAAAATCAAGCAAGTGCGCTTCTAGTAGCGATACATCTGCATGTTCGAAAAATGTTGGCCTACGGCCAAGGTTGATTGCGCAACCATGCACACTGCCGTCTAGACACGTAAACATTCCTGCATACACGCCATCGGCTGGTAAGCACATTTGGTTTGACACTTCGGTATTTGCCGTTGGGAAGCCAATAGTGCGTCCACGCTTGTCGCCGTTCACCACTACTCCGCGCACAGAAAATGGTCGACCGAGTAATTGTTGTGCTACTTCAACTTGCCCTCCCGCAAGTGCACGACGAATTGCCGTGCTACTTACTGGTTCGGCAACGCCATCTACACGTGGAACTAATTTCATTGGTGCCACTTCAAAGTCGTATTGCCTGCCTAGTTCGCGCAACAACGCAACGTTTCCGCCACGTTTGTACCCAAAGTGGAAGTCTTCTCCAACAACGATCAACATCGCGCCAAGTGCATCTGCCAACACGCGTTTCACGAATGCAGCCGGGTCTTCTTTCGAAGCGGCTTCATCGAAATGCACCATGAAGGTGGCGTCAATTCCCGTGCCAGCAAGCAACTCAATCTTTTGGTCACTATCGGTCAACAACTTCGGGGCAGATTCTGGTCGCACCACCGATGCTGGGTGACGATCAAACGTGACTACTACTCCCTGGCAACCCAGTCGCTTAGCTTCGGCCTGTACATGAGCAATCACCGCGCGATGCCCCTTGTGCACGCCGTCATAGGCGCCAATGGTGACTACAGAACGTTGCGCTGGAGTGGCAGCAGCATCGGTATCACGAAGAATAAGCACGAATATTTACGCTATCGCTTCGGCCAAAACCACTGACGGTTTTGCATTAGGTCCATCTGCTTCATAGACCGCAAGTAACGCACCTGATTCATCAACAACTGCCCACGGCGCGCTGCCATCCCATGCAGGAAACGAACGGCCATGACGAACTTTCACTGCAGTATCGGCATCGGCCACCACCCGAGTCATGGATCGCAGCGCGGTTATCGGCTCGAGCAACTTCGCATCTTCAATGCTGGTGCAATCGGCAAGAACAAAGTCGCCCACTGTGGTGCGGCGCAAGTTTCGTAAGTGCGCTCCTCCACCAAGCAACGTGCCAAGGTCGGCTGCAAGCGTGCGCACGTAAGTTCCCGACGAACATCGAACTTCAATACTCGCAATAGTTACGCCACCTTCAATTCGAACACTGTGCACATCGAATGAATACACCGTGACGGGTCGTGGCTTGCGCTCAACTTCTATTCCCTCGCGCGCAAGTTCATGCAAGCGTTTGCCGTCAACCTTCAATGCCGACACCATGGGTGGCACTTGCATAATTGGACCCGTCAACTTCGTTGCGGCAGCACACACTGCGTCAAGCGTCAACTCGCCCATCTCAAACGTTGCGGTCACCGTTCCCGAATCGTCCAGCGTGTTGGTCTCGCTGCCAAACACCACTTCGCATGTATATGTCTTGTCCATGCCGCTCAAAAACTGCATCAAGCGAGTTACATACCCAACGCCCACAACCATCACGCCTGTTGCATCGGGGTCAAGTGTTCCTGCATGACCAATGCGCCGTTCGTTCAGTTGTTTGCGCAACTTGCTCACCACGTCGTGACTCGTCATACCCGCAGGTTTATCTATGATTACCAAACCGTGAACGGTTGGTGGACGGCGTTTCGCCATTGCTACTCCGTGTCGTCGGAAAGATTGCGCGTATGCATTGGATCGTTGCGCAATACTTCATCGATGCGTGCTGCCGCGCGAATGGCATCGTCTGGGCGGAATTCCAAAACTGGTGTGCGACGAGCATGTACTTGCGTAGCAATTGCCGACTGCAGTTGCTTGCGGTGATGACTAAACGCCGCCAAAATTGCAGCATCGCCCTCTGGTCCTTGTAGCGAGTCGTAGTACACAATGCCGCGGTTCATTTCGGCATCAACTTCAATTGAAGTAATTGACACGAAGGCCAAGCGATCATCATCAATTCGCAGTAGTTCTTCAGCCACCACTTCGCGCACGGTCTCGCTAATGCGGGCTTCGCGTGGGTAACTGTGCTTGCGGCTATTCGATGAACGCCCGCGTGAACGGC
>BJFW01000030.1 GCA_014190095.1 Actinomycetes bacterium | reverse complement strand
CTTCACCGCCAGCAACTTTGTCCAGGCTGGTTTGGCAACTCACTACGGCCTTGCCGTTTACAAATACCGTGCAACAGCCGCACTGTCCACTTGGTGAGCACCCGTCCTTGGGTGAAGTGATGTTGAGCTCTTCTCGCAGGGCGGAAAGCAAGTGGGGATGATTGCTCCGCACGCTGACGGGGACGCCATTTGCCACAAACTGAATCAGAGTGTCTTCCATGCCCGCCCCCTCGCAAATATCTACGTTTACCATACACCTATTGGGTTTGGGATTTACAGAATGTAAAAAAATCCCTAATCAGAGACGATGGCTCCGCGCTGAGCGGTGATGCGTTGGTAGACCTCTGGTCGGCGATAGCGGTCGAAATCAAACAGGGTGTTCTTGTACTGGTAGCACCAATCCAAGTCGCACGCCGCAACAGCAATCTCATCGCCATTGCTCTTTGTCTTGGCGAGGATCTCGCCTGACGGCCCAATAATGCAGGAATCGGCGAGACTATCGACGCCTTCCTCGATGCCACCCTTTGCCACGCCTACTACGAACGTTCCATTCTGGTAGGCACCACTTTGCATGACGAGTGCGTTGTGAAAACCTGCCAAGACATCCTGTGACGGATCTGGAACGTAGTGGAGAGGCGTGTTGTATCCACACAGAATCATTTCGACGCCTTGCAAACCCATCTCACGATACGTTTCAGGCCAGCGCCGGTCGTTGCAAATCATCATTCCTACACGACCACCAAATGCTTTCCACACACCGAAGCCTTCGTTGCTTGGAGTGAAGTAATAGCGTTCAGCGTGTTGAAATGGTCGGTCTGGTTCATGCTCTTCGTGCCCAGGAATATGTACTTTGCGATATTTGGCGACGACTGATCCATCTTTTTCAACCAATATCTGTGTGTTGAAACGTTGCCCATCAGGCGTGAGTTCGGCATAGCCAAGCGAGAAACCAATCTTCAATCGTTTTGCCTCATCGAATAGCGGTTGAGTAGCAGCATTTGGCATAGACGTTTCGTACCAGTGATCCGCTTCGCTGATGTTGTGTACAAACCACCGTGGGAAGAAGGTGGTCAGAGCCAATTCCGGAAACACCACGAGGTCGCACCCTGCAGTTGATGCCTGGCGCATCAGAACGATCATTCTTTCGACACATGATTCACGTGAATCGCCACGCTGAATTGGTCCTAATTGAGCTGCTGCAACAGTAACGATTCTGGCCATGACGATGAGCCTAATTGTTCGTGCGAGGGCCAGTTGGAAGTGTTACGAAAAATCAGTCTCTGCAAGAGTCAGCATAGTTTGCAGCAAAATGTTTGTTCCGTCCTCGAGATCCTCTGGTGATGTGTACTCAGCGGGATTGTGGCTTAGGCCATCTTTGCTTTGCGTGAAGATCATGGCGGTGGGGCACACGCGGGCGAGCATCTGTGCGTCGTGTCCTGCGCCGGAAGGCATGTATTGCACGGAATTACCAAGATCGGTTGCATGGCGATGAACGATGTCAATCACTCGCTGATCAAACTGCACTGGTTCAAATCGCGCAAGAGATCGAACCGAAGTGGTGACGCCTTCGCGTTTAGCAACATCTGCAATGAATGACGATATTTCCTCTTCTGCTTTACGCAGCAACATCTCGTCGGTGTTACGTACATCCAATGTCATGGTCGCCTTTGCAGCCACAACATTGATCAAACTTGGATGAATATCAATCTTTCCAACTGTGCAAACTTGGTTTTCGCCATATCGCAAGGCGAGATCATGTAGGAACTTCGCAACTTCCGCCACAACAACAACCGGGTCTTTGCGTAAGCGCATTGGCGTAGTCCCTGCATGGTTGCTCTGCCCGATGATGGTGAGTTCTTGCCACGAAATTCCTTGCACTCCAGTCACTGCGCCAAATCGCACACCGTTTGCCTCAAGGAGTGGTCCCTGTTCAATGTGCAATTCAACAAAGGCATGTGGGGGCGTCTGTGGGCAAGGTGTGTTTCCGGCGTATCCGATGCGTTGGAGTTCATCGCCGAGGCGAGGACCATCAATCGCGCGAATGTCAAGTGCTTCTTCTACCGATAATCCACCAACGAACACCAACGATCCAAGCATGTCGGGAGCGAATCTCGCGCCCTCTTCATCGGTGAATACGCCTACGGAGATAGGTCGTGGTGGCGTAACGCCAGCCTGCTGCAGTGTCTCAATTACTTCCAGTCCTGCAAGCACCCCAAGATTTCCATCGTATTTTCCACCGGTGCGAACGGTGTCGATATGCGAGCCAGTCATAACTGATGCCCCAGACCCGACATTCCACACACCAATGATGTTGCCGACGACGTCTATCGAAACTTCGAGCCCAAGATCTTTCATCCATGTGATGACGAGGTCACGTCCTTCTTTGTCCTCATCGGTAAGTGCGAGCCGACAGTTTCCGCCACCTTCTATCGGCGATATTGATGCCAAAGTCATGATTCGATCCATGAGCCGCTGACCATCAATACGCAGTGAATTCATAGTGCCAGTGTAGAAGCATCATCTTCGGACGGGGATCTATAAGAATGGCTGCATGATCGCTGATTCACGTATCGCAGAGCTCATGAGTGCCGAAGTGGACATGTTCGTTCGAAATCATCCTTGCTCCCAAGAGGAGTCAACCCGGTCACTGTCATCCCTATTGGCAGGAGTTCCCATGCCATGGATGAAAAGGTGGGCAGGTCCATTCCCAGTCATCGCCGACAGGGCAGCGGGTGGGAGCATCGTTGATATCGACGGCAATGTATATGTTGATTTTTGCCTAGGAGACACGGGTTCAATGACCGGTCATGCCAACGCACCAATTTCACAAGCGATTGCTGATCAGTCACAGCGAGGATTGACAACGATGTTGCCATCATCGGATCTGTCCTGGGTGGCAAGTCATCTGTCTGAACGATTTGGAATGCGTAAATGGCAATTTTGTCTCAGCGCAACTGATGCGAACCGTTTTAGTTTGCGTCTTGCCCGACAACTAACTGGTAAGCCGAAGATTGTGGTGAATGACTGGTGCTATCACGGAACTGTTGATGAAACGCTTGTCATTTTAGATGATCTTGGTAAAACGGTAAGCCGTCCGGGTGCAATTGGTCCCCAGGTGCACCCTAGTGTCACGACCATTGCTGTACCGTACAACGATCTCTCAGCAATGGAAAGTGCACTTGCAGGCGGTGAGGTTGCTTGTGTGCTGATGGAACCGGCACTGACGAATATTGGAATTGTGCTACCGCAAAACGGATACCTAGAAGGCGTTCGACAACTCACGCGAAAATACGGTGTGTTGCTCATTCTCGATGAGACGCACACCATTTGTGCAGGACCGCAAGGTGCATCACGTTTGTGGGGTATCGAGGCTGACATGTTGGTAATAGGAAAAACGATTGGCGGTGGAATTCCTGTTGCCGCCTATGGCATGTCTGCTGACATTGCACACAAGGTTGAAAATCTGATGCATGGCCACGACCTTGACGTGTCGGGTATCGGAGGAACATTGAGTGGGAGCGCTTTAGCCGGTGCAGCAATTCGCGCAACTCTTACGCATGCGCTTCGCCAAGAGGATTTTGATAAAGCAATTCCGCTTGCAACACGTTGGAGCGAAGGAGTGCAAATGGTAATTGATCAATACCAATTGCCTTGGACCGTGCAGCAACTTGGTTGTCGCGCTGAATACTGGTTTTCAGAGCACCCTCAAAATGGTGCCCAGGCTGCAGCATCGGTTAATGACTCTCTTGAGTCCTATATGCACCTCTATGCATTGAACAGAGGCATTCTGCTTACACCATTTCATAACATGGCGCTCATGACGCCGTTTCATAGCGAAGCCGATGTGGATTTACACACCACGATTTTCTTGGCTTGTGTTCGCGAGTTGATTTCGTGATCGATATCTCACTGTGGAGTTTCATTGCAGTTGCGATAGTTGTTTTGTTAACGGCGTGCACACAGGCAGTTGTAGGTTTCGGTTTCGCCTTACTGGCAGTTCCCGTCATGATGCAAATCGTTGGTTTACAGCGTGCCGTGATACTCGCTTCCCTCATTGGTACAGCGAACAATGTGTTCCAGTATCAAGACTTGAAACATAATCAGGATAAACAGCAAGTTAAACGGTTTTTGCTGGCTTCGTGTGTTGGGGCACCTTTTGGACTTGTTGCCTTTATTTACGCAAATCAACAGGTGCTCAAGATACTTTTAGGCATAGGCGTGCTGTTCGGAGTGTTGTTACTTGCTCGCGGGCGCGACCTCACACATGCACACGTCAGTCTGGACTGGTCGATGGGGGTTATCAGTGGTTTCCTTTTGACCTCAACATCAACGAATGGTCCACCTTTAGTGTTTGCAATGCAGGCGCGTAAGAGCGACCCGCAGGTTTTCCGTTCGACGCTGAACATGGTGTTTTTAGTTAGCGGCATATACGGATTGGTGTTGTTCGCCGCATTTGGTGAAATTGCTCTGTCAGAAATTTGGATCTCACTTGCATTACTCCCAAGCATGATCGCCGGTGTTTACGCGGGTCGACTCATTCGCAGTCGCGTCGATCCTGATCGGTTTCGGATGTTAGTTTTGATTTTGCTCGCCCTCGCGGGACTCAGCAGTTTGTATTCGGGTCTTCTCGGCTAGCAGATTGCCTACTGGCCAAACCATTGCAACCAACCCTCTTTTGAAGTTGGCTTAAATACGTAATTGGTTTTACGTACTTGCCCCATGGCAAGGAACGCTGGGTCTGAGTAACGATGACCTGGATAAACAATTGTGTCGCTCGGCAACGAGGCGAGCACATTTAAACTGTCATACATATCGTCAGGGTTTGATCCAGGAAGGTCGGTGCGGCCGCAGCCCTCGAGAAACAATGTGTCGCCTGAAACCAAGTTGCCATCTACAAGGAAGCACTGACTTCCGGGCGTATGCCCTGGAGTGTGCAGGAGCGTGATTGCAATTGCGCCAACATTAATGACGTCACCACCTTCATGTGGTGTGAGGTGAGATGCAGATACACCAGTGGTCTTTGTGACCCACTCGGTTTCGGCTCTCTGGATATGAATCGGAATGTTGTTGAGTTCAAGTAGCGATGAAATGCCTTCGATGTTCCATCCCATCATTTTTCCACCCACGTGGTCGGGGTGATAGTGGGTGCCGAGAGCACCAACGAGATTCATGTCATCTGACTGAACGATGTCAGCAATTTCCTTCACCGCATACGCCGGATCAACAATGACACATTCGCGTGTCTGCCGATCACCAATCAAATAGACAAAATTGACCATCTGCTGTGCCATCTGGTCATTCGTGGCGAAATCAGTACCAGACAACAATTGACGAAAATACAAACGATCGTTCATGTTTTAAGACTAGTGACCTACGATAGATTCATGGAGCAGCAGTGAAACTTCAGCCGCACGACAGAGTGTTGATCGGTGGTGAGCTGGTAGAAATCGGCACCGAAATAGCCAACGCTTTTGTAGACGGTGACCGGCTGATCGCAACTACCTCTGCAGGAGTATTGCTTATTCCCAAATCTGATTCCGAATTGGTTACATCCTGCATCAATGAATCAATCGATGCTTTCTCCGCACTGGGCCACGTTACGGATAGCCAAATCATGTCTTTCTATGAAGGATTCGCTCGCCATTTGAAAGATGAGGCAATCTTCAGTCAGATTCGAGAGGCAAACGAAAGAAATGTTGCTGATGCGCAAGCTAACGGACGCTCAACGACTCGTTTGGTCTTGAGTCAATCTATGCGCCAAGACATGATTGACGCCTTATTGATCTGGAAGGATTTGGTTCCAGCGAACACCGTGCGCGAAACATTGAGCCACGGTGGATGGTCCATTGAATCTCACGTAGCACCTCTTGGAGTTGTCGGATTTGTCTTTGAGGGTCGCCCCAACGTTTTTGCAGACGCGACAGGAGTGCTTGCAAGTCGCAATGTGTGCGTTTTCAGAATCGGTAGCGATGCACTCGAAACAGCTCGAGCAATCATGGACCTTGCGGTGACACCGAGCCTGGAGGAGGCTGGACTTCCGTCTGCATCTGTTTCGCTTCTGCCGTCAAAAACTCACGCCGCAGCCTGGGCGTTGTTCTCAGACAAACGATTGTCGCTTGCTGTTGCGCGCGGTAGCGGAACTTCGGTCTCGCTACTTGGCGAGATTGCTCAGCAACATGGTATTCCAGCGAGTCTGCATGGCACCGGTGGAGCGTGGATGATTGTTTCCGGTGTTGAAGATGTTGATCGAGTTGTAAATGTTGTCGGTAATTCATTAGACCGAAAGGTCTGTAACACACTCAACACCGTGGTATTCACCACAGTGTCGTTGAGTGAGTCGTTACAGGCAGTTATTGATGGTGTTCTGCTTGCCGCACAGAAGCGGAATACTCATGCGGTCTTACATGTGGATGGATGTGTGGCTTCTGCTTTATCCAACTGCACTGTTCCGCAAGAGTTTGTAGTTGATGTAATAGATCACTCATATCTAGGAACTGAGTGGGAGTGGGAAAACATACCTGAGATATCAATTGTCGTTGTCGACAACGTGAATGCTGCTATTGAATTGTTCAATGCTCACTCACCGTCATTTATATTGTCAATAATCTCTAGTGATGAATCAGAAATCGATCTGGCTTGGAGTAGGTCCAACGCACCGTTCTTCGGTGATGGTATGACTCGCTGGGTAGATGGTCAGTATGCATTAAATAAACCGGAACTCGGATTATCCAACTGGCAAAACGGTCGTACGTTTGCTCGTGGGGGAATTTTGAGTGGCGATTCTATTTACACGGTTCGCTATCGCGTAAGGCAGACCGACGCCGAGGTCAAGCGTTAGTAAATGACATGTTGTCAATGAGACGAACTCCGTCAACAACAATTGCCGCAACGATTACATCGTTTTCACTCACAATCTGAATCTGATCCATGGTTCCATCGCGAACGACAGAAATATATTGCACTTCTATTGCAGAATCCTGCGAAATATAGTCGGTCACAGATTGAACTAATTCCTGTGATTGACAATTACCGCCATTCCACAATGTGACTGCATTCTTGAGTGCGGCATGCAATAGGGCAGCGCTTTTACGTCCAGATGGAGTGAGGAACCTATTGCGGCTTGACATTGCCAAGCCATCATCTTCTCGCATCGTTTGGCATGGCGAAATGACGATGTCGGGGTGTAGTTGTGATGCCATGTCCTTGATAACTGCGACTTGTTGGTAATCCTTTAGGCCGAAGTAGGCGACCGACGGCTGGACCAATTTGAATAGACGGTCTACAACGGTGGCGACGCCACCGAAGTGCCCAGGGCGATCTGCGCCTTCGTAACCCAACGCATTTCTTGAAGGTGTCAGCAATTCCACTACATCCTCTGGGAATAGCTCGCTTTTGATAGGAGCGAACACCGCATCTACATACGCTTCAGTGCATACCTCGAGATCGTGTTCTGCAGTGCGTGGATATCGCGCAAAGTCAGCATCAGAATTGAATTGCAAAGCATTCACATAGATGCTTACGACAACTACGTCACACTCCGCTTTCGCCTGCTCAATGAGGCTGACATGTCCCGCATGGAGCGCTCCCATCGTCGGAACAAAACCAACGGTCTGGTGTTTCGGAATTGACCCACGCCACGTTTGGAAACTTAAGAGGTTAGTGAAAAGAGTGGTCATCGTCTGGCCACGATCCATTTCGAACATCTTCGACGAAATTCTTGCACGCGTCTACGCTCGTGGAGCGAATGTCTGCATACTTGCGCGTGAACTTTAGGGTGTTCTGTGACAAACCAAGAATGTCGTGAAGCACGAGCACCTGTCCATCGCAATCGGGACCTGCGCCAATGCCGATGGTTGGGATAGATACTTTGTTTGTGATTTCCTTGGCGAGATCTCTTGGAACACCTTCGATAACAACCGCAAATGCGCCAGATTGTTCCACCGAGTGTGCATCTTCTAGGAGTCGCTCGCGACCGCCTGCCTCACGACCATCAACTCGACCCTGCACACGATGACCACCCATACGGTGATAGCTCTGGGGAGTCAACCCAATGTGGCCCATCACAGGAATATCAACACGCGAGATGGCAGCGATGGTGTCGAACATCGTGACTCCACCTTCTAACTTCACGGCGGCTGCGCCAGCTTTCACGAGGCGTATCGAACTCCGAACTGCTTGCTCAGTGTTGACTTGATAGGAACCAAATGGGAGGTCACCGATGATTAATGCCCGAGGATTTGCCCGTGCTACCAACTTCACGTGGTACTCCATCTCCTCGAGCGTGACTGGAATGGTGTTAGCAACTCCTTGCACAACCGAGCCGACGGAGTCGCCCACCAAAATCATGTCGACGCCAGATTCATCGACGATCCGGGCAAAGGTTGCGTCATAGGCAGTGATCATGCTCAGGGGTTTTCCTGAGCCTTTGTTTGCAAGCACCATTGGCACGGTGATTCGTGGTCGAGATTGTGCTTCAGTCACAAAATCAGGCTACCGATTAGATTGCAGATCATGATTTCGGTCCGATTTCGCCTGATCAAAGAACGTTTGGCCCATGCGGCATGGGATTGGCTTTCACTTCACGGCTCGATCGGACCAGACACATCACGCGGAAAACGATTCGGTTCTTTTGGAAAGAACAGCATTATTTGTTTCCCGCAGACCACCATATTCAACGAGCAGTACATCCAGATCGGGTCAAACACAATGATCGGAAGCCATGTTGCACTCTCTGCGGGAATGGTCCCTGGCCAACAGTGTTTAACCAATCCAGTCGTGCGTATTGGAGATCGGTGTTTGATTGGGCGGGGCAGCGGGATCGTTGGACACTTGGCAATTGACATTGGCAATGATGTGTGGACAGGTCACCACGTCTACATCACCGATCAAAATCATGGCTATGAAATTGTTGATCTTCCGATCTCGATGCAAACGCAAGTCGAGAAGCCGGTAGTAGTTGGTGAAGGATCATGGATTGGGGCGGGAAGTGTGATTCTCCCAGGTGCCCACATCGGAAAGCACGTTGCAATCGGTGCGAATTCAGTGGTGAACGGAAATATTCCCGACTACAGCGTTGCAGTTGGCTCTCCCGCAAAGGTGATTAAGCAATATACCGTTCATTCCGGCTGGGTGCCAGCAAACGAATTTAGATAGAGAGATCCATTGGGATCTTGCAGGAGGTCATGCGATTATCTGCGGCGAAGGTTGAGATCTTCTCGCTGATAGGCAGTCCTTCAAACATGGATTCCGAGAAAGTTTCATTCACCCCGGCTCGGAGGAGCGCTGCGTATTCTCTGCGATCTTTAATGAGTTGTTTGTAATCGGCAATCCATAACGGAACAATTGCCTTACCTTTTGCATCCGAGGGTGAAACTCTGGATATTTCTGAGATTGCATTTTCAAGCGTGTCTGTTGCCTTGTCCACTAAATCGGCTCGATCGCTCAAAGCATTCGCACCAGCCTCGGAAATTTGCCGAAAGTCGGCAAGTTTTATTCGCTGTTCCATCGCCTGTTTGCATATTGTTTCAGCACGTTGAGTCCACGCTTGGTCGCCAATCTTGTTGACTGACTCTTTAGAAGCAAACCCAAATGCGTATATCCACATGGCAACAAGACCAATGATTGAAGTTCCGATTGCTATCCGAGCAGTTAATCGGGCAATTCGTTGACCTGCAGAGCGTTCTACTGTATTTGGGGGATTCACGCTGAGAATCTTACTTCGCGATTCACTATTTTCTCATTCGTAACTTTACTGCTGAAGTAGAGTTGCAACAATGGAGCAGTCTCGTTTTCGGCTAGCAATATCGCTATTACGTCAACTACTCAGATTGCATCCGCGGCCTTTTCTGATCGCAGTGGCTGGAGCATCAATTTATGCAATTTGTACGGTGGCATCCAGTTTTGGATTGGGCTACGTAGTCGATGAAGTAATCATTCCGCGGTTTCAAAAAGACAGCATCAATCAGCAAACATTCCTCACGGCGTCCTTAATCGTCATAGGTATTGGACTATTGAGGGCAGTTGGCGTCGTCATTCGCCGTTCATTTGCAGGTATTTCTCACTGGTCAACCTCGGAGTCTCTTTCAACCCAACTCATTCGACACATCATGCGTCAGCCGACATCTTGGCATCAGAAACATATGACCGGCGATTTAGTCGCAAGAATTGGTGTTGACTCGGACACATCTGCGTCAGTGCTTGGACCACTGCCGTTTAGTACTTCAGTACTGTTACTCGTTGGATTAACAAGTATTTGGCTTGTGGTGATCGATCTCTCGCTTGGCCTTTTAGCAGTCACCATCATTCCGTTGCTGTTCGCATTGAATCTCGGATACCAAAGACGGATTGATCGTCATTTCGATTCTGCGCAGAAGGCATTGGGTGACTTTGCTGAGGCAGTCCACGAGAGTTTTGATGGTGTCATGGTGGTAAAGGCCTTTGGAGCAGAAGATAGAGAACATGTGCGCCTCGGCCAAATATCCTCGAAACTAAAAGACGCACGTATCAAAGCAGTTAATGCACGAGCAATCTTTGAAGCGTTTGTAGACGGCACACCTTCGCTGGTGAATGTTGCTCTGATTGCCTACGGAGCGATTCGAGTCCGCAACGGAGCCTTGACCATTGGTGAGTTGTCGAGTTTCATTTACTTATTCACGTTGCTCGTGTTCCCTTTACGCATCATTGGGTATCTGCTCAGTGAAATTCCTCATTCATCGAGTGGTTTCAAGCGTGTGCGGCAGATTCTTGATGAGCCAATAGAGGCGCAACCAGAAGTCAACGTTATTCGGCAAAATTCCAGCATTGCAGTTCAGGTAATTGATGCAACGTTTGCCTACGCTGCTTCAGACGAGCCGATTTTTTCTCGTGTCAATTTTTCGATTCCTGTCGGATCAACTGTTGCAGTTGTCGGTGAAACGGGTGCGGGGAAGTCAACTCTGTTGAAATTGATTGCTGGCTTAGTCCGTTCTCAACACGGTTCGGTTCACATAGCTAAGGGCGGATCGGCGATGGTGTTCCAGGAACCATTCCTGTTTTCGGGATCCCTGCATTTCAACTTGACACTAGGTAAGTCGATTCATGTTCCCGAGATCGCCCGTGCTCTGTGGGCATCAGTGAGTGAAGAGTTTGTTTCGGATCTTGAAAATGGTATTGAAACTATTGTTGGCGAGCGTGGCGTGAGTTTGAGTGGTGGTCAAAGACAGCGAATCGCTTTGGCCCGTGCTATTGCAAGTGGTCGTCAAGTTCTGCTTCTTGACGACACCACAAGTGCACTTGACCCCGCAACAGAATCCTTGGTGTTAGAACGCCTCTCGTCATTATCAAGCACAACAACGACAGTTGTGGTGGCATCTCGACCGACAACGGTAAAGATCGCTGACTACGTGCTGTTTGTTCACCAAGGACGAGTTTTTGAACTGGATACTCATGAAGCTCTTATGAATAGCAACCAGGCATACGCCAATCTCATGAAATCCTTCGAAATGGAACGGAAAGCATCATGAGTACCGACCTCGAACAAAGATTCCCGACTGCACGAATCATCGGAAGGGGTGTAAATGTCGCTCCAGTATTGAAAAGTGGAATCGGTTTCACATTCTTGCTTGCTCTTTTCGGTACCGGTGCCCGTCTCATCATTCCAATTCTGATACAGCAGTCGATTGACCACGGTTTGCAACCGGGTCGCGTGAATATTCAATACATCACGCGTATGTGCTTTATCGGTGCGCTCTGTGTAGTTCTGTCATCGTTTTGTCTGCGTGAAGCAACTCGTCGATTGGGAACGAGGGCCGAAATCGGACTCTTAGCACTTCGGTCGCAGCTTTTTGACCATATACATCGACTCAGTCTTGAAGATCACAACAACGAAAAGCGTGGTGCGTTGGTGTCACGAGTAACAAGCGACATCGAGACGCTTACTCAATTTTTTTCGTGGGGTGGTCTTGGTTTATTGCTGGACGGTTCGCAGATGATTGCTGTTGCTGCGGTGATGCTCGCTTACGACTGGCGACTAGCCCTCGTTGCCTTTATCACCAGTGCTCCATTAGTGATCGTTCTACGTTTTGTTCAATCACGTTTAGTAAATGCGCACAAGCTCTCCCGTGAGCGGAATGCTGATTTCCTTGGCTCGGTATCGGAGCTGATGGCCGGAGCGGAGACGTTGCGTGCTTACGACGCTGAGCAGTCGATGATTGAGACTGTTGCGGTGTCGATGCGGAATCGCAAGAAAAGCAACATTCGTGCTGGTGTGATTGGTGCGTTCCTTTTTCCCAGTGGCGAGGTATTCGCAGTTTTCACTGTGATGGCTGTTGTTGGTACTGGTTTGCTTATTGGTCCAGCAGGTGGGCTTACGTCCGGAGCATTAGTTGGCTTCGTGTTTCTCACGTACCGTTTTCTTGAGCCCATTGCGGAATTCACAGAGATTATTGATCAAGTACAAAGCGCTGTTGCTGGTTTGCGAAGAGTGTTGGGTGTACTCGACACTCCCATTGGTCCGCCACAATCAGCACATCCGCGACCTCTTCCTAAAGGTGGCTTGTCAGTAGATCTCAAAGAGGTGAGCTTTGCATATGGTTCCCGACTGAATGAAACCGATGATGACGCTCCAGTGCTCCATGACATTTCGTTGCACATTGCATCTGGTCAACATGTCGCGTTAGTCGGTCCATCTGGATCAGGAAAGACGACCATCGCACGACTTGTGGCACGGTTGACAGATCCAACTATTGGTCGTGTGCAAATTGGAGGTGTATCGCTTACAGAAGTTGCCAATGAGGAACTGCGACGCAGACTCATAGTCGTTCCACAAGAGCCTTTCTTATTTGCCAATACCATCGAGTACAACCTGCAGTTTGCAAACCCTGATGCTTCTACTGAAATCATGATTGATAGTTTTGCCGAACTAGGACTGATTGACTGGCTTGAGAGTTTGCCTTTAGGACTACAAACGCATGTAGGTCAACGGGGATCCTCCCTATCGGCAGGTGAGCGTCAGCTGGTGGCTCTTGCTAGGGCATCAATTGTTAAGCCCGATGTGCTCGTGCTGGATGAAGCGACATCTTCAGTTGATTCGCACACTGAAGCGCGAATTTCTCATGCACTGGAACGTTTATCGGTTGGACGAACCACCATTTCTATAGCCCACAGATTGTCAACAGCCTCACGCGCGGATCGTGTGATTATGCTCGAAAATGGCCGAATCGTAGAGGATGGTTCTCATCTCGCATTAATTTCTGCTGGTGGGAAGTATGCATCTTTGTACGAAGCTTGGATCAACTCGACGAGCGGTGCAAGTAATGAATAAGCGCAGACTGTTTCTAGTTCTCACTCCCGTTGTAGTTCTTTCTGCCTGCAGCGAATCGCAAGAGACTCGTGCCGTGTGCTCCCGTGCTGCCGAGTTGGAATCTTCGCTTGTGGCAACGGGCTTTGCAGTCGATAATTTTTCAACAATCTCGAAAAGACAATTACAAAGTACTTTTGCAGTGCTAACCGGAACACTTTCCATTATTAATGACATCGCTCCTTCGACAGTGAATGAAGCAGTTGAGCAAACCGTTCGGGCATACGAAGAACTATCTGTTGCGTTGCAGAATGTGTATTGGGATGGCAAGGTCGCTGAAGTGGACGCCAATGTGCAGAACGCAATTGAGAACCTAGTTCGTAATGACAATGTGAAAGCCCTCGAAAAACTCAGGGCGTTCATCGCAGAGCAGTGCAAAGTTGAAATTTCTCAGGGCATCAATGTTGCGCCTGGTGATGATCAAACAGTGAGTTCAAGTTCTCTTGTTGTTGACCCTCAGCCAGATATCAATTACGGATTTGATAACGAAGAGACATCGATAAGGTCGTATGCATACTTCATTGCGGAACAACGCGGGTTAGCTATAACTCCAGAACAAGCGTTGTGTTTGGGTACGCGAATGATTAGTGTCGCCGCAAGCAACCCGACATTGAGTGATGAAGTTTATGATGCAACTTTGACCGCAGCCTTCAGTGAGTGTGGCATAGCCGCCAGATAGATTGACGTGTATGGAGATCGTTCTGATACGTCATGCAGAGCCAGAGTGGGTGAAAGACGGTAAAAGTGTTGTTAATCCGCCTTTGACAGAGAGAGGATTTCGTCAAGCAGAGCTGCTAGGTCAGCGATTGGCGGATGAAAAATTCGACCATGTGTTTGCTTCGCCTCTGCAGCGCACACATTTGACAGCTCTACCAACACTGGAACGTCAAAATCGTCGGTTAGAGATTGAGCCATTCCTTGAAGAAATTCGCGAACCCGCTTGGCATGGTGCACCGGCCGAGCAAACCATTAAGGCGTATCGGGATGAGGTCAAAAACGCATCTCATGATCGGTGGAACGGATTACAAGGAGGGGAATCGGTTAAAGATTTTGTCCAACGTATTCATACTGGCGCTGCTGAATTTCTTGAACGTAACGGTGTCCACCGATTAGATAATGAACTTCCGGTTTGGCATATTGATAAACCGGGCGAGAGATTTGCATTCTTCGCTCATGCTGGCACCAACAGTGTATTGATCTGCCATCTTCTTGGAATCTCAGCCACACCTTGGGAGTGGGAGAGATTCATCATCAATCATGCTTCACTTACGACCATTAAAGCAATCAAATTGGGCGATGGATACGCCTTTAGTCTCGAACGGCTCAGTGATGTTGAGCATCTCTCCGAGAAGGATCGTACGCGATAGAAATTTGTTGGGGGAACCGATGATGATTCTCACATCACCAGCGATTCCCCCAACGGTTGTTCGGCTGAACGATTACGACTGCGGGAGCAATTCCGTAACGTTACAAGCGTCAACTGCTTTGATAAGTGGGTATGGGTTTACCGCTGCGCCACCTTTTGGATGAACCTCAAAGTGCAGGTGGTTCGACGTTGAACCAGTTGAACCGAGGTACCCGATGATCTGGCCTGCTCGTACGGTCTGTCCAACGGTGAGGCCAGCAGCGAATCCGTCTAAGTGGGCGTAGAAGAAGTATGTGCCATCGGCGATAGTCAAACGAATTGAGTTTCCACTCAGTGGTCCACCAGAGAGCATTCTGGTGATCACGCCGTCAGCCACTGCGTAGATTGCCAGTCCGCGTGCACCAATGATGTCAACACCTTCGTGGAGACGGCCACCAGGTCGTGGTGCATGCCATGAATCGGAAAATCCGCAACGACCCTGAACTGGAAACGCTTGCAAGGTTGGCAAACCAAGATCTGCAAGCGAGGGAATTAGGCCAAGAGCCGCTGCTGTTGGAGCATCAAGTGCTGTTGTTACGTTCAATCCGCGTGCTGATTGAAACTTTCCGATTGAAACCGATGTTGCAACACCGAACACTCCGTCTGCTCCACCCTTAACTTCAATACCCGCATTGATGAGTGCGTTCTGCAATGTACGCACGTTCTCGCTTGTTTGACCACGAACGGGGAGGGTATCAATGGTGATTGGTGATCCAGTTGCTGGTGCAACGGCTTCTATCGGAGCAGAAGCAGCGGCAACAATTTTCTTTGCAGTCGCTTTTGGCGCAGGGGCTGCAAGCAATCCAAGTGCAATTGCAGTTGATTCATCAACAGACTTCGTTACTGAAAGACCCTTCATTGACTGAAATTTTCCAAGAGCAATAGACGTCGCCAATCCAAACTTTCCGTCTGCACCGCCCTTTACCTGGACACCACTATTGATGAGTGCCTGCTGCAGTGACCACACGGCATCACCAGAAGACCCAATAGTTGGGAAGTTCGACTTTGATAATGGAGCAACATCAACAAGTCCTAAGAATTTTGCAGTCTTGGCATCTAGAGTTCCAGTCGGAGCAAATCCAGCAACTTTTTGTAGTGACTTCAGGGCAACTTGCGTTGCAGGCCCAAAGGATCCATCAATGCCGCCTTTGATTGTGAAACCACGCGCAACGATTGCTTGTTGCATTCGGGTTACTTCTGGACCGGATTCGCCCAGTTTTGGAAGTGAGGCCGACTTTGCGGATACGGTTTGTGCTGCTACTGGTGTGGCTGTAACCGACGTAGCTATTGTTGCAACACTGAGCGACACGGCTGCTGCAACGATTGCCTTGCGAATGATTCCTGCGTTCATGTTTTGCTCCCTTGACTTGCTGGTGTGAGACCCGCATAAGGGATCGGCCAGAATCAGAGGAACTTGAGGAAAAAATCACACAAAATGTTTATCTAATCACTCAGAGTGGTTATAGCGTGAAAATGGTGGTTTATTGACCACAAAAAGTGCTCATGTGGATAATTGGAAGCTGGTGAGCCCCTTCATTGCAGAGAACGGGGTAGCGTCGCGGCGATGCGTCGACCTGAAATATCAGCTTTAAGGCTCAGAAGTGTCGTGTGGATTGCCTTCGGATCCCTTTACGCCATCATCGTCACTGGTTCGCTGGTGCGCTTAACGGGCTCTGGCTTGGGCTGTTCAGATTGGCCCAATTGCAACGAAACGAAATTTGTTGATGTTTCATCGGGTCATGCAGCGATAGAGCAGATCAATCGGCTGTTTACTGGTTTCGTTGCGGCTTCGGTAATTTTGGCCGTTTCTGCGTCACTGTTTCTGAATCCTCGTGTGAGGCGAATAACCGCAAATGCCGGAATCTTGGTATTTGGAGTGTTCGTTCAAGTGGTTCTTGGGGCATATGTTGTCTTGACTGGGCTTAACCCTTGGTCAAACATGGCCCATTTTCTGGTGTCTATATTCCTGGTTTCCTCGGCCTTTTTGTTAATCAAGCGCATTGAACTCTTGATCCATCCGCAAGACAGTCGAACATGTGCTGATAGACGTCTACGACACCTGTTGTTTGCATGTGCATGCTTGGTGATGTTCCTCGGAACAGTCGTCACCGGGGCAGGACCGCATTCGGGTGCTGAACAGGTCACACGGTTGGGGATTGAAATCAGATTTGCCACTCAATTGCACTCAGCATCGGTATGGATATTGGTTTTTCTGGCTGTTGTGTTAGC
>BJFW01000029.1 GCA_014190095.1 Actinomycetes bacterium | reverse complement strand
GCGCTTGCCTCGCACTTACGCAACACCATCGCCGAGCAATTGCCCAAGAATTTGGCAGATATTGCAATTGAGCTCGATCGCCAGCGCAGCGAGATCAAAGATCAAGGTGTGTCGACAGAATCCATTAACTGGAGTCGCCGCATTCGCGAAGTGCTTTCGCCTTCGTCCACAAAGACCCGACGACGGTTTTCCCGCCGCGGATAACTTTGGCTTTACAGATTGTAAAGCGCGTTGCCACCCTTGCAGAGAGTAATCTGCTTCGGTCTAGTCTGTGAACGTGACACAACAGCCATCTCCAATTGTGTGTGTCGTAATGGGCTCAACTTCCGATTGGCCAGTGATGTCAAAAACAGTGGAGATGTTGAACCGCTTTCAAGTTCCACACGAGGTACAAGTTCTCTCAGCGCATCGAATGCCTGATGAATTGTTTGCATACGCAGAAACGGCATCAACTCGAGGCATCCGGGCAATCATCGCTGGTGCCGGCGGTGCCGCCCACCTTCCTGGCATGCTCGCAGCAAAAACAACTGTTCCCGTGCTCGGCGTCCCTATACCCACGACGCATTTGGCAGGAGCCGATTCGTTGTACTCAATTGTGCAAATGCCTGCTGGAATTCCGGTGGCTACTTTTGCAATCGGTGAGGCAGGCGCAACGAACGCTGCGCTGTTTGCCGTCCAACTGCTGGCCCACGAAGACAAGCAACTTCACGCTGCTCTTTTCCAATACCGCAAAACACGCCATGACGAGGCAGTGTCAAGCGTTCTTCCACCTGCTTAATGACAGAAATGCTCGGTATTCTCGGTGGTGGCCAACTTGGAAACTATTTCGTGCTCGCTGCCAAAAACATGGGTTACAAAACAGCAGTTTTGGATCCCGACCCACATGCGCCTGCGGCCGTGAACGCAGACGTTCATATCGTTGCTCCATTCGACGATCTTGATGCTCTCAATCAACTTGCGTCACTGTGCAGTGCAGTCTCCGTTGAATTTGAAAATCCACCTGTGACGGCACTCGAGCACCTTGCACAACAGGTAACCGTTCGCCCATCTGCTTCAGCGGTGGCAATTGCTCAAAATCGCCGTGCGGAAAAGCAGTTCTGCCAATCCATTGGTTTATCCGTTGCGCCATACGCAGTACTGGAAACCCAAGATGATGCCGCACGAATCTCCCGCGATGGTGTTACACAAACTCATCTTGAACCGTTCTACACACCACTCATCATGAAAACGTCGCGCAATGGTTACGACGGCAAAGGACAGCAGATCGTTCAGCAACTTTCCGACATTATGGAACATTGGAATTTGCTCGGAAACGTTCCGTGCATTGTTGAACAAAAGATTGATCTTGATGCTGAGTTCTCTGTCATCATCGCTCGTGGTGAAGATGGCGAGATTGCCTCCTTCATGCCAACAGAAAATGTGCACGTTGATGGCATTCTGGATGTCAGCACTGTCCCATCGCATCTCGATTCTCATCTACTAGAACAAGGTCAACTAGCAGCAATCAACATTGCAGAAAGGCTCAACTACATCGGCGTACTTGCTGTTGAGTTCTTTGTCTCGCACAACAATCTTTTTGTTAACGAACTTGCACCACGCCCACATAACAGTGGCCACTGGACTCTTGATGCAGCATGCACTAGCCAGTTCGAACAACAAGTCCGCGCACTTGTTGGCAAGCCGCTCGGAGATCCGTCCATGACATGTTCAGCAGTGGCAATGGTCAATCTTCTTGGTGACCGATGGACGCAGGGAGAACCACAATTCGACAAGGCCGTTGCCGACTCATCTGCTCATGTTCACCTGTATGGGAAGAGGACTCCTCGACCAGGACGCAAGATGGGGCATCTCACCATCACCGGCGAAACTGTTGATTCTGTAGCCGATAACGCTGTGTCACTGCGCACTGCCATCACCCGCTAAAAGGTACCGACCACCGTCTTGCCGCCGCGGATAACTGCTCGCACCTGTTGCACACCTGGCCTGTAGGCCAAGTGAATGTGGCTTTGCGTATCTAGAACCACCATGTCGGCTCGCGAGCCAACGCGCAGGTTTCCGACATCGCTTCGGCGTAATGCTTGAGCGCCACCAGCGGTTGCTGACCACAATGCTTCATCGCATGTCATGCCCATGTTGATCACAGCCAGCGCAATAACCAGTGGCATCGATGACGTGTACGACGATCCTGGGTTGCAGTCCGACGCCAATGCAACAGTTACGCCAGCATCAATCAGTTTTCGCGCATCAGGAAATGGCGAACGCGTGCACAGTTCTGCCGTTGGAAGCAACGTTGCCACAGTGGTTGCATGAGCGCCGGAAAGCGCATCAATATCTTGTTGTGAAAGGTGCGTGCAGTGATCGCACGATGCAACGCCTAACTCCACTCCAAGTTGCACCCCACCACCCTGTTGCAACTGATTGGCATGAATGCGCGTGCCCAATCCTGCGGCTGCACCGGTTTGCAGAATTGCACGAGCCTGGTCAACATCAAATGCACCACGGTCGCAGAACACGTCAATCCACTTGGCATTGCCCTTGCAGGCATCTAGCATTTCGCCTTGCACTAAAGCCACGTAATCATCGGCGTTGGTGTCGGGTGGAACAACGTGTGCACCCAAGAAGGTGGTTTCGGTTGTTGCAGTTTTTGCGGCCACCAAGGACCGCGCTTCGTCACGAACTGACAGTCCATAACCAGATTTCACTTCCAGCGTGGTGGTTCCCGATGTAAGCGCCTCGCTTGCCAACCGCGCAACGTTTGCAGCAAGCACATCGTCAGAAGCAGCGCGTGTTGCCGCCATGGTGGTCTTAATGCCGCCTGCTGCATATGGCTTACCTTGCATGCGCGATTCAAATTCAAGCGCGCGGTCACCCGCAAACACCAGGTGCGTATGGCTATCAACAAAACCTGGAATGACCGCTCGGCCACCAACATCAGTTGGCTTGCCGTCAAAGTGGCTTGCTATCTCGGATTGCTTGCCAACCCATGAAATATTGCCTGCATCGTCAGCAACCAATGCCGCGTCGTGCAGTACGCCGAGTTTTCCTTGGCCAACCGTTTCGTCGTTCGTTACTAAATGACCGATACCGGTCAGCGCAAACATTACGAGCCGTGTTTAGCAACTAGCGCTTTTGCGCGGTCGACGAATGCGTCATGGTGAAATTGGTTAAACGAATCCCATGTGGTCAGTGTGCCTAGATCGGTCACTTTGTCAAGAAACAACAAGCCATCCAAGTGATCAACTTCATGTTGATACGTGCACGCAGTGAGACCACGGATTTCGGTGTCGATGTCGTTGCCAAAGCGATCCCAAGCCTTCACATGAATGCGTGTGTTACGCGCAACCTGCCCGCGAATACCTGGAACCGACAAGCAACCTTCCATATTGTCGAACTTGTCGTCATCAAGGAACGTGATGACGGGATTAACCAAAATGGTGAGAGGTACACGCGGCTTATATGGGTAGCGAGGGTTGTTTTCAACTTCAACGGCACAAATGCGCTGGTGGCGAAGCACCTGCGTTGCTGCAAGACCAGCACCATTGGCATGGCGCATAGTTTCAATCAAGTCATCAATAAACTGCTGCACCTCTGCCGATGCAAGCTCTTCACGAGTTACTTCTTTCGCGACAATTTTCAGTTCAGGATGACCAACAGTTGCAATTGGGAGAATAGCCATAGTGCTTACAGTGTAACGACAGCAGCAATTGCGTTGCGAAGCCCTGCAACTACATCGCCAACTTCAACATGCTGGAAGTTGGCCACCACTTGCTTGCCACCCACCCATACGTCGCGCACGTCGCTTGGCGCTGCCGAATGCACAATATGTGCTGCTCCATTTGCGCCATCAAATGAGGCCAAACGGACTGAATTAAGTGATAACGCAATGAAGTCCGCAGGACTGCCAACCTGTATGCCATGACTACCCCAGCCGAGTGACGCTGCGCCCACCGACGTAGCGGCAGCAAGCAACGAGCTTGGCGTGTGAAGTCCGCGCTTGCCGGTAACCAGGCGTTCGTCGGTTTCAATTGCGCGTGTTTCTTCAAACATGTCGATGAATGCATTCGAGTCGGTACCAAGCGACAACGTGGCCCCCGCATCTCGGAGTGCTGCAGCAGGACCAACGCCATCGGCAAGGTCGCGCTCTGTCGTTGGGCACAGGCACACGCATGTGCGTGAACTTCCAAGCAATGCAATGTCGGTATCAGTGAGGTGCGTCGCGTGCACTGCGGTCATATGCGGGCCAAGCAGACCAACATTGTCGAGCACTTGCGTTGGCGTCATGCCTGTTGCCGCAACACAGGCAGCATTTTCTGCCGGCTGTTCGGAAACATGAAGGTGCACCACTTTGCCGTGTCGATTAGCCACTACTTCTTCTAACTCTCGTGGGTGTACCGCGCGCACACTGTGAGGTGCCATACCAACCGTCCAGCCTTCGCCACCTTCACCAAGTGCATCAACTCGGTCGAGCCAAGCATCAATGCTGCCGTCCGAGAATCGCTTCTGTTCTGCAAGCGGATCTGGTTTATCGAGTGCTGCGTGCAAGTAGGCAACATCGAGCAACGCAAGTCGAATTCCTGCACGTTGCGCTGCTTGCACCATCGCAAGACCCATCTCATTTGGGTTCTTGTATTTCGTGCCGTCTGTGTTGTGGTGAATGTAATGGAACTCGCCCACTCCCGTAATTCCCGACAGTGCCATTTCAGCAAACGTCATGGTGGCAAGTTCGCGATAGGAATCTGGTGTTAAACGATTCGCAATTTCATACATCGGTGTACGCCACGACCAAAAGTCGCCAGTGCCACCATGTGTTCTGCCGCGTAAAGCGCGATGGAACGCATGGCTGTGTGCATTTACTAGTCCTGGCATCACCACACCAGCCACAGCAACATCGCCGTCTTGCTTTGTGGCGTTGTCTTCAACTGCGCTAATCACGCCGTTCGACACCGTGATGCGCACGTTGGCAACAGCATGCTCAGCACCTCGCCAAGCCCACTGTGCGAAATAGGTAGTCATCAGTTCGGTTTAGCTCTCTCGCATTGGCAAGCGCACACCGCGTTCGTCGGCAACATCAATTGCGCGTTGGTACCCGGCATCGGCATGGCGAATAACGCCCATGCCTGGGTCGGACAACAGCACGCGTGACAGTTTCTCGGCAGCCAAGTCGGTGCCATCGGCAACAGCCACCATGCCCGCATGAATGCTGCGGCCAATTCCCACACCGCCACCGTGGTGAATGCTCACCCAGGTTGCGCCTGCGGCCGTATTCACCAATGCATTCAACAATGGCCAGTCGGCAATGGCATCAGAGCCGTCGATCATGGCTTCGGTCTCGCGGTATGGCGACGCAACTGATCCGGAGTCCAAATGGTCGCGACCAATCACGATTGGTGCCTTCAACTGACCCTTACGCACCATTTCGTTGAAGCGAAGTCCGAGGCGATGGCGCTCGCCGTAACCCAACCAACAAATGCGTGCTGGTAAGCCCTGGAATGCAACGCGCTCTTTTGCCAAGCGCATCCACTTATGCAAGCCGTCATCGTCTGGGAATTCTTCGAGCACTGCCTTGTCGGTTGCTGCAATGTCTTCAGGATCTCCTGAAAGCGCAACCCAACGGAATGGCCCACGACCTTCGCAGAACAACGGACGAATGTATGCAGGCAAGAAACCTGGGTAGTCGAACGCGCGGTCGTAACCGCCAAGTTGTGCTTCACGACGTAACGAGTTGCCGTAGTCAAACACTTCGGCGCCAGCATCCATGAAGCCCACCATCGCCTGACAATGTGCGGCCATTGCTGCACGCGAGCGACGAATGAACTCTTCTGGGTTCTTTTTCAACATTTCTTGCGCGGCATCGTCGCTCATGTCGTTCGGCATGTATGACAACGGGTCGTGAGCACTGGTTTGGTCGGTCACAATGTCGGCAGCAAAACCCATTTGCAACAACTTCGGAAACATGTCAGCAGCATTGCCAACAACACCAACTGAAAGCCTGCGCTTTTCTGCCTTTGCTTTTTCACATCGTGCAACTGCATCTTCAAGCGAGTCTGCAACCTCGTCAAGGTAACGAGTTTCAACACGACGATTTACGCGCCATGCATCAACGTCAATACACAATGCAACACCGTCATTCATGGTGACAGCAAGTGGTTGTGCACCACCCATTCCACCAAGACCTGCGGTAAGCGTGATCGTGCCAGCGAGTGTTCCATTGAACTTGCGTCGTGCAATTTCGGCGAAGCACTCATACGTGCCCTGCAAAATTCCTTGCGTGCCAATGTAGATCCATGAACCGGCAGTCATTTGGCCGTACATGGTGAGACCCATCTGCTCTAGGCGGCGGAACTCGTCCCATGTAGCCCAGTCACCCACCAAGTTGGAGTTCGCCAACAATACGCGCGGCGCCCATTCGTGTGTACGGAACACACCAACTGGTTTGCCCGACTGCACCAGCATGGTTTCGTCTGGCTTCATGGTTTGCATGGTGCGCAACATTGCGTCGTATGCATCCCAACTGCGTGCAGCACGACCCGTTCCGCCGTACACCACGAGATCGTCTGGTCGCTCAGCAACGTCGGGGTCGAGGTTGTTCTGCAACATTCGATACGGAGCTTCAATTTGCCAGTTGGCACATGACAACTGGGTTCCGCGAGGGGCAACTACTGGGCGTGGTCCGGACATAGGGCTTCTAGTCTCGCCGATTGCCTAGCGTCGAGGCAATACGGCATTCGCCCGAGCAACTAGCCCTGGAATGAGCGAATAGTCGTTTGCGTTCATAGCCACCGCACCATCAATGCCAATTTCGGCACGCGCGCCAGCCAGTTCGGGGCGTGAAAACACTTCAAGCACTGCATCTTGTAGTGCGCCAAATTCTGCAGTTCGCACTTTTGACACATGCATTGGCGTGGCAGGCACAAGTGGTCCGTTCCCAATGACTCGCAGACCATCCGTTAACGCTGGACGATGTCGTTGCAGCAACTGAAAGGTGCCTGGGTCGATGGAAGCAAAGTCGGCACGTTTGTCTTGCAAAAACTGCAGGCTCTTGGCGTGGCCTTCGCTTTCGACATACGGAAGCACGTACCTGTCATCGGCGCCAACATCGCTTAGCGCAATGCCAAGGCTGCACCACCCGCTCAAACTTTGCTGGTTGGTGATGACGGGTTGCATTCCACCCACTTCACCAAGTGATGAAACACCAAGATCCTCTCGTGCGACGATGACTGTTCGATACCAGCCACGCTCATCGCTAATGCCTGACCATTTCAAAGTAGCGACAATGTCGACGTAATCATGCAGGTCTTCAACAAACGGAAGCCCACAGGACTGACTAAATAATGTTGAGTCGTCCTTCCACATCCGCATCAAATCAGAGTGAATGGAACTCTCGGGAAATGCCAATTGCGAAGAGTCGCCAAGCTTGGAAAACGCTTCGCTGAGTGCGTCAAGTATCGCTTTCGTTGAAGACTGAACTTCAGGGAAGTCATACATCGGCAGCGAAATGCTGCGGGTCATTTAGTCGGCCGCGACAAATTTTGCTTTGGCAAACACTGCACGTACTCGGTCTTCAAAGTGCTCGAGTGGCAATGTGTCGTAGTTCGGGTCAAATGCTTTCTGATCCCACTCGTCGGCAAACTTGGCTGCCAAATCGTACGCAGGGTGACCCTCATGCTTCTTGCGAGCATCTGGGTTCATACCAAAATGACCGTAGTAGTGCTTGCCCTGAAAATCTTGATGGGCCTCAATCATGAAGTGAACCTCAGGTCGAACATAGGGCTTCAAAATTGCAGCAGCAATAGCCGGATGATTTGGCACGCTGATGGCTTTACCTATGTCGTGGCACAATGCAGCCACTACCACTTCATCGTCTGCGCCCGCGCGCTCTGCCAAGGTGGCAGTTTGCAGCGCGTGCGTGAGTTGATCGGTGACGAAACCGTCAACAATTGCATCCATGCCACGCAGCATGTTCAAAATTCCCTCGGCTACTCGCGGCTGATTCTTCGCAGTCTCGGCACCGATGTTGAGCCACTCTTCTTTTGTCGAGACATCCATGCTGGTAAAGGTGGCGTTGGTCATTCCCTTATTCCACCATTGTCACCACCAATAGTCAAGGTCATTCGATCATGCTCTTCTAGGCAACCGTAGAATCGCCGTTGTGAAGCGCCTCCCCATCATTATCTACCTAGTAATTGGGCTTACCGCGTGCACACAGGCGGAAACCACTCAGGCTCCGATTTCAACAATTGCCGAAACCACTACGACTACAACGACAACAACTCTCGTACCACCAGATGGAAAACATTCAGACGAGCGAGAGCTCGTCTTGGTTGACACCATCTCGAGCGATGAATTGCGGCCAAAAAGCATCGTGCACTCAGGTAATGGGTTGTTCTTTTCACAGAACATGATGTACCGACACAACATCAGCGTGTTTGATCGTCAAGGAAAGTTGGTCACCACGATTGACGACAAGGTCGATCTCAAAGCCTTCGGGGCCGACATTCCCGGTCGATCATCGGTAGTGCGCGGTTCACCAGTTGAAGCCGCTTTTTCTCCCGACACGCAATTTGGCTATGTCTCCAACTACGCAATGTATGGCAAAGGTTGGGACCCAAGCGCAGATGATACTTGCCAAGGTAAAGACCGCGATCAAAGTTTTGTCTATCGCGTCAATACCTCAACTTTTGCAATTGATCAGGTAATCGGAGTTGGCGCTGTCCCCAAGTACCTGGCGGTTTCTCCAAACAACAAATTTGTCGTTGTCTCCAATTTTTGCTCACTTGATGTTTCCATTATTGATGTTGCTACCGGCTCTGAAGTCAAGCGCATTGAAGTTGGCTTGCACCCTCGAGGAATTGCAATAACCAATGATTCATCGGTTGCCTATGTCACGGTTATGGGTGGTGGTGTCATTGTCGCGATCAATTTGAACGACTATTCAACGCGAACGCTTAAGAGTTCTGGCTACACACCACGACATCTCGTGCTTTCTCCTGACAATTCAATTCTGTATGTTTCCAACAACTTGGCAGGTACGGTTCGTGCGATTGATCCAATCGCTGACACGCTCATTCAGTCCGTTACGACCGGAATCCAACCGCGCACAATGGTGATGTCTGATGATGGTCTCAGTCTGTACGTTGTTAATTATCGAAGTGACAATTTGGTCAAGGTGCGCACGAGTGACATGCAGATCATTCAAACGATCAAGACGGGTCATCATCCAGTTGGTATTACCTACGATGCAGAAATGCGTCGCGTGTGGGTTGCAAATTACTCAGGAACCTTGAGTGTTTTTGAGGATCGATAAAGAGTTAATTCGCTGCTTATTATGCGTTGACGCGGTCACCCGCAAGACGCTTGCCTACTTTTTGGGTACGCGCCATCTGCTTGAAAATGTTCTCGCGGGCACGCTCGGCCTCGTCGCTGAGACCAGTTATTTCTTCCAACTTCCAGTGACGCCTAATACACGGCTCAAGAATCTGATCGTGATGAATAAGCAAGTCGTAAATGCCGACCTTAGCAACCGCTTTTGAAATGCGATCAAAATCTGGAATACCAAGACCAGGCATTGCAAACGTGCTAACTGCGCGATCGAGACCAAGCACAGTTGCTGACGGATCAATTTCGAATGCGGCAGCAGTGAGATCGCGGTAAAACAAGTAATGCAAGTTTTCATCATTACCGACGCGCGACATGATGTCTGTACCAATCGGGTCGGTCATGAACTTGCCGGTATTGCGGTGTGAAATACGCGTGGCAAGTTCTTGCATGCTTACGTACGACAAAGCCTCAAACGCGTCGTGTGGTGCTGGAACCTGGCCAGAGCGAACCTGAATCATGCGAGCACGCTCTAGTTGCACAGGGTCAACTGCGCGAGTAACGGTGAAATAGTCGCGCATCACGATGCTGTGACGACCCTCTTCTGCTGTCCAGTTTCGAGCCCAGGTGCCAAAGGCTGTGTCGCTCCCAAAAATGCGGTCGATATCGCGAAAGTAATACGGCAAGTTGTCTTCGGTGAGCAAGTTCAAATACAACGCTCCACGAACAGCTTCATCGATTTCACTACCAGCGTCGCCGAAGTCGGCATCTTCTGGAACCCATTGGTGATTCGGATCAAAATCCTTGCCACGGCTGTACGGCACCATTTCGTGCGGAAACCATTCTTTAGCAACACCCATGTGACGCTCAAGCAGTTTCTCGGCAACAGGCTCGAGTTCAGCAATCAGCGTGAGGTCATTCATATACCAACCCTACTCGCCTGTTTCGACCAGAAGTTGGCGCACCAAACGTGCAAGTGGCACACGAAAATCGGGCAACAGAACCATGCCCTCTGCAATCATCCTGCCATTGTTCAGGACGGAGTTGGCTGGCCGTTTTGCAGGACGCGGAGGTTGCAAGTCACTTGTAGAAATTGGTTTCACTTTTGTGGCATCCATTCCTGCAGCAAGGAGTACCTCACGAGCAAATTCGTACCAGCTGACCACACCTTGGTTGGTGACATGCCAGATTCCGCCAAGACCACTACTTGCTATGTGCACAATTGCTTTTGCTGCATCGTCGGCAAATGTTGGGTTACCAATTTGATCGTCAACAAATTTTAGCTCTGGCATGGTTGCACCGAGTTTCAAAATGGTCTTCACCATGTTGGCACCGTGAAAACCACACACCCATGAAATGCGCACAATTGCGTCGTCGCTTCCCATTGCTTGTTCGCCGGCAAGCTTTGATGCGCCATACACGCTCTGCGGGTTGGGCACATCGCCTTCGTTATACGGCGTTAGCTTGTTGCCATCAAATACGTAGTCGGTACTGATGTACACCACTCGTGCGCCAACCACATGTGCGGCATCCGCTACAAACTTCGATGCGGTTCCATTCACCAACATCGCCTTTTCAACATCGCCTTCACAGGCATCCACTGCAGTCCATGCAGCTGCATGAATTACCACATCGGGTTTGGCTGAGCCAATTGCATTTCGCACTGCCACTTCATTGGTGATGTCGAGCTGCGCATGAGTGGTGGCAATCGCTTCGTGCCCAGCAGTACGAATTGCTTCAACTAGTTCATGACCAAGTTGACCACCTGCACCGGTGACAAACAGCTTCATTACTTCTTACCCTTGAGAGGCTCCCACCACCAGCGATTATCGCGATACCACTTCACTGTCTCCTCGAGTGCTTCGTCAAGTGAGCGCTCACGCTTCCAACCCAACTTGGTGATCTTGGCAATGTCTACCGAATACCTGCGGTCGTGACCCTTGCGGTCTTCAACGTATTGCACGCTCGATTCATCTTTACCGTGCAGAGCAAGAAGCTTGTCTACCAAAACGCGGTTCGCGGTTTCGTTACCCGCGCCAATGTTGTAGATCTCGCCGACATTGCCCTTTTCTAAAACCAAGTGCACACCCGTGCAATGGTCGTCTACATACAACCAGTCGCGCTCGTTCAACCCATCGCCGTACAACGGAATCTGCTTACCGTCGAGCAAGTTGGTGGTGAACAAGGGAATTGCTTTTTCTGGGTATTGGTAGGGACCAAAGTTATTGGTGCAGCGCGTAACCGTTACCGGCAAACCATGTGTTGCGTGGTATGACAAGGCAATCAGGTCGCTCCCAGCTTTGCTTGCCGAATATGGTGAGCGTGGCTCAAGACCATCAGTTTCTTTCGATGAGCCAACTTCAACCGAGCCGTACACCTCGTCGGTACCAATGTGCACCACGCGCTGCATCTCTAAACGGCGCGCAGCATCCATAATCACATTGGTGCCAAAGCAGTTGGTGAGGATGAAGTCTTCGCTGCCTTCAATTGAGCGGTCTACGTGGCTTTCTGCAGCAAAGTGCACAACAGCATCGTGGCCACGCATTGCGGCATCAACATCGCCCGGTTGGCAAATATTGCCTTTCACAAATGAATAGCGCTTGTTGTCGTCAACATCTTTGAGTGTGGACAGGTTGCCTGCATATGTCAGTGAGTCGAACACCGTTACTTCGTGGTCGGTATTTGCAAGCACCCAGCGCACATAATTCGAACCAATAAAGCCTGCGCCGCCAGTAACAAAAATCTTCATGCTGCGGATCAGGTCCTCAGTGAAAAGTGTGGCTGAAACTGTGGATCGATATTGTCGCGCGTTGGGTTGTCCTGATCACGCTTGCTCAAAATTGGGTTTGCAAAGCCCCAGTCGGCTTTCACTGCTGGGTCGTTGTATGCAAGTCCACGCTCGTCGGCCGGGTTGTAATAGCCATCTACCAAATAGGTAATGGTCATGTCGGTAAGCGAAGCAAAACCGTGCGCGACACCTGGTGGAATGAAAATGCCCCGGTGATCATGTGATCCGTCTGCCTGGGTGCCTAAATCAATTACTTGTGTTGCGCCATCGGTTGGTGAACCCGTTCGCAAGTCGTGCAACACCACGCGGCACGAACCGTACGGCACGTACCAGTAGTCGCTTTGGTGCAAGTGATAGTGCAAACCAACAACGCAACCTGCCTGGCGGTCGCCGCGGTTGCCCTGAATCATTTCGCGGCCGAGCGGAAACCACTGGCGACGATACGTTTCGATAAAGAAACCACGCTCGTCTTTAAACATGGCAGGTTCAACAATCTGCACATCTTTGATCACGGTTGATTCAGTAATGACAGCCATTATTCAAGCTCTACTTTCGAGTCATCGCCCAACATCAGGCGCAGTGCGCGAGGCTTTTGTTCAGAACGCGTTACTTGCACATCGCGACCAATGAGTGAGTCGGTGAGGCGCTCGATACCAACGATGCTCGAGCCGTCCAACACCACGCTGTGTTCCATTTCGGAATGTTCAACTTTGCAGTTGCGACCGAGCGATGTGTACGGCCCGATGTATGCGTGATCAATAACCGAACCCGATCCAATCACTACTGGTCCACGAATGCGCGAGTTGCGAACAACCGCACCCTTTTCAATGACAACACGACCTTCAATTTGTGAAGAAGCATCAACATCGCCTTCGTTGCGCGGCTCCAATACTTCAAGCACCAAACGATTGCATTCAAGCAACGGGTCCTTCTTGCCGGTGTCAATCCACCAACCCTCAAGCACCTTGTGATTCACCACGTAGCCCTGTTCAACAATCCATTGAATGGCATCTGTAATTTCAAGTTCACCACGAGGCGATGGCTTAATTGCGCGCACTGCTTCATTAATCGTTTTGTCAAACAGGTACACACCAACGAGCGCGAGGTCCGATGGTGGGTTCTGTGGCTTTTCTACTAATCGGACAACGTGACCTTCGGCAGTCACCTCTGCAACACCAAACTGACGCGGGTCTTCAACATGGCACAACAAAATTTGTGCTGTCGGTGCTTTTGGCCCGCCCGCTTTGCGTGCATTCTCAAACTCATCAACAAATTCGTTCAGCCCTTGCTCGAGCATGTTGTCACCCAGGTACATCACAAAATCGTCGTCGCCCAAGAAGTCGTGCGCAATGAGCACGCAATGTGCCAAACCAAGTGGTGCGTCTTGCGGAATGTAGGTGACCTGTACGCCAAACTGCGAGCCGTCGCCTACTGCTGCACGGATCTCTTTGCCCGTTTCGCCAATGATGATGCCTATCTCGCGAATGCCTGCCTTGGCCATGGCTTCAATGCCATAAAACAAAATTGGCTTGTTGGCAATGGGCACCAATTGCTTGGCACTGGTGTGGGTGATGGGCCGAAGGCGCGTACCCGCGCCGCCCGAAAGAATGAGGCCCTTCATAACGGCTCTAGGTTAGGCGAACTAGCGTCTTCCCCATGGCTGAACCCCTGCTGCACGCCTTTGCCAAGCCCACCAAGACTGATTTCATTCGCATTGTGCGTGGAAGTGGCGCATTGCTGTGGGACGACAGGGGCAACGAATACATCGATGCCATCGGCAGCCTGTGGTACAGCCAGGTAGGCCACGGCAATGCAGAGATCGCTGACGCAGTTGCAGAACAGATTCGCACGCTCGAGACATACTCAATCTTCGATCCGTTCACGAACGAGATGGCCGAACAGCTGGCTGCAAAGTTGGTATCGCTCTCGCCACTTCCCGACTCTCGTGTTTTTTTATGCGGAAGTGGATCTGAAGCAATTGATACGGCAATGAAACTCGCGCGCGTGTCACATGTGCAAGCGGGCCACCCCGAAAAGACCATCATCATTTCGCGCAATCGCGGGTACCACGGCACCAACTACGGCGGAACCAGCGCGCAAGGTTTGCCACTCAACAAAATTGGTTACGGACAATTGCTTCCCGAAGTAGTGCAGGTAGACAGCGACAATATTGAAGACCTCGCAACGTTTATGAAAGACAACGGCACGCGTGTTGCCGCAATTATTACCGAGCCATTGCAAGGCGCTGGTGGCGTGTACCCCCCTGCAGATGGATACCTAGAAGGCGCACGCAAGTTGTGCGATCAATACGGCGCGCTACTTATTTTTGACGAAGTGATTACCGGCTTCGGTCGACTTGGTACGTGGTTTGCTGCCAACTACTACAACGTTGTTCCCGACTTGTTGTGTTTCGCTAAGGGTGTAACTTCTGGTTATCAACCACTTGGCGGAGTGTTCGTTGGTCGCACAGCACTAAACGCGCTCGAGCGCGACCCAGATTTCTTTTTGCGACATGGCTACACATACTCGGGTCACTCCGCCGTTTGCGCTGCAGCGTTGAAAAATTTGGAAATCATTGAACGCGACGGGTTGATTGAGCGTGCCAAACATGTTGGTAAGCGTTTGAGCGACGGATTGCACTCACTGGCAGCCGACGGCGTGATTGACTCCGTTCGCGGCGCTGGTGCAATTTGGGCAGCAGGGCTAAAACCGGACCAAAACTGTGTGACCATTCGCGACAACATGATCAAGCATGGAGTCATTGCCCGCTCGATTAATGCAGACACCAACGCATTTTGTCCACCATTCGTTATTTCAGACCAACAAATAGACAAACTGCTCGACGTTTTCGCCGCGGCAGCACAAGGAAAGTAGAACACCATGGGTCAACTCACAGGTCAGCGCGCATTCATTACTGGTGGAGCAAGCGGTATTGGCGCCGAAATGGCACGTCGCTTCACCAAGGAAGGCGCAACCGTTGTTGTTGCAGACGTGAATGACACCCTTGGCAAGCAAGTGGCAGCAGAAGTTGGTGGCGAATATGTGCACCTCGACGTAACCAGCGCCAAGGCCTGGGAAGAGCAATACGAAATTGATAACAACTTCGACATCGTGTGCTTAAACGCTGGTGTTTCCACACACCAAAACGTGATCGGTGACCCAGCTACCTACCCACTAGAGCGACTGGATAACGATTCGTACTACCGCATCATGAGCATCAACGTTGATGGCGTGGTGTTTGGTGCACGCGGAATTGTGCCGCACATGGTTGCGCGCAAGAGCGGTCACATTTTGGTGACCGCTTCGCTTGCAGGAATTATTCCAATTGCACCAGACCCGATTTATGGTCTCACCAAGCACGCCATGGTTGGATTTGTGAAGAGCATGGGGCAAGCACTCGAGCCACATGGCGTGTGCATTAGCGCGTTGTGCCCAGGTTTTCTTGATACTCCACTCGTTAGTCCACTGGCACGAATATTTGCCGATTCGTTCAGCCTTGGCGTTATGCCAGTGGAAGTTGCAGGCGACCTTGCCATGCGCGCACTCACCGAGCGCATCAACGGTTCACAATGGGTGGTGTCTGCCGGGTTCCCCATTGCTCGGTACGAACACAAAGATCCGTTCGCTGGCTAGCAACGTGAACAAACCAGATTTCAATCCGTTTAATCCGGAATTTCGTGCGCATCCGTACCCGTTCTACGACGCACTGCGTTCACACGAACCCGTGCACACCACCGAATTTGGCATGGTTGTGTTGACGCGTTACGACGATGTGTCAACCACGCTGAAGAGCGCAGACTTCAGTCGTGATGTCGAGAAGTATTCGACGCAAGCAACATCAGAAGCGCGTCAGCGCAGACGCGAAATGCAGCGCGAGCGTACCAAGTCAATTTTGAATCTTGATCCGCCAGACCACACTCGCCTACGCCGCATTGTGTCAAAGTCGTTTACGCCAAGCGCGATGGAAAAACTCCGCAGTCGCATTCATCAATTAGTAGACATGATCCTCGATGCCGCACAAGATCGCGGGTCTATTGAGCTCATTGACGACCTTGCATTTCCTGTTCCATTCCAGGTGATTTCAGATTTGCTGGCCATGCCGACCGAGCGTGCTGATGAAATGCGCGAATGGTCACAGATCATTACCAATTCACTAGAGCCAACTGCAACCGATGAAGAACTTGCGCAGTCCGATGCGGCAGTTGCACAACTGGTTCCCTATCTCACTTCCATCATTGAAGAGCGTCGCAAAAATTTGGGCGACGACATGTTGTCGAGTTTGATCACCGCAGAAGAAGCCGGTGACAAAATGACCACCGACGAGTTAATGGCGTTTCTGGTGTTGCTGTATATAGCAGGGCATGAAACCACCGTGAATCTCATTGGCAACTCAACACTTGCGTTGCTCCGCCACCCCGACCAAGCCGCACTCGTCCATCAACACGGTTTAAGTTCACAAGCAATCGACGAGTTGTTGCGCTACGACGGACCCGTTCAACACACCGTGCGCATTCCACTGAAGCCAGTGCGGTACGAAGCGCAGGGCAACACCTTCAACATTGAGCCAGGAACTGTGGTGCTCACTTCACTTGGCGCTGCGAATCACGACCCATCAATCTTTGATGCTCCACACGAACTGCGCCTTGACCGACCTAATTCCCATCGCCACATGGCATTCGCATCGGGCATTCACTATTGCTTGGGCTCGGCTTTAGCCAAGCTAGAAACCGAAGTTGCTGTGGGAACGCTATTTCAGCGCTTCCCCAACATGAACATTGTTGGTATGCCTTCTTGGCGTGATCGCCTCACCATTCGAGGCGTAAACCAGTTGCAGCTCAGTCTTTCGTAAGACGAGCAATCAAACTGCTGGTGTCCCAGCGCTTGCCGCCCATGGCAATGACTTCTTCGTAGAACTTGTCAACCATCTCGGTCATGGGTAGCTGTGCCCCATTGCGTTTGGCTTCGTCGAAACAAATCGCCAAGTCTTTACGCATCCATTCCACGGCAAAGCCAAATTCAAATTCGTCGCGAACCATAGTCTTTGCTCGGTTTTCCATTTGCCACGACTGTGCAGCACCTTTCGAGATGACGTCAACAACATCGTCAGGGTTCAACCCAGCGCGCATGGCGAAGTTCAACGCTTCAGACAAACCTTGTGCAATACCAGCGATACAAATTTGATTGACCATCTTTGCCAGCTGGCCAGAGCCTGCATTGCCCAACAACTGACAGCGCTTTGCATAAGCATCAATAATTGGATTCACACGGTTGAATGATGCTTCATCATTACTTCCACACATAACGGTGAGTTGACCGTTTTCGGCACCTGCTTGACCACCAGAAACTGGAGCATCGACAAACCCTGCACCAACTGCAGCACACGCATCGGCGATTTCGCGCGCAAGTGTTGCAGATGCAGTGGTGTGATCAACCAACACTGAACCAGACTTCAATCCGGCAAGTACACCGTCATCACCAAAGACCACCGAGCGAACGTCGTTGTCGTTGCCAACACACATGAACACGAAGTCGCTCTGTTGCGCAACTTCGCGCGGAGTTAGTGCTCGCGAACCACCATGTTCGGCAACCCACGCATCTGCCTTTTCAGTGGTTCGGTTGTACACCACAACGTTGTGGCTGGCTTTTGCAAGGTGGCGAGCCATTGGCCCACCCATAATTCCTAAACCAACGTAGCCAACCTTTGCCACGACTATTTCTTTTTCGCTACGGCCTTAGCAGGAGCTTTCGCTACTTTTGCGACCTTGGCAACCTTTGCTGCTTTAGTAACTGGCTTTGCTGCATCTTTTGCAACCGCCTTTGCAACAGGCTTGGCATCATCTTTTGGAATCTGCTTCACGATCTTTGCACCTTTTGAAGGCTTCAGCACACCTTGTTCGAGTGCTGCATCAAGCCACACTTCTGCAGCATCAGTTGAAACTTTCAGCGCTGGTGAAATTTCAGAAATCAAGTTGATACGCGCGCGGTCGTACATGGTTTTTTCTGCAGCAGACAATGCGCTGTCTCGGTCGCGAGCTGCCAAGTTACGGACCACTTCAGCAACTTGGTAAACGTCCCCACTCTTCAACTTTTCTTGGTGATTCTTAAATCGACGCGACCAGTTTGCAGGCACGCGCGGGTCGGCTTTTGAAAGCACTGAGCGCAAGTCCTCAAGTTCAGACTTCGAAACCGGCGGACGCACACCAACTTGGTTCGCCATTGCGGTTGGTACCGAAAGGGTCATCTCGTTGATGACTGTCTTCAAAATGAGGTATTCCTGGACCGCACCGAATGCCTTCATGCGCTTAATGCCGTGCACAATGCAGGCACCATGCTGGGGGTAAATGACGGTGTCACCTTTTTTGAATTTCACTGAAGCGACCTCTCTACAGACTGACCCCGAAAGGATAGGCGTTCAGAGCCCTCAACCCACAATGCGCGCGATTTTTACTGGCGAAAATG
>BJFW01000028.1 GCA_014190095.1 Actinomycetes bacterium | reverse complement strand
TCCAACAGCAAACGGCATTGACGGTTGCGATAGCACCGGTGCAACCATGATGTCATCCACCATCATTCCGAGCGCAAACCCACCGCTGAAACACATGCCGACTGCACCCACACCAACACCACCCACTTCGCCATGAATCTGCTGTGCAAGTGCGCGCAACCACGAAATGATTGGCGATGTTTTGTGCATGGCCATAGTGGTGAACTCGCGGGAAATGCAAATTTTGCTCATTGACGAAGCGATATAACTACCCGATGGTTCACGACCCACTTCTCCAACCAGCAATGGCATAACTACCGTGAAACCTTGTGCAACAACTCGTTCAGCAAAGTCCAATACCTTTGGTGTGATACCGGGAATTTCGTGAACCACAATTACTGCGGGTCCAATGCCTTTTCGAAAAATCTCATGCGTTACATCAGCATGAGTGAATGTTGAATGATTCCAGCCTGGAAGCGACATAGCCATACGTACTATCTTGGCCGAACAACTCCAACGACGCGCGACCAATAGACCGCGCTCACCTTCACCACATCACCTGTACGAGGAGCATGCACCATTTGGCCATTACCCAGGTACATGGCTACGTGGTGAATGGGGTACCCGCTAAAAATCAAGTCTCCTGGCTGAATGGCAGCAGTTGGAATGCGATTCAAACCTGCGTACTGCGTCCGAGACGTGCGAGGAATTCCCACACCTGCCACTCCCCACGCCCATGACGTAAGTCCAGAACAGTCAAATGAAACACCCGGCGACTTAGAACCAAATCGATAGCGAACACCCAACTGTGAAAGCGCTGCGCGAATAGCCGCACCGGCCTTTGACGATGCCGGTGCAACATTGGCGTACTTTGCACCTTTGAACTTTGCCGCTTCAGCTTTCGCAGCATCTAATGCAGCAGCCTCACGACGCTGTCTCTCTGATCGCAAAGCCGCACCAAGCTCGCGCTCTGCTTGTGCCTGTTTTTGCTCGTATGTCGCTGCGAGTGCCTCTGCCCTGTCTAACTGAGATGCAGCAAAATTCGCAGCAGCCTCTGCCTTCTTCTTTTGCTTTTCTAAGGTTGCACGCTCTTTTGCTAAGTCATCAATAACACCTTGCAGAGCGTCGGTGTTTCCAACACCTGTATTCAGCGCAACACCTGTTAGGTACTTCTTTCGCACAATATCGCTGAGCGAACTTGATGATCCAAGAATGCTCGACAAACCGCTTGACAATCCACCATGAGTAAACGTTTTCAATGCAAGTTGCTTTAACTCGCCTTGCATTGTGGCGAGTTCGGCTTCTTTTTCAGCGATGCGCTTTTCAGTATTTTTGATTTCAACTGCGATGTCTTCCATGTCGTTCACTGCGAGCGAATAATCCTCGCCGAGTGCGTCAATCTGTTCGCCCAATCGATCAAGCTCAGCAATGATCTGGTTCACCCGCTGTTGCTCGTCGCTTGACGAGCCTGTGGCTGGAAGGTTCCCGACCGCGTTGACGGGCGCAACGGGGTAAACCACAGCCACCGAAGTGGAGAGGATGATGGCCACCAAAGTTGGTGCGCTTCGTCGTATACGCCCAATGGCGTCACGGATCATGATGTGATTATCCTACCGAAGGTTACGGTTTGATGTCATTCGGGCTAAAACCCAACAAACAAGGCGAATTCGCCTATTCCCACTCAATAGTTCCTGGTGGTTTTGATGTGACGTCATACACCACTCGGTTAATGCCTCTCACCTCGTTAATAATGCGCGACGACATTTTTTCAAGTAACTCGTATGGCAAACGTGCCCAGTCTGCTGTCATCGCGTCTTCGCTGGTGACTGCACGAATGATGATTGGCCGACCGTAGGTCCGCTCATCGCCCATCACTCCTACCGAGCGAATATCTGCAAGCACCGCAAACGCTTGCCAAATTTCGCGTTCTAACCCGGCGAGTTTCACTTCTTCTCGCACAATGGCATCGGCCTCTTGCAAAATTGCCACTTTGTCCGGAGTTACTTCACCGATGATGCGCACACCAAGACCTGGTCCTGGGAACGGCTGGCGCCACACAATTTCATCTGGCAAACCGAGTTCCGTTCCCACCTTGCGCACTTCGTCTTTAAACAATGTGCGCAACGGTTCACACAACTTCAGCGTCATGTCATCTGGTAGTCCGCCAACATTGTGGTGACTCTTGATCACACTTGCAGTTCCGTCAACACCACCACTTTCAATGACGTCGGGGTACAGCGTTCCTTGCACTAAGAACTTTGCATCCGTGATTCCGCCCGTATGTTCTTCAAAAATGCGAACGAAGGTTTCACCAATTGCTTTGCGCTTTGCTTCGGGCTCGGTAATGCCCTTGAGTTTTTCAAAAAACCGCTTACCAGCGTCAACATGAATCAGTTCAATGCCCATGTTGCGCTTAAACGTTTCGACTACTTGCGCGCTCTCATTTTTGCGCATTAACCCTATGTCTACATAGATACACGTCAACTGATTGCCAATTGCTCTATGCACTAACGCGGCGGCAACTGCCGAATCGACTCCGCCAGAGAGCCCGCAGATCACGCGCTCGCTGCCAACGAGTTCGCGAATCGCAGCGACTTGGTCGTCAACGATTGATGACATGGTCCACGAGCGTTCTGCTCCTACAAGCCGGTGTAAGAACTGCTCCAACACATCTTGACCATGTTCGGTGTGCCCGACTTCTGGGTGGTACTGCACTCCCCAAATTTTGCGAGTTGGGCTTTCAATAACGGCCAATGGTGCATCGGGTGTACTCGCCGTTGCAACAAACCCACTTGGCAACACCGACACCGCGTCAAAGTGACTCATCCACACACTGAGTTGTGCAGGAATTGAATCGTGGTGCAACTGCGAAGATGAACCCGCAATTCGCTGCAGCGTGGTGCGCCCGTACTCTCCGCGCCCACCACGAGCGACTTCACCTCCCAATTGCTGAGCAATGAGCTGGCACCCATAGCAAATGCCCAAAATTGGAATGCCCAACTCGTAAATCTCTGGATCAAGAATCGGCGCACCTTCAACGTGCACACTTGCCGGACCACCCGACAAAATGATGCCAATTGGATTTCGCGCTCGCACTTCCTCGGCCGTAATGCGATGCGGCACGATTTCTGAATACACCTGCGCCTCACGTACGCGTCGAGCAATCAACTGGGCGTATTGAGCCCCAAAATCAACCACCAAAACGGTTGGTTGCATTGTGGATTCGGAGGCCATAGAGACACATGACCTTAGTTGAGGACTGGCAATTGAGCCCAAGAAGTGTGACGATACATGGGTGAGTTCGGAGACCACCCAACCAATTGATCCAACAAGCGCAACCACGATTCCCGACCAGTTAAGCGGAATGGATTACAGCGCATGCGTTGGTCTGTATCCGAAACCAGGTTGCGGAACAAAGCCAGTGCTCAGCGGCGATCGTGGTGGAGCGATGCAAATTGCTGTTTTTGGAATTTTGATTGTCGGCATGGTGTTCATTGGTATTCGCATTGCGCGCAGTGTTCGTGCGAGAGATAAAGCCCTAGACCCAACCGACTAGTTTTTCTGTGTGTTGAAAAACCGCGGAGTCCTTGGAGTAGTGCTTGGACTCATCAGCGCGTCTCTCTATGGCATTACACCGATCTTCGTGTATCACGCAACTGAACATGGAGCCGATTCATTTGGGCTCATGTGCTCGCGTTACGTCATTGCCGTCATCGTGCTGCTGGCTGTTCGGACGGTGAAACTCGGCATTGGAAAATGGCCAGAACGTCGACTGAGCCTTAAATTATTTTCTCTTGGCGCAGTTGGTTTGTACGCAAACAGCATTTGTATGTTCACCGCTTTTGATTATTTGCCAAGCGGACTCGCCATGGTGCTGTTTTACTTCTACCCAATCCTGGTTGTGTTGTTTGGCTGGGTGTTTTATCGACATGTTCCACCAAGAATTATCTGGCCCTGCCTTGCAATCACATTGATTGGTGTTGCATTCAGTGCAAGTGATCTATCTGGCGGTCAAGCAACAGGTGTCGCAATCATTGTCTTTGGCGCATTTGCATACTCGATGTACTCCGTGCTTGCCGCAGCATCAATGCCAAAAACTGATTTGCTATCTGGTCTCATTCTCATCTTCGGAGGCGCTGGATTCTCGTTCATCGTCGTATGGCTCATCGACCCGCCTGGCCTGCCCACGACGATGCCATTTACTGCTGACGTCTGGCTACCTGCTCTAGAAATTGGAATTGTGGGAACTATTGGTGCGATGGGCATTTTCTTTGCAGGAATGAACTTGATCGGTGCGAGCAAAAGCGCAGTTGTTCAAACATGGGAAGTATTTGTCGCCCTGTGTAGCGGCGTCTTCTTCCTGAATCAGAGCTTCAGTATCCGCCAGTTATTTGGCGCAGTGCTCATTTTGAGCGGTGTAATAGTGCTACTTCGCGTAGAGGCCAAGCAAAATAACGCCGATATCCTGTTACCCACATAGCAATGTGAGTACTTCTTGCAGGGTTGGGTGAAATCCCCTACCGGCGGTGAAAGCCCGCGACCCCCACGAGCAATCGTGGGGCTGATCTGGTGAAATTCCAGAGCCGACGGTCAGAGTCCGGATGGGAGCAGGAAGGCGAAGGTTGTGCTTGCGTTTGCACGAACCGCTTCTTGCGGTGCGTTCGCTCATGCCGGTGTTGCCTTGGTCGTCTTCGCTCTGCCCTGCACGCCGTTCAAACTGCGCGACAACTAAAGGGCAACACACGTGAACACACTCGACGAACAGCACATGCGCTTGGCGGTCACTACTGCCAATGATGCACGCCTCCGTTCGCGACCAAACCCATGGGTTGGTGCAGTTGTTGTTTCATCAAGTGGTGAAATGTTTACCGGCGCAACACTTGAGCCTGGCAATGCGCACGCCGAAGTTGTAGCGCTGAGTGCTGCAGGAAAAAACGCTGATGGCGCAACACTGTATTCAACTCTTGAACCGTGTAGCCACACAGGACGCACTGGCCCATGCACCACAGCAATTATTGAATCGGGAATCAGCCGCGTTGTCGTTGGCACGCTTGATCCAGATACGAAAGTTTCTGGAAGTGGAGTGCAGCAACTGCGCAACGCTGGAATCACTGTTGATGTTGGCGTTCTTGAACACGAAGTGCGCGCGCAACTCGCGCCGTACTTGCATCACCGATCAACTGGTCGACCATTCGTCGTTCTCAAAATGGCGAGCACAATTGATGGACGCATTGCCGCTGCCGATGGGTCTAGTCAATGGATTACTGGTGCAACAGCGCGGAAGCGAGTGCACCAGTTGCGTGCGGAAAGTGACGCGATTGTTGTTGGTGCTGGCACAGTTCGTGCCGACAACCCATCGCTCACGGTGCGCGATGTTCACGGACCGTCACCGCGTCGAATTGTGCTTGGCAACATTGATCCACGGGCAAATGTTCACCCATGCACGCAGTGGACTGGTTCACTTAACGAACTACTCGACACGCTTGGCAACGAAGGCGTTGTGCAGTTGCTCGTTGAAGGTGGTGCGCGAGTTGCTGCGTCGTTTCATCGCGAGCGCTTGATTAACCAATACATCATGCACATTGCCCCCGTAATTGCTGGAGGCGACAACGCTGCAGGAATTTTTGCAGGTCCAGCAGCAACAACCATGGCCGACATGTGGCGCGGACACGTGGTGTCGACCACCAATCTTGACGGCGATATTGAGATCATTCTCGAACCCAATCCCAACTAAAGGACCCCCACATGAGCAACAAACAAGTCGAATTCTCACCAATTGAAGATGTCATTGCGGCAATTGCGCGCGGCGAAATGATCGTCATGGTGGACGACGAAGACCGAGAAAATGAAGGCGACCTCATCATGGCTGCGCAGTTCGCAACCCCCGAGAAGATCGCATTTATTGTGCGCCACACGTCGGGCGTTGTCGTTGCGCCTCTGTCGGGCGAACGTTGCGACGACCTGCGACTTCCCCTCATGGTGGACAACAACACCGAAAGTCATCGCACGGCCTTCACCATTTCGGTTGACCTCCTTGAGGGCACGACAACAGGAATTTCGGCGGCAGATCGTGCCGCAACATTGCGCGGACTTGCCGATCCAAATGTTTCTCACTCTGCATTTGCTCGTCCAGGACATATCTTTCCTTTGCGTGCCCGCGAAGGTGGAGTGCTGAAGCGTGCTGGGCACACCGAGGCTGCAGTAGACCTTGCCCGCCTTGCTGGTTTGCAGCCGGCTGGAATCATTTGCGAGATTCAGAATGATGATGGCACCATGTCGCGTTTGCCAGACCTTCGCAAGTTCTGCGCAGAGCACAATCTGTTGCTCTCCTCGATTGCCGACCTTATTGAATATCGACGTCATCATGAGCGCCTCGTTGAGCGCGTGGGTTCTGCAACAGTGCCAACAGAATGGGGCGGGTTTACTTGTGTTGCATACAAGAGCACCATCGACGGCATTGAGCACCTTGCCTTCGTGAAGGGCGATGTCAGCGACGGAGCACCTGTACTTACTCGTGTACACAGCGAGTGTTTAACTGGCGACGTATTTGGTAGCAAGCGTTGCGACTGTGGTCCTCAACTTGCTGCAGCCATGCAGCAAATTGATGCGGCAGGTAAAGGTGTAGTGGTGTACTTGCGCGGCCACGAAGGACGTGGCATCGGAATTGGCCACAAGATTCGCGCGTACTCATTGCAAGACGAAGGCTTCGACACCGTTGATGCCAATACCGAACTTGGACTTCCAGTTGATAGTCGCGAATACGGAATCGGCGCGCAAATTCTTGCCGACCTTGGTGCTCGCGAACTTCGCCTGATGACCAACAACCCAGCTAAGTACGGTGGCATTGCCGGATACGGCTTGAGCATTGTGGAACGCGTTCCGCTCAGCATTGATCCAACACCAGAAAACGAAGCGTATTTACGCACTAAGCGTGAGCGCATGGGCCACGTTTTTGACTCATCAGACATTTCAGGAAAATAAGGAGAACATCATGACCACATTTGAAGGATCACAAGACGGCAAGGGACTTCGTGTAGGAATTGTGTGCTCACGATTCAATGAATTCATAGTCAGTGCACTGCTTGATGGCGCAAAGCGCGGACTTGCAAATCATGGCGTATCCGAATCCGACATCGACATCGCATGGGTTCCTGGTGCATACGAAATTCCTGTAACAACAAAGGCAATGGCGGTAACTGGCCGCTACGACACGCTTGTCACACTTGGTGCAGTGATTCGTGGCGAGACCGCACACTTTGAATATGTGGCCGGCCCTGTTGCCGATTCCATCGCACAAATTCAGTTAGAAACCGGAATGCCAATTGGTTTCGCTGTACTCACCGTGGAAAACATTGAACAAGCCGTAGAGCGCTCTGGTCCTGGTGCAGGAAACAAAGGCGAGGAAGCGGCAGTTGGCGCAATTGAGATGGCCAACGTGTTGAAAGCAATTCGCGGAAAATAGATTTCCCCGCTCTTCATGTAGAGCACACATGTGGTGATTCACCACTAACAGAAAGCAGCAGCGATGGGCTTCTTGCTCACTTCGCTCGTTGCGGTCACGAGCCTGCTGACCGTCCATATTCCTCATCGCATCACTCCGCCGATTTTTGAAACTCCAATTGAGGCGGTGAGCTACGTGATGTTTGACGTTGATTTCACCACCTTTAGGCGCGAGAGATTTTCACTGAAGCGCGCCTACCCACATCTTGATTGGACAACCGACGGATGCTCCGCGCCTGTTGTTGGAGGCGAAGGACGCTCGTTCAACTTCACGCATGCGTGTGTGCGGCATGACTTTGGGTATCGCAACATCAAAAGGCTCGGCCAGTTCAACGAAGTGGTGCGCACGAAACTAGATGAACAATTCCGTCGCGATTTGGAGTCTTCGTGTGCAACACAAGTACGAACCCGAAAAATTCGCTGTCAGATGTGGGCGGAAACGTTTTATGTTGCAGTTCGCGCAACAGGCGGTTAGAGCCTTATGCCCACTCTTTCAAGACAGCAATATTGATGAGTTGGTGCAGCATTTTTCCGGTTGCTCCCCACACTGTTTCGTCATCTAAATGGAAAAAGTGAATCTGATATTGATTCGGTGGCGTTCCCCAGTGTTCTTCAACATAGGTGTCGTCACGAACCAAATCGGCAAGCGCTACGGAGAATACCCTGTCGACTTCGGCATTTACCGCACTCATTGATGGCGGTGTTTCCAAATACGCAAGCACCGGAACAATGTGGCTGTTGCTGACATATGTTGACAATGCACTCATCTCGCCAATGACCTGCACATGCGACGGGTTCAGATTGATTTCTTCATACGCTTCTCGAATGGCGGCCTGAACGAACGTCTCTCCTTCATCAACTCGACCGCCAGGGAACGACACCTCACCTCTGTGGTTAGTGAGCGCTTGCGACCTGCGGGTGAGCACAACTTCTGGACCACTTGGTCCATCAAAAATGGGCACCAACACTGCAGATGCGCGCGAGCCTTCTGGCGGTGGTGATTGCTCAAGTGTGTTGGTAAAGCGCTGCAATCGTGCCAATAACTCTGGCGTGCTGCGAAGCGATGAGTGATCTAACCGAGCAAATGGATTTGTGGGTCGCACCCACACCGCTGCCGGCCGCGGAATACGTTGATCGCCGCCAGCGCGAACCATGTTGCGAATTTACGCTTGAGGAGCCCAGCCACTTGCAAGTAGCTGGCGAATTACTTCATCAAGACCAGCGGTCTTCAAGTTTGCGAGCGTTTTGCCTGGTTGTTCCTCGCCACGCTCCCAGGTTTCCCATGCTGTGCGAATTTTCTCAAGATCGGGTGCTGGTGTTGTGAAGCCCATACGCACAGCCTAACGACGAGGTTCTACTTGTGCACCACGCTTCGCAAAGTTAGTACCAAGAACAATGACACCAAGCACAACACCAACTCCGAGCAGTGCAAGTCGTCCGTTGGTTTCAATGTCGGCCACAAATGACAACACCAGACACGCGATGATGATTAGCCAATCGATCACGCGATGCACTCCACGGCTGATCCATTTGAATGCACTGAGAAAACCGTCGGTTATTGCAGCGTTGACCAACATGATGAGCCCCATTGCGGCAGGAATGGTTGGCTCTTTCAACTGCGCCGACATCATGACAAGTCCGCCAGCGATGAAATACTCCACAAACTGGTGCATCCAAAATCCGCGACCGTTACTTGCCATAGCCACACACACTAGAAGAGAAATGAAAATGCCTCGGGCTTTCACCCGAGGCATTTTCTACTTTTTGTAGTTCGTTTGGGAAAACGATTTACATCATTCCCATTCCGCCACCTGGCATACCGCCGCCTGCTGGTGCGCCATTCTTTTCTGGCTTGTCAGCTACGAGGCATTCCGTGGTGATAACTAGTGCGGCAATTGATGCTGCGTTTTGCAACGCTGCACGAGTCACCTTGGCTGGGTCAATGATTCCGGCTTTCACCATGTCGACATATTCGCCAGTTGCAGCATTGAGACCAATGTTGCCCTTCTCTGACTCCACACGCTGGATGGCAACTGCGCCTTCCAAACCTGCGTTGTCGGCGATGTGACGACCAGGAGCCGTCAACGAGTCGTACACGCTGCGTGCACCAGTTGCTTCGTCACCCTTGAGGGATTCAACAACTTTGAGTACTGCTGGACGAGTGCGAATCAGTGCGGTACCACCACCGGCGACCACGCCTTCTTCGATTGCTGCACGAGTTGCCGATACGGCGTCTTCAATGCGGTGCTTCTTTTCCTTCAGTTCAACTTCGGTTGCTGCGCCTACCTTGATGACTGCAACACCGCCAGCCAACTTGGCCAAGCGCTCTTGCAACTTCTCACGGTCCCAATCGGAATCGGTGTTGTCGATTTCAGCCTTGATTTGGTTGATGCGGCCAGCCACTTCGTCTTTGGCGCCATGGCCGTCAACGATGGTGGTGTTGTCCTTGTTGATGATGACGCGCTTTGCACGGCCCAAGAGGTCGAGCGATACGTTCTCCAACTTCAATCCAACTTCTTCGCTGATGACCTGTCCACCGGTGAGCACTGCCATGTCTTGCAACATTGCCTTGCGACGATCGCCGAATCCTGGAGCCTTCACTGCGGTTGAGTTGAAGGTTCCGCGGATCTTGTTGACAACAAGTGTCGCAAGCGCTTCGCCTTCTACGTCTTCAGCAATGATGAGCAACGGGCGGCCAGTCTTCATGACGCCTTCAAGTACTGGCAACATTGCCTGCACGGTTGCGATTTTTCCTGCGTTGAACAAGATGTACGGATCTTCAAGAACTGCTTCTTGACGGTCGGTGTCAGTGACGAAGTATGGCGAGAGGTAGCCCTTGTCGAATTGCATACCTTCGGTGAACTCAAGTTCTGTTCCGAAAGTGTTGCTCTCTTCAACGGTTACAACGCCGTCTTTGCCAACCTTGTCAATCGCATCAGCAATTACTTTGCCGATTGAAGCGTCTGCTGCAGAAATAGTCGCAACGTTGGCGATGTCGCCCTTGTCGTCTACTTCTTTTGCTTGTGCCTTGATTGACTCAACTGCTGCAGCAACTGCCTTTTCGATACCGCGCTTCAAACCCATTGGGTTTGCACCGGCAGCAACGTTGCGCATTCCGTGTTGCACCATTGCTTGTGCAATAACGGTTGCTGTTGTTGTTCCGTCACCGGCTACGTCGTTGGTCTTGGTTGCAACTTCTTTAACAAGTTGAGCACCCATGTTCTCGAATGGATCTTCGAGTTCAATTTCCTTTGCGATCGACACACCGTCGTTCGTAATGGTTGGTGCGCCGAACTTCTTGTCGAGCACTACGTTGCGACCCTTAGGTCCGAGTGTCACTTTTACTGCGTCGGCAAGTTTGTTCACACCGGCTTCAAGAGCGCGGCGTGCTTCTTCGTCAAACTTCAATTGCTTGGCCATGTTTGTTTTGGTCCTTTGCGTGTTGGAGGGAAATGGTTAGAAAATCAGGCAACAACTGCGAGTACGTCGCGGCTGGTGAGAATAAGAAGGTCGTCTCCACCATGGGTGACTTCGGTTCCGCCGTACTTGCTATACAGAACAACGTCGCCAACTTTGATGTCGAGTGCGAAATGCTTGCCTTCGTCATCGCTCCAGCGGCCAGGTCCAACAGCAAGAACGGTGCCCTGCTGTGGCTTCTCTTTGGCGGTGTCTGGGATAACGAGACCAGATGCGGTGGTCTGCACTGCTTCGCTTGGCTTGACCACAATGCGGTCGTCTAGGGGCTTCAAGTTCATATGTGAGGTCCTCCGTTTGGCGTGTCCTGGCTGGTCCACGCGGTTTGATTTTTCGGTTAGCACTCAACGAGTGCGAGTGCTAATGATACGGACCTAGGCCCCAATTTTCCAACTGAGCCCGCATTTTTCAAGCAAGTCAGAAAGGGGCTCAAGAGGCAGTCCCACAACCGTTGTGAAGCTGCCCTGCACCGTTTCCACCAGTTTCCTGCCATCGCCTTGCAGGGCGTATGCCCCTGCCTTATCCAGCGACTCCCCGATGCCCAGGTACCAATCCATCAGTTCGGGTGTGATGTGCACCAAAGTTACCGAGGCTGTGTCCACGGTGTGAGCCTGCCGGTCCCCGCGAACCACCGAAATGGCCGTGTGCACGCGATGGGTGCGACCAGACATTTCGCCCAACATGCGGCGGGCATCTTCAAGATTCTCTGGCTTGCCATAAATCTCGCCACCTACATCGACCGTGGTGTCGGCTGCGATCACGATGACATCAAGATCTTTATATTGCTGCGCGATGACATGGGCTTTGCCTTGAGCAAGTCGCTGCACGTGCGCAATCGGAGTTTCAAATTCGAGCGGTGTTTCATCGATGTCAGCCGGCTCAATGTCGAACGGCATTTCACCTTCGCCAAACGCTTCGTCTAACAACTTCGTCAACAGTTCAACTCGTCGCGGTGAACGCGACGCAAGAACAATTCTTGGTTGAGTGGTACTCGGAGGTTCCATTCCGAAATCAGCCGCCACTCAAACGCATGACATCACCATCATCTGGAATGGTCATGTCGTCACGATCGTCTAGATAGCCCTCTGGAAGAATCACTTTGATTGGACCGTTGGTGTGTCCGCGAGCAATTCGTTCTCCACCTTCAACAATTGGAGCATCTGCATCCAACTGCGTGGCAAGCGCACGGAGTTCAGCCAACGATTTCACTTCAGCAAACTTGCGACGCATCTCTCCACCCACTGGATAACCCGTGAGATACCAACTGGTGTGTTTACGGAAATCACGCATGCCGCGATCTTCATCGAGGTGTCCGCACAAACCTTCTGCGTGTTCAAGCATGACCGACAACACTTCACCAAGTTTTGGTGTGCCTGCAATCGCTCTACCACTAAATGCATCCACAAGATCGCGGAACAACCATGGGCGGCCTAAACAACCTCGACCAATCACCACTCCGTCGCAACCGGTTTGCTCCACCATGCGCAATGCATCGCTTGCTTCCCAGATGTCACCATTTCCAAGAACAGGAATGGTCTTCACGGCTTGCTTCAGTTGACTAATTGCTTCCCAATGTGCGCTCGGCGCATAGTGCTGTTGCGCTGTACGCGCATGCAGTGCAACCGCAACTGCGCCGGCATCTTCGCAAATCAATCCTGTTTCAATAAATGTAATGAGGTCATCGTTGATGCCCATGCGAAATTTGCATGTCACGGGAATGCCGTATTCTTTGCCCGCAGTAACCGCAGAGCTCACAATGGCGCGCAACAACTGGCGCTTCAGTGGCACTGCTGCTCCACCACCGCGGCGTGTCACCTTGGGTGCGGGGCAACCAAAATTTAAATCGATGTGATCAACTGCATTTGCCTGACCAAGTTTGTGCACCGCTCGGCCGAGCATGTCCGGATCACTTCCGTACAGCTGCAACGAACGGAAGTCTTCGTCTGGTCCAAACTTCAACATGGTGTCGGTCTTGCGATTGCCGTGCACAAGGCCAGTCGCCATGATCATTTCGTTGACGTATACGAGGCCCGGACCAAACTTTCGACACAGCGAGCGGAATGGCGCGTTGGTTACACCAGCCATTGGGGCAAGCACCACTGGTGGCCAAATGCTGCGCTCGCCCAGTTGCAGTGCAGGCACAGTCGCGGTGGCGTTTGTTGGGGTGTCTGTTGCAGTCATGGTGTTACGAGGTGGTTCGGTCGGTCAACTTCAGGTTTGGCATGGCACCCATGCTTAATTCACTTGGTCCGTCCTGCAATAAACGGTACCAACCGGCAGAGGCAATCATGGCTGCATTATCGGTACACATTGCCATGCTGGGCAACACCAAGCGCCATCCCTGCTGAGTGCACGTTGCAGTCATTTCTTGGCGCAACAGCGAGTTGGCAGCAACACCACCACCAAGAGCGATGGTTTTTGCCCCGATGTGTTTTGCTGCTTTTGCTGACTTTGCCACCAATACATCAACGACTGCAGTTTGAAATGATGCAGCAACATCTTGCGTGGAAATTGCTGGATTCTTGCGCACGTAATTGACGACTGCAGTTTTCAATCCACTAAACGACACATCAAAACCGTCGTGCAACATTGCACGTGGAAATTCAATTGCTTGTGCATCACCCAACTTTGCTTCGCGATCAATTGCAGGGCCACCCGGATGACCAAGTCCAAGGAAACGCGCAACTTTGTCAAAGGCTTCACCTGCTGCATCGTCAATGGTCTGACCAATGATGAAGTACTTACCGTGCGACTCCATGTTTACGAGCAACGTGTTTCCACCCGACACCAACACGACCAACATCGGAAACTCAACATGTGGATCATCAAGTAGCGCTGCATACAAATGTGCCTCCAAGTGATTCACACCAATAAAAGGTTTGTTCAAAGCAAGTGCTATTGACTTCGCAGCAGAAACACCAACGAGTAACGCGCCAACAAGTCCGGGCCCAACTGTTGCAGCAACCGCATCAATGCGCTCAAATCCAATTCCCGAATCTTGAAGAGCTTTGCGAATGACTGGAGTCATTGCTTCAACATGGGCGCGGCTTGCAATTTCTGGCACCACTCCACCGAACCGAGCATGTTGCTCGATTTGTGTGGCAACCACAGAAGACAACACATCGTTGCCACCCATGACTACTGCTGCCGCAGTTTCATCACAGCTCGACTCAATGCCGAGCACCACCGTGGCTTCATCGACGCGAATCATGGCCTGGTCTTTTCGATACTTCGCAAGCGATCGCGAAAAGCATCGTCTTGTATATCTTGACACCACATCACAATGGCATCGTCGGTATTTTCGTAATACCTACGACGCACCCCTGCAGGAACAAAACCGAAACGGCGATACAACTCTTGCGCTGCGGTGTTGGTATGACGAACTTCAAGTGTGAGTGCCTCGCATTTACGTTGGCGTGCATGCCATGCAAGTTCGAGCATGAGCTCAGTTGCAATGCCTCGCTGTTGCCAGTCCGGATGTACCGCAATATTGGTGACGTGTGCATCGGTGTCGGCAAACAACAGACCGCAATACCCCACGAGTTCACGGCCAATATGGGCAACCACGTAGTACCGATGGCCCCTATTCATCATTTCAATTTCGTCGGCGAACACTTTTTGCGTCCAAGGCTTTGGATATACCACTTCTTCAATTGGCATGATGTCGCGAATGTCGCGGCGGTGCATTTGCGTAACCTCGAGCACTGGATGAGCCTGTGAATGCTGGTTGTTTCCGGCATCTACTTTCTTGATCAATCGGTCAAGAATGCTCATTGCGCGCTCCTTGTAGCCCAATTGATTTCAGCATCAGGTGCACGCAAGTACATCGGAACTACTTCATCAACCTGCACCCACTCTCCGCGTAATGCGCGCTCGTGGGCAATTTCAACCAGAGTCGACGCAAGAGGCATTGAGTATTTGTCGTCTGCGATTTCCAACGCAGGTAATACCGGGTTGAGTCGTTCGCGAAACTCAATTTCGTGTTTCAGCGCGCCGGTCCCAACAAGCAACGTTGACTGTCCACGGTCAAGCACATCCACTGCACACATTTCTGGAGACCCAATTTGTGGCTTGCCAACTTGTTTCAGTTTTCCGTCCTTCATGCGATATAACGACCAGTACACCTCACCACGTCGAGCATCAACCACTGAAGCAATGACCTCGTTGCTTGTTTGTACCGCTGCAGCCAAAATGTCGAGGCTGGTCACCGAAATAATTGGCACGTCAATTACTTGCGCAATTGCTTGAGCAGATGCGATTCCCACCCTCATCCCTGTGAACAAGCCAGGACCAATGTCAACAGCGATTCCGCCCACATCCCACAATTCAACAGAAGCTTGCTTACATACAAAATCAATCATTGGTGTGAGCGCTTCGGCATGTTGACGATCGCTGCGAATTTCGCTGCTTGCAAGAACCACATCGCCATCGTGCAACGCAACGCTTACGGCATCGGTTGCAGTATCAATTCCCAAAATAATCATGCTGACCACCGCGCTAGCGAACTGCGGAGTTTGTCCCATCGCGATTCCCACTGCTTGCCACGCCAGCCAATTTCAATGCATCGTGAGTCTTCACTTCCCTCAATCTGGCTCAACGTGATGGTGAGTCCGTCACCAAGATCGTCACCAACAACATCGCCCCACTCCACCAGTGCGACTCCGCCCGCTTCAACAAGTTCAGCAATACCCAAGTCAGCAAGTTCGCCAGTGCGCTCCAGTCGATACAAGTCGGCATGATGCATCGGCATTCGCCCACCTGAATAGTTGTGGAGCAAATTGAATGTTGGCGAAGTAATCGCTTCAGACACGCCAAGTGACTTGCCAAATTGTTGTGCAAAAAAGGTTTTGCCTGCACCCATCTCACCAATCAACACAAACATGTCTCCTGGTTTTGCTAAGCCGGCAATCACTCCAGCAATGTCAGCGGTGTCGGTTTGGCGCGGTGCAGTCAAGGTAATCATGAGGAAAAGCCGTATTCAGCCTAGGTAGTAACGCGGGCGAACTAATTGATGTAGTTACGCGGCATTCGGGCACTTATTGCGCACACGATTTCATAGCCAATTGTGCCCATTTTGTTTGCCCATTCATTGGCCGTAATGAGTTCGAGGCCTTGCCCGCCAATGAGGACAGCCTCGTCACCAACGCTCACTACATCGTCTGTGCAGTTCACCATGATCTGATCCATCGTGACCACACCAGCAAATGCACGACGAACTCCATTAATTAGCACTGATGCGCTCTCCCAAATACCTCGCGGCACTCCGTCTGCATAGCCAAGCGGAAGAGTGGCAATTGTTGCATCGCTTTCGAGTGGTCGCTTCAGACCGTACGACACACCTTGTCCCGCAGCAACTTTTTGCACATGAGACACGCGAGCATGTACCGACATAACCGGTCGAAGGTCAAGTTGATGGTCTGCACCAAAGGAATCAGTTGCTGCATCTCCAGGAATTCCATACATGGCAATTCCCACTCGAGTCATCGTGCAATCAGCGCCAGTATCTAACCTTCGAATTGCAGAAGCTGAATTTGATATATGCACGTGACGAACTTCAATTCCCAATGCACGTGCCTGCTCTACAACTCGCACGAACGTAGAAACTTGCTGTTGTGCAATTTGAGTTTCGGCGACATCGGCGGTAGCCAAGTGCGTGAACATGCCGTCAAGTATGAGCCACTGTGAATCGGCTACCAGACTCGCAACTCTCACCGCATTGTCTGGTTGTACACCCACACGGTGCATTCCCGAGTCCACCTTCACATGAACTGAAGCCATGATCTCGAGTTCGCTTGCTGTGCGCGCGAAGCGAACAATCGTTGATTCGTTATACAACGTGGCGATCAGTCCATAAGTAATAATGTCGCGAAACTGTTCTTCAGGCTGTTCGCTCATGATCAGAATCGGTGCATTGACTCCGGCCTGACGAAGCACAATGCCCTCTTGCACTAACGCAACACAAAGCCCGTGCGCACCCGACTGCAAAGCAACTCGCGCGCATTCAACAGCGCCGTGACCATATGCGTCTGCCTTGACAACGGCCCACAACTGCTGAGGAGCAATGTGGGCTGCAAGCGTTTCAACATTGTGGCGGAGTGCGCCAAGATCAATTTGCGCCCACGCCCAGCGTTGTGCATTCATTGGTGACTACTCAGCCGCAACAACAGCGATGGCCACGCTGTCGGTATGAGAAATTGAAACTTGCCACGAAGTAATGCCCCGAGCATCTGCAAGTTGTTTGGCTCTTCCTTCAATGCGCAATGTTGGTTGTCCAGATGTCAACTTCGTTACCGATACGTCGTGTAGATCAAATGCTCCCAGCCCAACACCAAGTGCTTTCATCGCGGCTTCACGCACAGCAAAGCGCGCGGCGAGACTGGATGTGGGGTCTGACTTAGCGCTTACTGATTGCAGTTCATCGTGTGTAAACAGACGATTTCGCAATCGTGGCGTGCGCTCAAGTGCAGCACGAAATCGCTCAATGTCTACGGCATCAATGCCAATACCATGCATGACTATGCCCCGTTTTGCGAGGTGCGCCAATGATCTGCCGATTCGCTGATTGGCAAAATAAGCAGGTCTGCAACAGAGACTTCGGCCAGACGGTCTTCGCGGAACGAACCCTCAGTTTCCGTTACCCAGTCCACAAGTCGGTTGTATCTGTCGTCGTAACCTTGCAAAACGTTCTTCATGGTTGACGAAGGCAAGCGATCATGGAACAACACGTGAAGCAAGGTGATGCCCGTCGTTTCTGTTCCTTTGGTTTCTGGAACGAAAATCACTGTACGACTGTCGCGGCGTCCGCGTGCAACCAACACATTGCGATCGGTTGCCACGCGGTGCTTTGTTCCTACCAACGTCGAGTTGCGGTCAACTCGTGACGTAAGTTCGCGCGAAATTCCACCGCGATCAATCACATTTACCGTGGCCGTGTTTCCTTCAACATCGCCCTCAATTGCATAACGAGTGAAGCCAACAACCGACGCAACAGCCGGGTCGAGATCGGCTATTACTTTTAGCGCCTTGTACGACAAGCGGTCGCGCGACACTCCAGCCTTCAGCACTTCTTGCACCAACGAACGATCCAACAAGCCTTCATCGCTACGTGAAATTCCCACGGTCACTGTCTTTGCCTGATGCTTAATGGCATCGACTGGACGCGTTAGTTCATCGATTGAACGTGTGAGCGCACTGGTGAGATCATCAAGAATTGCTTCTGGCGAACTGATCTTGCCAGTGCTCTGTTGGTAGGCCTGCAAAGGATCACTCGCCATTGCATCGCGCAACATCGTGACCACCCGAACCGCAGTACTTGCTTCAAGGTTTCCGTCATACATGCCAGTAGTAAGCGCGTCAAAGAACCGTGTTGCTGGCACGCCGATTTCTGAGCGAACCTTGGCCAGCAGTTGACTGCCAACTCCACCGCGTTCCACTGCGTGTTCAACAACTTCACGTGCCGAGCGCAATGGTCGTGCAAGTGAATCAATTGCCAAAGCTGCCTCGTAGCCAAACAGGTGACCAACCATCACACTCAAAATAAACGCGACTCGCGGGTCAACGCGTGGCACAGAAATAACAGCAGCCGCTGCATCAAAGCGCTGCTCTCCCTCTTGGGCAATGACGATCGGTAGTGCTTTATGAGCACGGTAGATGGCGATTTCCTTGGCCACATCCGATGCCGTGCCATCTGACAACCCCGTGGCACACACAATGATCATTGGCTCGCAAGACAAGTCAATGTGTTTTTTGTCTTCCGTGATGTCACACGCAATGGACTTGTAACACAGCTCGGAAAGCTTGATGCGAACTTCTTCCGCGGCAACAGCATTAAAACCATTTCCAACAACCGTCCAGTAACGACGTGCTGGAGCGAACTGACGGGCTGCCTCCGCAATTTGCGGTCGAAGCGCTAATACCTTGAACATGGCGTCTGGAATCGTGCGCAAGGCTGCAAGCAATTGATGACGTTCGTCGTTGGTTCCGGTTCCGAGCGCCGCCGAAATTGAGCACGCAAGCAACGCACCAGCAGCAACCTGCGAATAGAACGCCTTGGTGCTGGCAACACTCATTTCCACATCGCGACCGTCGGAGGTAAACAACACTCCATCGGCCTTCGCAGATAATTCGCTTCCTCGGCGATTCACGATGGCAATAACAGAAGCGCCGCGTGTGCGCGCTAAGTCAACGGTGCGATTGGTATCGGTAGTTGTGCCGCTCTGACTGATCGCAATGATCAGCGTGTCGGTCATGTCGAGTTGCAATTGAAATCCTGACAACTCCGTTGCTGGCAATGCGTCCACTTGCACGCGGTGGTCAACCATCGTGCGCAGCAATTGCGCCAGGCTGCGTCCAGCAATTGCTGCAGTTCCTTGACCAATCACACGAATCCGCCTGAAGGTTCCAGCGGTGAGTTTTGCGCGAATATCATCAGGCAACACTGTTGTGTCAAGTGATGCCTCAAGTTGACCATTGCGCTCAGAGATTTTCCCACGCAAGGTCTTGCGGAAACTCAGTGGTGCCTCTGCAATTTCCTTAGACAAAAAGTGCTTGTGCTCACCACGATCAATATCGCGTGTCGTCACCTCGGCAATCGAAACGGTGCTATCTATTAGCGGTATTGACGTTCCGTCATAAGCAAGCATGCGCATGCCCGCCAGCGATCCTGCGTTGTCGCCATCGAGCGCAATCACTTGACCGCGACTCGATGGGTTATTCGCGTCGGCAAGCGACTCGCCGTCCATTCGCACATATTGCAAAGTCTCTTCAACAACTCCGTATGGTTCACTGGCCACGATGAAACGGTCTTCGGCAATACCGACATACAAACCTTGACCGCTGCCGCGAAGTGCAAGCATCATCGAGTTTGGTTCGTCAGCGCTTGCAACTGCAATTGCCACACTGCCTTCAAACTCGGCGACAGTTTCTCTGAATGCATCCACAAATGCCATTCCTGCTGCGTTCTTGCGCGCGACCACAGTTGGAATGACCTTTGCATCGGTGGTAATTGGCTCTGCAATATGTAGTCCGTTGCGCACCTTGATATCGGCATGGTTATCAACATCGCCATTGAGTGCGGCAAGCATGTACGGAGCAGCTGAATTGCCTCCCACTTCTTCGCTGTTTACTGGATGCGCATTTGGTTCAGAAATAATTCCGACGCTCGCCCATCGTGTGTGCCCAAGAATGGACACTCGAGCAGTTGGCTGGCTTACGAGCAGCCGCAACAACGCGTCATTGGAAACCGCCGTTCGCATGGCACGGGTGTTATCACCAAGTTCGCCAATTTCAGCCGCTGCTTTATACACAAACGACCACGCTCGATTGCCT
>BJFW01000027.1 GCA_014190095.1 Actinomycetes bacterium | reverse complement strand
AATGCTTGTAACGTGTGCAGTTTCAAGAAATTGAGTCTGCAGTTCTTGTGCGCGGGGAAGTGTTCTGAGTTGTCCGATACTTGGACTCATAGCCCACACTTTGTGAAATAAACCTTTGGCCTCGGGGCTACTCATGAGCGACACCACTGCCGAGCCACCAGCAGATTCGCCAAAAATGGTCACGTTGTTTGAGTCTCCGCCGAATGCAGCGATGTTTCGATTCACCCATCGAAGTGCAGAAATCATGTCGAGTGTTCCGTAGTTTCCTTCACCGAGGAATCCAAATGCGCCAAGGCGATAGTTGATGGAGACAACAACTGCGCCGCGTGATGCAAGCGCACTTCCGTGATACCAAGGAATAGAACCAGAACCATTGGTGTATGCACCGCCGTGAATCCAAACGAGAACGGGAAGCGTGCTGGTGCCTGTTGGTGCACTACGGGTGAAGACGTTGAGATTTAAACAGTCTTCTGACATGTTGGACCCATCAAAGCCCAACATTGACTCCAACATTCCGGGAACCTGCGGACAAATTGGACCGAATTTTGTTGCGTCTAATTCACCATCCCACGAAGCAATGTCGCGAGGAGGATTGAGACGATCGGCATGCGCAAATCGAATTCCGAGAAATTCGCAGCCACCATCTGGGCGCAAATTGCCCCGCAAAGAGCCCGATGGAGTGGAGAGACTGGTTACCTGTGGCATGAGGCAACCGTAATGGAGCGGGTGACGGGAATCGAACCCGCATAGCCAGCTTGGAAGGCTGGAACTCTAGCCATTGAGCTACACCCGCAAATTGCGGAAACCTTATGATACAGCCGTTTCAAGCCGATGGCTAACCGAATTGGGGTTCGTTTATTGGCTCTCTGCACCTATGGTGGATGTGCATGCGTAGTACAAAAATCATCGCCACTGTTGGTCCGGCATCGCGCGCCGAGCACATGCTGCAAGGTCTCGTTGAAGCCGGTGTCGACACCTTCCGCATTAACTGTTCGTACCTCGAGTCGCATGAGGTGTTGGAACTTATTCAACACATTCGAGTAGCAACTCCCGAAGTGGGAATTCTTGTTGATGTGCAAGGCCCAAAGTTGCGCACAGGTGGCTCGCATTACACATTTGTTGAGGGCACCGAGATTGAGCTAACGCCAGACATGTTTGGCTTTGACCTCCATGAAATAGGCATTCAATCTGGCGAGCGCGTGTTGGTCGCTGACGGGCAAATTGAGTTGTGGATTACAGCGATTCGCGGCGGCGACATAACCGCACGGGTGTTGGTTGGTGGTGAATGCGCACCGCATCGTGGCGTGAATTTTCCTGACACCGATGTGAAGGTCTCTGCACTGAACGAAAAAGATTACGGTGATATCGCCGCAGCCAAACAGGGTGGTGCAGAGTGGATTGCGCTGTCATTCGTGCGCGACGCAGCAATCATCGAAGAGGTACGTGGCATTGTTGGTGATGAACCACGAATTATTGCCAAGATTGAGCGTCGTCAGGCGCTCATGAACCTTGAGGCCATTACGCGGGCAGCTGATGGTGTTATGGCAGCACGTGGCGACTTGGGTGCAGAGTTGTCGTTTGAAGAAGTGCCCAACATGCAACAGCGCATTGCCAACTTGGCGATGATTGAAGGCAAAGTTTCCATTTGTGCAACCGAAATGATGGAATCGATGCGCACGAATCATCGTCCAACGCGAGCTGAGGTTGCCGACGTTGCTGGAGCAGTTCGCGAAGGTTTTAGTGCCGTCATGTTGTCGGCAGAAACGGCTACTGGATACGACCCGATTAATGCGGTTACTGCAATGGCTCGTATTTGTGACGCCAATGAAACTCATGATGGGGCAAAGTCATATGCAGACGCACATCCAACCGAATCTGCAGTAGGTGCAGCAACTGCAGCGCTAGCAAAGCGAACTGGTGCTGCCAGCATTATTGCTCTGACCTATTCGGGTTACTCGAGTGAAATCCTGTCCGCCTGCCGACCTGCAGCCCGCATTATTGCGGCAACTCCATCACCTGAAGTTGCACGCCGACTTCGTTTGTATTGGGGAGTAACACCAATCGTTTGTCAGCGAAATATTGACATGTCTGTTGCTGTGGACGATGCATTTAACACTGCTGTCGACGAGGGCTTGGTGCAATCAAACGAACTTGTGGTGGTGTGTGCTTCTCGCGAGAACATTCGCTCGGCAGCCGACACCATTTGGGTACATAACGCATAAATTTGCGCTCGTGGGCCTACGGGTCTAAGGATTAGGGTTTTACCTATGACTTCCGAACACGTCGATGTGGTGGTGGTAGGTGCGGGGCTTTCGGGAATTGGTGCTGGTTACCACCTTCAGACCATGTGTCCAGATCGCAGCTATGTCATTTTGGAGGGCCGCGAGAACCTTGGTGGCACGTGGGATTTGTTCAAATATCCAGGTGTTCGTTCCGACAGCGATATGCACACCCTGGGGTTTAGTTTCAAGCCATGGACTGAAGCAAAGTCAATTGCCGACGGCCCTTCAATATTGAAGTACCTCAAGCAAACGGTTTCGCAATTCGGAATTGATCAGCACATTCGCTACGGACAGTTAGTGACAAAAGCGCAGTGGTCAACAGATGATGCGCAGTGGACTGTGACATCTACAAATAAGGCATCGGGAACAATTAACACGTTTACGTGTTCGTTCTTATTCATGTGCTCTGGCTATTACAGCTACAAAAAGGGGCATACACCAGAGTTCACAGGTCGTGAGCGGTTCAAAGGCACCATCGTGCATCCACAAGAGTGGCCAACTGATCTTGATTACACGGGTAAGCGAGTTGTGGTTATTGGGTCTGGTGCTACTGCGGTCACCATCGTTCCCTCAATGGCAGACAAGGCAGCCCATGTCACCATGCTGCAGCGCTCGCCTACGTATATGGTGTCGCGCCCAGATCACGACGTGTTGGCAAACCGCATGCGCAAGGTGTTGCCACCGAAAGTGGCCTACAACCTCACACGGTTTAAGAACACGTGGCGCCAGCAGTTGGTGTACAACAAGACTCGCACCGACCCCAACAAAGTGAAGCAGCTGTTACTTGGCGGAATTCAGTTAGAACTTGGTGCCGACTATGACATTGCGAAGCACTTCACTCCTAATTACAACCCGTGGGACCAGCGCTTGTGTTTGGTGCCCAATGGAGACTTCTTCAAGGCGATGCGTGAGGGCAAAGCTTCAGTGGTTACCGACCACATTTCTTCCTTTACGGAAACGGGTATTCAACTTGCATCTGGTGAACACCTAGAAGCAGACATCATCGTTACGGCCACAGGGCTCGAACTGGTCACGCTTGGTGAAATGGATTTCTTTGTCGACGGCAATCAGGTGGACTTTGCCAAGACGTGGACGTACAAGGGCTTCGCCTATTCCGATATTCCAAACATGGCTTCCACGTTTGGTTACATCAACGCATCATGGACCTTGCGTTCCGACCTGACTGCAGAATACGTATGCAGATTGTTGAACCACATGCGCAAGAAGGGCGTTGTGCAGTGCACACCTCGATTGCGAGAACAGGACCGCAACATGAAAGAACGTCCATGGATTGATGGGTTTTCTTCTGGCTACATGCAGCGCATGATGCACCGCATGCCACGACAGGGCGACCATGAGCCATGGATTAACCCTCAGAACTATCGCCGCGACAAGAAGATGTTTAAGCATTCACCGATAGACGACGGTGTCATGCAGTTCTCAAAGCAATCCGCACGTGTCTAACGACTACCTGATCAAACTCATTCGCACAATTCCCGACGTTCCGTCGGCGGGAATCATGTTTCGCGACATTACGCCGTTACTGGGCAATGCCGAAGGGTTTCGCCAGACCATTGCCGCACTGATTGACGCATCGCCAAGCCGAACGGTGTCCAAGGTGGTTGGGGTGGAGGCTCGAGGATTCATTTTGGCGGCACCAGTTGCCGAAGAACTCGGCGCCGGTTTTGTTCCTGTGCGCAAGCCAGGAAAACTGCCGTGGAATGTGGTCAGTCAGGACTACGAACTGGAATACGGCACCGACCGCTTAGAAATCCATGAAGACGCCGTGGGCCATGGCGACACGGTTCTCATTGTGGATGACGTTCTTGCAACAGGTGGAACTGCATCAGCGACCATCCGTTTGGTCGAGGGACTTGGGGCAACGGTTGCTGGACTGGTGTTTCTCATTGAACTCGACGCACTTGGCGGGCGAGAAAAACTAGGTGACTACCCAGTTGCTTCAGTGTTGCACTTCTAATAATTATTCGTAGTCTTCGACGTCAATTACAGCGTCATCCTCTGCTGGAATTTCGGCGATGTTCTGACGCTGTCGAAGCTCGTCGATCTTTTTTATTTCGCGACCTAGACCTTTGAAGCGCTTACCAACAGTGAGGTCGTCCAACTCTTCTTGTAGGTTGTCGAAGTTCTTTTTCACCTTGTCGAGCGACTTGGTGTACGCCTCCCACTGCTTTTTGAATTTGCCCATCATTTGCATAATTTGAGCAGCCGTTTCTTCGGTGTGGAAGCTCTCGGTGGCTTGGCGAACGACTACTAAGAATGCGTACAAAGTAAGCGGGGAGCACAGCACCACTTTGCGCTCGAGTGCCCAGTCAATGAGTTCAGGGTCGGCTTCGTGAACGAAACCGGTGATGCTTTCGTTTGGCACAAACAGCAAGACATAGTCGAGTGAGTGCTGAGTGGTTGACACTACGTAGTCGCGCTTTTGCAGTTCGGTAACACGTGCGCGAACTGCAGTCATGAACTCGCGTTTCAGTTGCTCCCGAGAAGTTGGTTCAGTTGCGCCTACATACTTTGCGTACGAGTCGAGAGGAAATTTCACATCCATGTACAGCACGCGGTTGGGTGGCATGAGGAAGGTGTAGTCGGGGCGGCCGCCACCGGTAATGGTGTCTTGTTTTTCGTAGTTAATACCTTCGATGAAGCCAGCTGCGCGCAACATGTCTTCTGCCATGCGCTCGCCCCATTGGCCTCGAGCTTGTGAACTAGATAGCACGCTATTTAAGTCGCCAGCAGTTTTGGCAAGTGCAGCAACTGCCTCTTCGACGTTGCCGAACTTCTTGGTGTTCTGTTCGCGCAGCGAAGAGATCTCGGCGTCCATTTCGGCAATGCGACGGCCGATGTCTTCCTGCACATTGCGCAGTGAGGTATCAATCTGTTGAGCGCTCTTGCCGAACCGTTCGCCTGAGGCTTCAGCAACTCGGTCGGCTGCAAGTTTGATGGACTCTTCGCGATCGCGTCGGGATTGCTCGGTAAGGGCAGCAAGTGCGTCTGACAATGCTGATTGCACTACGTGGTTCACTTGGCCCGCAATGTCTATCTGTTGCGCTGTCTCAAGAGTTGGCAATGCTGGTGCGGTGCTTCGACGAGTAGCGAGAAAGAGAACGCCTGCTCCAATGGCAAGGCCAACAATGAGCGGGAGAATAAAGTCCATCAGACGATGGTACTGAAGGGGTGGCGCAGGATTATGCGGTTAGGCGCGCGGGTGATGGCAGGCCACGAAATTTCCGCCACCCATTTCGCGAAGCTGAGGCTCTTCAGTTGCACACAATTCGGTTGCGGCAGGGCAGCGGGTGCGAAAACGGCAACCAGAAGGTGGGTCAACAGTTGAAGGAGGTTCGCCCTCAAGAAGTACTTGGTTGACCTTCTTAGTTGGATCTGGAATTGGAACAGATCCAACTAACGCATGTGTGTAGTGGTGTTTTGGTGAATCATAGAGTGAATCCGGTGTTGCAATCTCGCAAACTTTCCCAAGGTACATGACCAAAATACGTGTACTAATTGCTTTTACAACTGACAAGTCGTGCGAAATGAACATCATGGTAAGTCCGTAACGTTCTTTCATGTCCTGCAAGAGATTCAGAATTTGAGCCTGGATACTTACGTCAAGAGCTGAAACCGGCTCGTCGCAAATGAGCAATGTCGGTTCTAGTGCGAGTGAACGTGCAATGCTTATGCGTTGACATTGGCCACCGGAAAATTCATATGCTTTGCGGTCTCCGGCAATGGTGGGATCAATTCCAACAGAGTTGAGCAGATCATCAACCTTAAATGCCCGTTCATCGGAGGATCCTCGCGACCAAATTTCTAGGGGTTCAGCAACGAGTTGCTTAACGGTGAAGCGTGGATCTAGCGAACTAATTGGATCTTGAAAGATCATTTGCATTTTTGGCCGCAAATTGCGCACCGCATCTTTGTCCAGTTTGGTCAAATCACTACCACCAAACACAACAGAGCCAGAGGTGGTTGGGATCAGTTGAAGAATTGCCTTTCCTAGAGTTGACTTGCCGCAACCCGATTCTCCAACAACTGACAGCGTCTCACCTTCAATCAAGTCCAGACTGATTCCTGAAACAGCCTTGACTATCGTCTTTTTTGACAAAGCAAATTCGACGACTAAGTCTTCAACGCGCAGCACGGACTTACTTGCGTCGCGTAAATGAGCTTTCCCAGTACCAGCCATTATTTCGCTACTCCTAATGGAAAGTGGCAACGAAATTGGTGCCCATTTTCGGATTGTTGAAGTTCGGGGTGTTCAGTTCGGCATTTATCTTGCACGTAAGGGCAACGCGAAGCAAAAGCGCAGCCAGGTTCAGGTTTGGTTGGATCCGGTAACCGGCCTTCAATAACGGTCATCCGACCAGAACTCTTTTGATCTAGACGGGGGATTGAATTTAAAAGAGCTTCGGTATACGGCATTCGCACGTTTGCGAAGAGCTCTTTTGTTTCGCCGTATTCAACAACTTCCCCTGCGTACATCACTGCAATCTTGTCGGTGTGGCCTGCAACCACCCCAAGGTCGTGGGTAACGAGCACCATTGACATGTTCAGTTCTTTGCGCAGGTCGCTCAGTAGTTGAAGAATCTGAGCTTGCACTGTCACATCGAGTGCGGTAGTTGGTTCGTCCGCAAATAACAATTTCGGGTTGCACGCAAGTGCAATAGAAATCATGACCCGCTGACGCATTCCACCTGATAGTTGATTTGGGAACTTACGAAGTGCCTTTTCCGGATCTGGAATGCGCACTAACTTCAATAACTCAATTGCGCGACCGCGCGCTTCCTTTTTGGACATGCCCAAGCGAACGCGAAGTCCCTCTGTAAGTTGCGATCCAATTCTTCGAACTGGATTCAGTGCCGTCATTGGGTCTTGAAAAATCATCGCCATTCCCGTACCCCATGTGCTGCGCACGGTATCCCGCGGGGCAGTGGACAGGTCTTGGCCGTCAAAAATTACCGTTCCCGTTCTGTGAGCAGTGCTCATGGTGAGTAGTCCCATGCTTGCCCGTGACAAAACGGTTTTCCCCGAACCAGATTCACCGACTACTCCAAGGCTTTCGCCAGCAAGCAATTCAAGGTCTACACCGCGGACGGCTGCAAGTTGACCACGCGGCGTATCAAATGTGATGTGCAGATTTTTGAGGCTCAAAAGTGAACTCATAGTCGTCCCTCTCGTGAGTCAAGCCTGGATCGCAGCACATCACCAAGCTGGTTGCATGCAATGACCGTTAACGCCAGGATCGTTACCGGAACGAGCATCGAATGGGGGGCAAACTCTAGGTCGCCACGTACGCGAGCGATCATCGAACCCCAACTCACGCCATCAACAATTCCAACACCCAGCAAGGACAATGAACCTTCGACAACGATCACAACACCGATCGCTAAGAATCCGACTGCATAAATTGCCGGTAAGACGTTTGGAACGATGTGCTTAATGATTATTTTAGAGTCTTTCATGCCCATCGAACGAGCCGCAACAACAAACTCGCGGTTCGACCATGACAAGGTTGCTCCTCGAGCAATGCGACCCAAAATTGGCACAATGACGATAGTGAGCGAAAGAACAATTACGAACACGCGTCTGCTCGTTGGAACCTCAATATTTGGATCGGGATTGGTGGCAAGTACTGCTACTAGTGCTAAGCCAAGTACTAAATTGGGAATTGAAAGTACAATGTTGAACACGGTGTTGACGATGTAGTCAAGCTTGCCGCGTTTGTAAGCGGCGATAATGCCCAACGTGCTACCGATGATTCCACCAATAAACACAGACACTAATGAGATGAGCATGGAGGGACGTGCTCCAAGAATTGCATTTGAAAGCAGGTCGTAACCGTTTGAGTCTGTTCCTAACGGATGCTTCCATGAGTCAAAGAGCCCAACGCCCATTGCTTCAATATCAAAATCGGTAGGTTTTGGAAGTGGTATGAATTGTCCAAAAACTACAAAAAACATCACTAGTCCCAGCCAAACAACGCAGGCTTTCGAAAAAATTCCCATTTGCTTAAATTTCATTTGCGTCGTTCCTTTGCGCGAGGATCGATAAGACCAACAGTGAGATCGACGAGAACATTGAAGAACACATATCCGAAGGCAATGATGGCAATGTATGCCTGCAGGGCAAAGTACTGACGAGACCCAATGGCAAGGGCAATTTCAAATCCGATACCGGGAATGCTGAAAATTGTTTCAATGACCAATGCTCCACCAACGAGAGCCCCCATGTTGAGAGCCGCCGAAGTAAAGAGTGTTATTGATGAAGGACGAAACACGTGCGTCCACAGAATGCGCCTATTCGACAGGCCCTTTGACGCCGCCATGGTCACAAAGTCTTCGCGCAAGGTGGCGATTACGTCTGTGCGTAGCAGACGTGTATATGAGGCAATAAGCGGTATGGAAAGTGAAACAACTGGCAACACCATTAATTTGAAGTGCTCTCCAAACCCACAGGCGGTTGCAGAATCAATATCTTCTGCTGAGCAAAACGGCGGCGCATATCCAAGTGGCGGGACCCAGCCAAGCTGTACACCGATATAAAACGCGAGAAGAAGAGCGATAACGAAACTTGGGACAGAGGAGAAAATGAAAAGACCATTGCTGATTACACGGTCTACACGAGTACCTACTTTGTAGGCGGAAACCAGACCCAAGGGGATAGCAAATGCAAGAGCAACTATTTGTACATACACAATGAGTTGAAGTGTGACGGGTAGAGTTCGCGTGATGTGTTCGGAGACGGGTTCCAGAGTTGGGCCTGGATAAACGTACGAACCGAAATCTCCGCGAAAAAACCCAGACAGCCACCGGAAATAAAAAGCGAATGGGTTGAGGTCTAAGCCGAGGTCACTAATTTCTTTTGCGCGACCAACAGGGTCGGGGTTAACAACGTAGATGTCTTCAAGACCCACGGGAAGCAGTCGAATGAGAATTGAGACAAAAAACGTACTTCCCACTACGACCAACAACAACTGGACTAATCGCTGTAGTGGCGCGGTTGATTTCATAAGTGAGTATTGCCCCAGTGCTCGTTATGTCTGCCCAAATACTAGTCAGGCAAGGAGCATCTGAAAAATCAGAGCATGCGTGACAAAAAGAAAGAGGGTGGTGTTAACCAAGTAACACCACCCTCTTTCATAACTATCTAATTACTTGGAAACGTAAACTCCGGTCCAGTTAATTCCAGCGTTGGTCATTGCCTTACCTTTTCCACCCGAAGCGAGTGTGTAAGTGTCAAATCCCTTCAACTTTGGACTCAGTCCGTAGAAGTACGTCAATGTTGGTGTAGGCACCACAATTGCTGCGTTTTGCACCACTTCAGTTGCTGCCTTCAATGCTGCAGGCGTGCCCGCTGCACGAGCGTCGAATAGAGCTTTGTCTACTGCGGCGTTCTTGTGGCGAGTGAGTGAGAGCAATGGATAGAAAGGTGCAAGTCCAGCTAGAGGGCCCTTACCGCTGAAGTTACCAACATCATTTGCCGTGTTTGATACCAAGAATGGAATGGTGAACGATGTTCCCTGTCCTTCAAACAACAGAATTGGTAATGCTTGATATGGGTTACCTGCCGATGTACCTGGTGCTGGGAAAGCCTTCGCAACAATTGCTGATCCAGTTTCCTGGTTCAAGGTGACTTTGATGCCAGCCTTGGCCATGATCTGCTGAACAGCCTTCGCATTTGCTAACGAAGCAGTTGTCTCTGCAACTGGCAACGTGAATTCGAGGTCTTTTCCTGTATCAGCCTTATACAACGCAAGTTCCTTCTTAGCGTTTTCAAGGTTGTACTTCTTGAAACCCTTTGTGTTGTACATCACGTTTGCTTTGCCAACGATGCTGGTTGGAATCGTGCCAATGCACTTGCCCTTTACGCAGTTACGCGCCTTATAGAACGTTTCGACATCGTATGCGTAGGCGAATGCAAGTCGAGCATGCTCGTTGTTGAACGGCGCAATTGCTTGGTTCAAGAAGATGTTTGGATAGTACTCGTCTGGCGAAGCAATCATTTGCACCTTCTTGTCTGCTTGCAACGAAACGATCTGTTGCACTTCAGATGCTGAGGTGAATTGTGCTGCGTCGAGTTTTCCAGAACGAATACCGTTTGCACGTTGCGATGGCTCTGATACGTACTTGAACGTGATGCTATCGAGGTAAGGCAATGCATTACCTGCAGCGTCTTTACGCCAGTAGCTCGTGTTCTTCGTTACCTTAAACTCGGTTTCAGTTCCTGAAACGAACTTGAAAGGTCCAGTACCGATTGGTGCAGCCCTGCAAGCTGTCACCGTCTTGATTTGTGCAGGGGCGCGCATGTAAAAGCGACCTGATGCATAAAGCGAGTCTGGGAAGTCAGGCTGTGCACGCCACAACTTAACTTTAAATGACAAGTTGTCAATTGGATCAACAGAAGCCATGTTCGCCGTGAATGGAACTGCCGAGCCCAATGTGTGGAGTCCGTACACACCAGCCAAGCGACCCATCAATGCATTGAGGTTCAACAACACTGCTGCAGTGTTCAAATCTTCACCGTTGTGGAACTTAATTCCTGAGCGCAACTTAAATGTCCAGGTGATGTTGTCTGTTGTGCTGAATGCTTCAAGAAGGTAAGGAACTACTGTTCCATCGGACTTCTTTTCAAGAAGACCTTCGTACACCGTCTTAATGGCACCAAGAGCCGAGTTAGCCAAGTTTGGTGAATAGCAGTTGGTAAGCATCAAGTCGAAAATTCCAACTGTGATGTCACCGCCAGGTGTTGGCTTCTGTACTTTTGCTGCGCTACTGCCAGATACGCCAACAGTAGAAACAGCAAGTGCGAGACCCAAACCGATTGCGATTTGGCGTACTCGACGTGAACGCTTGACGTTCAATGTCATGAATTTCCCCCTATTCAGCCACCGGGATGGTGACCATTGAATGGGGTAAGCCTACGGTTGTGTTCAGAGCCGCGTCAAGCCAGGCACTCAAAGTTTCCTTGGTATATCAGTGCTAACTGTTGCTAGCAAACCACTGACTGAGAGGTGAAATTACTTCTGCTGTGTGATGCGTAATTGATCGAACGGTATGTGACAACGCATGAAGTGGCCGGGCTCAACTTCTTTGAGATCTGGCTCCACAGTGGTGCACAAACCTTCAACACCGCTACCTGCCATGCGCGGGCAGCGTGGGTTCAGTACGCAACCTGATGGTGGGTTTGATGGGCTGGGCACTGTGCCAGCAAGGGGAATGCGTTTGCGCACCGAGCCATCGATGTTTGGAACCGATGACAAGAGGGCCTCCGTGTACGGATGGTGTGGGCCACCGAAGACTTGGTTCGAATCGCCAAACTCAACAACGCGACCCAGATACAGGACCGCGATCTTGTCGGAGATGTAGCGGACAACGCCCAAGTCATGAGAAATAAAAATGAAGCTCGTGCCGTCTTGCTTTTGTAGATCGACAAGCAGGTTCAAAATGGTTGCCTGCACCGATACGTCAAGTGCCGAGGTGGGTTCGTCGCACACCACAAGTTGAGGCGAACCGGCGAACGCGCGTGAAATGGCTACGCGTTGCTTGAGGCCGCCAGATAGTTGGGAAGGACGAGCACTATGCAGCGATGCTTCAACGCGCATGCCCGACAACAGTTCGTGCGCACGGTCATCTGATTCGTTGCTGTTTAACCCACGCAGTTTTTGCACAGCGCGTGACACGATGCGGGTAACGCTGTGTCGGCGGTTGAGTGCTTGATCAGGGTTCTGAAACACGATTTGCATCGCACCAACATCTGAGACGTCGCGCTTGCTAAGCGTTGCGGCAAGAGTCTTGCCATCGAGCACCACATTGCTACCGCTATCGGAACCAGTGAGGCCAAGAATTAATTTGGCGATTGTCGTTTTTCCTGCACCTGATTCACCAACAAGTCCGAGTGTTTCGCCTACTCCAACTGATAGTGAGACATCATTGACAACGCGAACGGTACGACCTTCTTGAGTGAAGGCTTTTGACAGGTGATCAATATTGAGCAGGCGCGTTCCCGTCGTTGGGCGATTTGCAAGTGCAGACACAGTTACTTGAACGTCATCAATGGCTCGAGGCATCGACTGTGCCTTCTCATGATTGAAGCAGCGTGCAATGTGTTGCGGCTCAACATGCACTGCTTCTGGCATGGACGTGCGGCAGCGGTCGTCGACGAGTGCACAACGATCGACAAACACGCAACCATCAAACTTTGCGCCAAGCGCTGGAGGCGTTCCAAGGATGGTGTCAAGACGGTCGGTGTTTTTGTGTAAACCACCTCGTGGGATACAACGCAACAGACCAACGGTGTACGGGTGGCTTGGATTATTGAAGATTTCTTTCGTAGTGCCTTGTTCGACAAGTGAGCCCGCATACAGCACGCCAACTCGATCACACATGTGGCGTATCACTCCGAGGTTATGGGAAATAAAAAGCACCGCAGTGCCGGTTTCCCGACGGAGATCGCGAACTAAATCGAGCACTTCGGCTTCTACTGTTGCGTCAAGACCAGTAGTCGGTTCGTCCATCACTAACAGGCGAGGGTTGGTTGCGAGCGCCATTGCAATCACGACGCGCTGGGCCATGCCACCAGAAAGTTGGTGCGGATACCGACGCATCACGCTGTCGACATCGGCTATCTGTACACGTGTCAGTGCCTCAGTCGCGTGTTTCAAGGCATCAGACTCTGATTCGCCAAGTAACTCGAACACCTCGGCAACCTGGTTTCCGATACGTACGGTTGGGTTCAGCGCAGCAATCGGGTTTTGATACACCATCGAAATTGCAGATTTGCGCAAGTTGCTTACCGCATCTGCCGACATGGTGGTCATGTCGTTGCCCTCAAACAGAATCTGTCCACCAGAGATGCTGCCGTTACGCGGCAAGTATCTCATCGCGGCGAATGCAGCGGTTGACTTACCGCAACCCGACTCGCCTACAAGGCCGTATGCCTCACCGGGAGCAATTGAAAATGAGATGCCACGAAGGACATCTTTTTTGATGCCACGAACGGTGTACTGAACCTGAAGGTCGCGTAGCTCGAGTGATGGGGCTGTGCTCATACCTCGAAGACCTCTAGCAATCCATCCGAAATCAAGTTCACGCTTACCGCAAGCGACGCAATAGCAACTGCGGGGAACAGCGTTGGCCACCATATATTGCTGAAGATGTAGGCCCAATTCTCTGAAATTTGTGATCCCCAGTTAGGTGAACCTGCTTCTACACCCGCACCAAGGAACGACAGCGTTGCAATGGCAAAAATTGCGTAACCAAGACGCACAGTGAACTCAACGATGATTGGGGGCAACACGTTGGGAAGAATTTCCTTGAACAAAATGTGCGGCGTGCGCTCGGCGCGCAAGCGCGCTGCCGCAACATATTCAAGTTCGGCTTCACTGAGTACTGCAGCACGCACAGTGCGCGCAATGTTCGGTGCAAATACAAAGCCGATAACGCCTACGGTAATTCCGCTTGATTGACCATCTAAGGCCGCAATCGCGAGTAGAGCAACAATCAGAACAGGAATTGCTGAGATTGCCTCAAGCAGTCGCATCAAAACTATGTCAAACCAACCCTTGAAATAGCCTGCGGCCAGCCCCAATGTCCCGCCAACAATTGTTCCCAGTGCGGTAGCGAGAAACGACATCCACACAATCAATTGTGTTCCTGCGAGTACTCGGGAGAACACGTCTTGCCCAAGTTTGTTGGTGCCAAACCAATACGTGCCCGATGGCTTCTTGGATACGGCCATGAAGTCCATTGCGTCGTATGGGTAGGGGGCCAGCATGCTGCCGAAAACGGCAATCAATAGCCAAAAACTAAGAATGAATGCACCAACAAGGAACGCTTTGTTACGACGAAGCAACTGTAAGCGTTCTGCGCGGATCGCCTTCCGTTCAGCATTCGATTTTGATTTTACTGACGATGACGAAGTGTTCATTCGGAAATCCTGCTTCGAATTCGGGGATTAAGCACTGCAAACAAAATGTCTGCTGCTAGTTGGAACAGCACGATGACAAGGCTGGTCAGCATCACTCCACTTTGCAGCACTGCATAGTCGCGTCCACCTACCGCGTCACGCAGGATGGTTCCGAAACCTGGATAGTTAAACACGATTTCTACTGCAACAAGTCCACCCACAAGGTAAGGCACCTGCGAAGCAATAACGGCAATCGAAGGAAGCAACGCGTTTCGCAGTACGTGCGTAACGACAGCTCGTCGCCGACTGAGACCTTTGAGCACCGCGGTACGCATGTAATCGGATTCGAGTGCTTCGATCACGCTCGCACGCGTAATACGAGCGATGTACCCAAAGAGCACGAGGAGCAACGCAGTTGACGGAAGGATGAGATGCTCGATTTGAGAGAAGATTGTTGGATCTCCGCGAGTAGGGAAGGCAGTTACTGGCAGAACTTCAAGGGTCACGCCAAAAACTAAAATGAGCGTGACAGCCCACACGAACTCGGGGATGACCGCAGCAGAGAGTCCACCAACGGTAAGAATGCGATCAACCAGTTTGCCTCGGTACATCGCTGCAACGATTCCACCAGCGATACTGAGGGGAACAATGATGAGAAATGACATCAAGGCCAAACGCGAAGAGTAGCCAATTGCAGGTAAGAGCAGTTCGGATGCTGGCTTGTTGAATGCCATGGATGTGCCTAAATCGCCGGTCAGTAAGTCTCGAAGCCAGCGGTAGAACTGCGTAAACAGAGGTTGGTCAAGACCGAATTTAGTATTGAACCTAACGAGGTCGTCTTCAGTCGCGCTCTTACCTAAGTAGCGACGCGCAACATTGCCGGGCAAGATGTGTGTGAGGAAGAAAACAATCGTTGCGACAATGAACATTGTCACAACCGACAGCCCCAAGCGGTTCAAAATGTATTTCTTCATGTAAGAACGAAATCATAACCATAGGGCTGTGCATGTGACTAATTTCCTGTACATCAGTTTTGGCAACATAGGTATGCAAAAAGACCCGGCTCGCAGGAGCGAACCGGGTCTTTTTTGAAATACCCCTAGCGGGGAGAAGTGCTAGGCGTTCTTGGCGTTGCGAGCGTCAATCTGACCCATCGCGTTTACAACCACACCTTCGAGGCCCTTGCGACCAGCGGTGACAAGGTTCGACGTGTAGGCCAAAATGTAAGGAGTGAGGTCAAGAGAAAGCTCTTGAATCTTCTTACTTGCTGCCTGCTGAACTTCGAATGAGGTTCCCGAGATGTACTCATCAATCGCTGCGTCGAGGTTGTCATCCCAAAGTTGAGCTGCTGACCAGTCTGCAGTTGAACGCCATTCGCGGAGGAGGTATTGGTCTGGAACACCACGACCTGCCCAGTCCACGATGCCAAGGTTCGAAGCCAACCACGAGTTGTTGTCGTATTCGAATACTTTGCCCTTTTCCGATGGGTATGGGTCGTAGGTGTAGTACACCGCACCACCGCCGTCTGAACCGTCGATGACCAATTCAACATTGATTCCGATTTCAGCAAATGAGGTCTTGATGAACTCGGCATAGTTGTTGATGTCGTCTCGTGCCCATGAAGACAATTGCACATCGAATCCGTTTGGAACTCCGGCTTCTGCCATGAGTGCCTTTGCGGCTTCGATGTCCTTGGTTCGCTGTGGAACGCTCTTGTCTGCGGTTGGGTAAGGATCCATCACGCTGTCGTTACCAACAACGCCACCGATGCCTGAAAGCACACCCGCTACATAGCCTTCGCGGTCAAGAGTCAAGGCTGCTGCCTGACGAACACGCTTGTCCATGAACGGACCGAAGTTGCAACGCATGTGTACGTGTGCGAACCCAGCGCCGGCCTTTACGGTTCCGACGGTGAACTTCTCTTGGTCAAGTGCCAATGCATCTGCTGCGTTGATCTGTGCAGCAAAGTCAATTTCACCAGTGTTCAACTGTGGCAACGCGGTTGCAAGCGAAACGAACTGCACGAGTTCGAGGCGATCAAACTCAGGCTTGAAGTTTGAGTCCCAATAGAATTCGTTCTTTACGAACACAGTCTTTTCGGTTTCAACATAGCTTTCCATCTTCCATGGCCCTGCAGAAATCATGGTCTCTGTCCATGCTTTACCGCCATCAGCGCCATTCTTGATGATGCACATACCGTAAGAGGTTGATGCGACGCTGTACGGGAAGTTACCTGTTGGCTTCAACAAATCGAAGCGAATGGTGTTCTCGTCAACCTTAACTACGCCCTCTGGAAGAAGAGTTCCCTCAAAAATTCCCTTTGACCGTGATGGGTCTGCAGTGAAGATTGAGGTGAACGTGTAGACGATGTCGTCCACGGTGAGAGGTGTTCCGTCGTTGAACAAAACTCCTTCACGGATCTTGAACGTCCAGGAAGTTGCGTCTGCGTTTGATTCCCAGCTTTCGGCAATTCGTGGCTCAAGAGTTCCGTCGGCCAACTGGTAGGCCAACCATTCACCAACATTGCTAAGAATGAAAAGACTTCCATCTGAAGTTTCCCATGGTGCAGCAGGGTGAACTTGCTTACCTGTTGCAATGCGCAGTGTTTTTCCATTAATGCCGACCGAGGCACCTGAATCATCTCCACCGCAAGCGGACAAACCGATTACAGCAGCACCTGCAGACGCTGCAGCTGCTCCTTGAATAAAACGACGTCGTGATACACCTGTTGGTGCTTCAACAACGTTGTTGATCGAATCTTGAATTTCTGACATTATTCCCCCTAGTTGGATATGAGAACCCAACTTTATCCACATTGTGGCTAGGTATGTCAAGATTCCCGGTCTGGTGCCCTTAGCCCCTTGGAATAGCGGTTGTAGAGGCATTTTTCGAATGTGTCGGACCTGGAGATGACACCCTTTCGGTACTGGGTCTGGGCTGACGCAACTTGGGTTGCGGTGAATCTATTTGGCTTCCCGAACTTGAGCGAAAGCCCTCCCAGATGCTTGTCCCACAATTTGGACACTAAATACGTGGAACACCCGTTTGACAACCTTGCCTTCATGTGGTTGTCACAGAACACGGTTCGGGTGCGTTAGTCGTTAGTGGAGTCTGAACAATTCGTAATCTTGGTTGCCGATCGAGACGCAACAGTTGGTGTCGTCTCGACGAAGATTCTCGCTTCAGCATTTTCAACAGAATTAAACGCGGTCAATGCTGTGGTACGAGTACTTATTGAACCTGAATCTATTTCAAAAATTGAGTACCTTGAATTACCAGAAGAGGTAAGAGAAATTGAAGAAGTTGCACTTGTTGCTACACGTGCGGAAATTGAGGCTTCGAAATTAATTGTTTCCTTTTCTGGAGTTAATGGGCGAAAGCTAGGTGAGATTCGTGAGCACGGGATCACTGCACCAGCCGTAAATTTGTGCCAGTTTGTTGACATTTTGGAAGGTTTTGCCTGTGATTCGCTGAATTTTCGATTGAGCGCGCAGGAAGTCATCGTTAACGTTGCTTTGCAATTTGGTTTCAGCGGTGGTTCATCCATCTGCAGCATTTGCGAAGCACAAGAACGCGAAAAAATTGACTACTGGGTCAGCATTGCTGATACCTGCTCGCGGTTTGCACAAACCGTGCAACAGTTGCGGTCTTAAGACAGGAACTAGTTAGCGAGCAATACTGAAGGTGCAATTCCAAGTGCAACGCTTAATCGCACGATGGTGTCCAGCGCGGGTGAGAAGTGACCATTTTCAATTCGGTTGATGGTTTTGCGGTCAACGCCAGCAATTTCTGCAAGACGCGCTTGGCTCAAGTTCGCATCTGTGCGCAATTCAAACAATCGATCAGCGAGAACTTTGCGCATGTCTTTAACATCGCGCTTCAAGGTTGCTTCTGTTGCTTTGCGAATGGTTGTTTTTGCCATACTTAAAACGATAATCAATTTGCGGACGGAAGTCCGAATTTCGGGTCAATTTTCTCTCAAGACAAAAGTCATACATCCATATAGGGTGACCTCATGCGAATCGGAGTGTTGACTGGCGGTGGCGACTGTCCAGGTCTTAACGCCGTCATCCGATCAATTGTGCGCAAGGCTGAAACCCAATTGGGTGCTGAAATTATTGGTTTTTTTGACTCCTGGGATGGAGTGATGGAGCAGCGCTATGCGTTGCTAAAAACCAACGATGTGCGGGGGATAGCCCCAAAAGGCGGAACCATTTTGGGAACGCGTCGAGGCGGTCCCTTTGACACAAACGACGGCGTTGCCAATGTGCAACAGGCTTTCCGTGACTTGGAACTTAATTCCTTGGTCGTGATTGGAGGAAATGGGTCACTTACCGTTGCTTCGCGATTGTATGAAGAGTTTGGGCTGCCAACAATTGGAGTACCAAAGACCATCGATAATGACGTGGTTGGCACTGATGCAACTTTTGGTTTTCAGACTGCGGTGCAAATTGCCACCGATGCCATCGACCGTCTGCACACCACCGCGGAAAGCCACGATCGCATCATGGTTGTGGAGGTGATGGGTCGAGATGCGGGCTGGATCGCCCTGAATGCAGGCATTGCTGGTGGCGCTACCGCCATCGTTGTGCCTGAGGCTCCTTTCGATATTTCTGAACTCACAGAAATTGTGAAGCGACGACATGACAATGGTCGCTACGCATCGATTGTGGTTGTCGCAGAGGGCGCTAAGCCCAAAGCCGGCACCTTGGATATTCCACCACCAACGATCGACAAAAACGGCCACGCATATAACGGTGATGTATCGCGAGTGATCGCTAGCGAACTTGAAGCGCGAACGGGTTATGAATCGCGACTCGTGCAACTCGGACACGTGCAACGAGGTGGCACTCCAACGAGTTATGACCGTGTGCTGGCAACACGGTTCGGTCTTGCTGCAGTTGATGCATGCGTGAACAAAGAATTTGGTCAGATGGTGGTTCTTCGCAGTGGCGAAATTAAGCGCGAATCAATGAAAGTGACGAGCGGGAAAACGCGCACCATTAATTTGGATTTGTACAACGATGTGGTTGCTTCGTTTATTGGCTAACGCAAATCGCTAAATCAGTGAGGCGGACCAAATTGACGGTCACCAGCATCGCCTAAGCCTGGGACGATGAATGCGTTTTCATTTAAGCGCTCGTCGATTGATGCAGTGACAATGTGCAGATCCATGCCCGACCTTTCTAGGTAGGCAATCCCTTCTGGCGCTGCAAGCACGCACGCAATAGTGATTGGCTGTGGTGCGCCTCGTGCAGCCAGCAACTTGCACCCGTATTCAAGCGAACCGCCTGTTGCCAGCATTGGGTCGAGCACGATGCAATGACGGCCGTCAAGGCGTGATGGAAGTTTGGCAACGTATTCGCTTGGCTGATGCGTTGCTTCATCGCGTTGCACACCAACTACTGCAATGTCGGCATCGGGAAGTAGTTCCATTGCTGCGGGGAGCATGCCAAGGCCTGCGCGAAGAATTGGCACCAGCACAGGACGTTGCGCAATTTTGATTCCGTCAGTTTCAGCCAACGGTGTGGTCACGCGGACTTTTGTTGTCGGTACGTCACGCAATGCTTCGGCAATGACTACAAGCGAAAGTCTGCGCATCTCAGCACGAAAGAATTGATTTGACGAGTTTTGATCGCGAAGATGAGTGAGCGCTTCAGCGGCAACTGGATGATTGACAACGGTGACTTTTACGGACATAGACCTATCTTTGCCGATCGGTAGAGTTTTGACCAATGTCGAATGATTTGCGAATTCAGCTGGCTCATAGTCCTACAGATGCTGCGTTGATTTCGCAGGTCTTTGATGAGGTGTGGTCGGTTAAAACCATGGTTTCTCCAGAGATCATTGTGGCCTCTTTGCATAACGGGGCATATGGCTCATTGGTGTGGGACGGAGATCTGCCCGTGGCGGCCGCTTTTGCCATTGTTGGAAAATCCATAACCCAACAGCCGAGTGAATTGAACCTGCACTCACATGCTGCCGGAGTTGTCCAGTCGCACGCTGGGAAAGGTATTGGCGCACAGTTGAAGTTGCATCAATGGCAATGGGCTCGCGAGAACGGTTTCGCCACCATTACGTGGTCGTTTGACCCGTTGGTACGTCGCAATGCATGGTTCAACATGGTGAAACTTGGTGCGAGTGTCACCAACTACTACCAAAATTTTTATGGTGAATTAGACGATGGAAT
>BJFW01000026.1 GCA_014190095.1 Actinomycetes bacterium | reverse complement strand
TCGTCACCGGGGCAGGACCGCATTCGGGTGCTGAACAGGTCACACGGTTGGGGATTGAAATCAGATTTGCCACTCAATTGCACTCAGCATCGGTATGGATATTGGTTTTTCTGGCTGTTGTGTTAGCAGTTCGGGCTCGAAGAAAAGCTGCTCGATGGGAGAGTGAAGGTCCTGCCATATTGCGTCTACTTTCGGCAATCAGTGCTCAGGGTTTCATTGGTTATGTTCAATACTTTGGGGGAGTGCCAGCCCCTTTGGTCGCCATACACATCGCTTTATCGGTCGTCGTATGGCTGTGCGTCTTCGCGGTTTATCTTCCTGCCAGTACCCTGCTTGTGCTTGACTAGAGGCAAGCAAAGTTTGGGGATGCAGTGACCAATAAGAACAATTCGAAATCCCACATCTTCGCTGTTGCTCGGGCTTTCGCCGTTGTAGTTGGCGCACTCATGATGTTCGTTGCCCCTGGTGCGGCCAGCGCTGCGGATTCGGATAATTCGATCATCGTTTCCGTGCAGGATCAAGCAAATAACAACGGAGTTTCTGAAAAGAAGCCTGTTGCTGGTGTAAAAGTTTCAGTGTCTAATCCAGCAGGGCTCGCAATAGGCGAGGGCGTTACCGACAGTGCTGGGCTGGCAACCATTCCAGTTCCAGCCAAGGATGATTACGTAGTCACTCTTGACGTGACTTCGCTACCGACTGGAGTCACGCTCGTTGACGGTACAAAGACAGTTGTAAATATCGTAAAAGATTCATTTACGACGAACTCAAAACGAGTCATCTTCTTTGCCGGTTCTGCTGGGGAGTCGGGAGCAAGTTTGTTTGACCGAATAGCCCAGCGACTAGTTGACGGCATTCGACTTGGACTCATCATTGCGATTTGCTCGGTAGGGCTGTCGCTGATTTTTGGCACGACAGGTCTAACCAATTTTGCACACGGAGAAATGGTCACGTTCGGTGGACTCATTGCATTTTGGTTCAACGTCTTGCTCGGAATTCCGCTTCTCATTGCCGCTCCATTGGTCATAGCGCTTGGGGGCGTACTAGGTCTTGCAATGAATGGAATCATCTTTGCCAAATTGCGTAAGCGCGGAATTGGACTGATTTCACAGCTCGTTGTTTCTGTCGGACTCTCGATCATGCTTCGCAACATGTACCTGTATCAGTTTGGTGGACGCACACGGCCTTTGGACGATTTCAGTTTGCAAGTGGCGAAAAGTTTTGGTCCTGTCAGCATCACAATGAGAGACCTCACGACTGCGATTATCTCGCTGGTCGTATTGCTCGGTGTTGCTGCTTTCCTTCAGCGATCGCGCACCGGTAAAGCAATTCGCGCTGTGTCAGATAATCCGTCACTTGCCTCTTCAACAGGTATCGATACGCAAAAGATCATTCGGGTGGTGTGGTTCGCTGGTGGAGCGCTTGCCGCGATGGGCGGAGTGTTTCGAGGTTTGGATGAGCAAGTCGGATTTGAAATGGGATCAGGTTTGATCTTCTTGATGTTCGCAGGCATCACGCTCGGTGGACTTGGCTCGGCTTATGGCGCGCTCATCGGCGGCTTTTTCGTGGGATTGCTTGTTGAATTGGCGTCACTCGTCGTTCCAGCTGAATTGAAGAATGCCCCTGCTTTGTTGATCTTGATTATCGTTCTCGTAGTTCGTCCTCAAGGAATACTCGGACGAAAACAGAGGGTTGGCTGATATGGATATCATCAAAATTCTCGAAAACACCATCTCGGCGTTCTTTGGTATCGATGCCGCATATTTCGCATTGGCGGCCATTGGACTCAATATTCAATTCGGATATACGGGCCTTTTGAACTTCGGTCAATCAGCGTTCATGGCATGCGGTGCCTACGGATTAGGTATGACGTCTCAGTACTTCGGGGTGGGAATGTGGTGGGGAATACTCATCGGTCTAGCCTTCGTCATCATTCTTGGCCTGCTAGTAGGTATTCCAACTCTCCGGCTGCGAGCAGACTATTTAGCAATCGTTACCATTGCGACTGCGGAGATTGTACGTCTTGTAGTCCGTTCGGTTCGATTCAAGGAATACTTCGGTGGAAGCGACGGCATCAATAGTTTCAGCAAGACATTCAGAGATTTGAGTCCATTTGACCCAGGCGCTCAATACGGAGTGCGACCATTCCAATACAGTGGTTACTCGCTGTGGACCATGATCGTAGGTTGGTCACTCGTCATTGTTTTCTCAGTTTTGGTCTATCTATTAATGAAGAGTCCATGGGGTCGTGTGATTAAAGCAATTCGTGAAGACGAAGATGCAGTTCGCAGTCTTGGCAAAAACGTATACAGCTACAAGATGCAGTCACTCATTCTTGGTGGTGTAGTTGGAATGTTCTCGGGAATGATTTTCGCTCTTGATCGCGGCTCGGTGCAACCTGACAACTACAGTCGCGATGTTACGTTCTACGTGCTTACGGCGTTGGTGCTTGGCGGAGTCGCAAAAGTCAGCGGTTCAGTTATCGGACCAATGATGTTTTGGGGTCTCTATGTTTTCAGCGACAACTTCTTGCGCGAATTAACCAAAGACCGTCCATTTGAAGTATTTGGCGTCGGAATTATTCAGAAGTCCCAAGTTGGGCCCGTCAACTACATGCTGATTGGTCTAGGGCTCATGTTGCTCATGACTTTTAGGCCGCAAGGTGTTTTCGGGAGCAAGGAAGAGATGGCGCTCGATGGACGCTGAGCGGACCTACACAGAGCTTGCGCTTCGCGCCCGTGCTGCATTGGCTTCGGTTAATGCGTCACCAGGGGTGGCCAAACCAGATCCGATTTTACTCGCAGAGAATGTGCGCAGGAACTTCGGTGGCGTTACGGCTGTGGATGTCCAGCACCTAGAAGTGCAGCGTGGCTCAATAACCGCACTGATTGGTCCAAACGGTGCAGGCAAAACAACATTGTTCAATCTGTTGACGGGTTTTGATACGCCAGAAGCTGGCGAATGGATGTTTGACAGCAAGAACTTAAAGAAGGTTGTTGCCCACAAGACAGCAAGCCTTGGCATGGTTCGTACATTTCAGTTGACTAAGAGCCTTACCAAACTTTCCGTGATTGAAAATATGAAACTCGGTGCAACTCACCAAATGGGCGAGAAGTGGTGGAATGGCCTGCTGCCGTTCCGTTACCGCAAGCAAGAAGCGATGATTGAGCGTCGTGCTGACGAGTTGTTGAAGCGTTTCAAGCTAGATCACATGCGTGACCAATACGCAGGAACCCTCTCGGGCGGTCAACGGAAATTGCTGGAGATGGCTCGTGCGCTTATGACCAACCCTCGACTGGTCATGCTCGACGAACCTATGGCAGGTGTGAACCCTGCACTAAAGCAAAGCCTCAATGAGCACATTCGTGGTTTGCGTGATGACGGTATGACTGTGCTGTTCGTGGAGCACGACATGGACATGGTGCACGACATCTCGGACTGGGTTGTCGTTATGGCAGAAGGTCGAATAATCGCCGAAGGAACTCCAGAGCAGATCTCAGCCAACCCTGCAGTGATCGAGGCCTATCTCGGAACTCACCAAGGCAAGTCGCTACTCGAAGAGGAGAATGCATAATGTCCGATGATCGCATTCTCGTTGTAGACGAACTTGTCGCTGGCTACATTCCAGAAGTGAACATTCTGAATGGTTGCAACATCGAAGTTCGTAAAGGCGAGTTTGTTGGCGTAATCGGTCCCAACGGTGCAGGCAAGTCAACTGTGTTGAAGGCGATTCTTGGGCAGTGCGGTGTGCGCTCTGGTCAAGTTCGGTTCCTCGACAACGACATCACCGGTATGAAAGCTCACGAACTTGTCGAACAAGGTGTTGGCTATGTGCCGCAAACACAAAACGTTTTTCAAAGCTTGACAGTTTCCGAAAATTTGGAGATGGGTTGTTTCATCAAGCCAAGCGTGTTCGAAGAGCGTTTTGAATACGTGACCTCATTGTTCCCGAAGCTTCGTGAGCGAGCAAATCAACGCGCTGGTTCACTGTCTGGCGGCGAGCGTCAAATGGTTGCCATGGGGCGTGCACTCATGATCGAACCTAAATTATTGCTTCTTGACGAACCAAGTGCTGGATTGTCGCCAGCGTTGCAAGACGAAGTATTTATTCAGTGCAAGCGCATCAACGCAGAAGGTATTGCGATCTTGATGGTGGAGCAGAATGCGCGTCGTTGTTTGCAAGTGACGGATCGCGGTTACGTTCTGGACCAGGGCAAGAATGCCTATACGGGCACGGGTCGACAGTTGCTTGAAGACCCAAATGTCATCAAGTTGTACTTGGGAACTCTCGCCAAGATGACCGGCGGCTGAGGTTTAATTACGTAAATAAAAAGGCCCCCAACCTTTCGGTTGGGGGCCTTTCTTAATCTGACAGAGTCAGGGATTACTTACCCGAGTCGAAGTTTTCGCCGAGGGCGTTACCCATGTTGCCGTCACAACCGTAAACCTTCTTGTCCTTAGGTCCGATTCCTTGCTCCACCATGGTGCGCAAGATACGTGAACCTTCGTCGAATGTTACGAGCATGATTGCGTCTGGGTTGGCAGTCTTGATTTCGCCAACTTCAGCATCGAATGTCGTTGCTTTTGGATCGTAGATCTTCTTGCCAACAACCTTTACACCTGCTGCGGTGAGGTTTGCTTCGATCGCGTCTGCAAGACCCGTTCCATAAGCATCGTCCAACGCCATGATGTACACAGTTGCTGCACCGTCACCTGCGATGAGGTTTGCAAGCACTGCACCCTGAAGCTTGTCAGCTGGTGCGGTACGGAAGTACAGACCATTGTCAGCGTAGGTTGAGAGCTTGTCCGACGTGTTTGCAGGGCTGAACTGAACAACTCCAGCTGCTGTGATCTTGTCGATTACGGTCAGTGAAACTGACGATGAAGCTGCACCGATAATTGCGTCAACGTTTTCTCCGAGGAGACGGTCAACGGTGGTGCTTGCTGTGTCAGTGCTGGTGTCACCCGAGTCACCCTGAACGTATTCAACTGGATTGCCAAGAACGCCACCAGCCGCATTAATGAGGCTGATTGCATACTCAACACCAGCGAATTCTGGTGGTCCGAGGAATGCGAGTGAACCGGTTTCTGGCAAGAGCGAACCGATCTTCAATACGCCATCACCCTTACGCTCTACAGTTACTTCAGCGTTCGGAACAATGTCCGACTCTGGAGCGTCTGCAAGAACGTATGAAGCATCTTCGTACTTGAAGCGGTTGTCTGCACCAAAGGTAAGAACGCCGTACGAAGCATTAATTGGTTCGCCGTTTCCGTTCATGTCCTGTGGACCAGATGCACCTTCGTAGTTGACGTCTCCGCCAGCTGCAATGATTGCTACGCATGCTGCGAAATCGCTGCATGCTTCGCCGCCTGCTGAAACTGCTTGGATCTGTGCGGCAAGTGCACTGCCGTCAGTCTTTGCCGCTTCTGCTGCAAGTGCAACGAGCATTACTGAGTCAAACGATTCTGCTGCGTATGAATAATCTTCCAGCGCTGTGTTGCCTGCGGCAGTCCAGAACGCGTTAAGACCATCTTTGAACTCAGCTGAAAGGTTGACGAGTGGCATGGTGCCCTTCATTCCTTCCAACTCGCCACCTGGTGTGGCTGTTGAGTCGCTGTCGCTGCTTCCACCGCAAGCCGCAGCCACAAGGCTGAGACCTACAACGAGAGCACCGAAACGACGCTTTGTTGTTTTCTTCATGTATTTTTCTCCCCCTAGGAGTCGGGTGACGGGTGCCACCCTGGGTTTGGACTACTAAGCCTAGGGGAGTGATGCCTTATTCAAACGGTCGCGTATAGCCAGTCCTAGCCCCGATTTATCGGGCAACACAGCGATAATTGCAGTCATTCCATCAGCATCAGCCTGCCTCATTTGTGTGTATAGCGAGGCTGCATACAGAGGGCAATTGTCCCAGTGGTCAAGGATTCGGGCATCGTCATATTCGGAAAGCGCACGTTTTGCCTCGGCAATGGTGTGAACTAAAACAACCGTGCACTTAGGGGCATAATGCGAGTTGAGCATGCCGGGAGCACGAGACTCGCCTGAAGGCATGATGATCGGCTGATCAATGATCGACTCCAGATCCTCAGCAGGAAACCCACCAGGCCGAAGCAACTGAGGTTGATCAGTTGTGAAATCAACAATCGTTGATTCAACGCCGATCGTGCAGTTCCCATCATCAACGATGAGATCGACTTTGTCTCCAAGATCTTGGTGAACGTGTTTAGCCGTTGTCGGACTGACATGACCGAAAAGATTTGCCGACGGAGCAGCTAGTGCGTGTCCACATTGATCGATAATCTGTCGCGCGCATTCATTTGCGGGAATACGAATTGCTACCGTCTCCCTGCCCCCAGTGACAAGAAATGAAACAGCGCTTGTTTTATGAAGCAGCAGAGTGAGTGGTCCGGGCCAACATTGTTGAGCAAGTGTCAATGCCGAGCTTGGAACATTGTGGGCATATCGATCGAGATCAGCGATGTCTGAGATATGCAATATGAGAGGATGACCCGTTGGTCGCCCTTTTGCGCGAAAAATACTTGCTACTGCGACATCAATGTCTGCGCGCGCCGCAAGTCCGTAGACGGTCTCAGTTGGCAGTCCCACAAGACCGCCTGCGTTCAACACGCTGACCGCCTGGCTAACTGCGTTAGGACTGTGGCTTGAGATGACCGAACTCATGTGAATACGAGACTACAAATACGGAGTAGCCTAAAGCGGTCGTTAAGCAAGGTTTGGCCATGAAGGCCATTCGCGAAGAAGAGGGAAACGTCATGAGGTTTTTGAATGGAACGCCGAACTACGACCTCACCTATAACGATGTATTTATGGTGCCCAGTTTGTCGGACGTTCAATCGCGCCAAGGTGTCGATCTCAGCACAACAGACGGTTTGGGAACCACTATCCCAGTAGTAGTTTCAAACATGACAGCGATTGCGGGTCGTCGTATGGCTGAAACAGTTGCTCGCCGAGGCGGTTTGGTAGTTCTACCGCAAGACATTCCTCTTGACGTTGTGGAGAATGTTGTTCGATTTGTCAAATCTCGCCACACCATCTATGAAACCCCAATCACCATGCCAGCCGACGGAACTGTTGGCGAAGCACTCAGTCTCATATACAAACGAGCGCACGGAGCAGTAGTGGTTGTGGATGGAGATGGTCGCCCATCGGGCATCTTCACAGAACACGATTCCGTCGGCTTTGATCGTTTCGCCCAATTGCAAAATGTGATGAGTCGCGAAATCATCTCTCTGAATTCATCTATGAGCGCTGAGGCAATGTTCGAAGAGATGACCGAGCGTCGAATTTCGTTCGCGCCTGTCGTCGACGATTCTGGAAAACTTGTTGGTTGTATTACCCGAAAAGGCGCATTGCGCAGCACTATTTATAAACCAGCACTCGACAGAGACGGTCAGTTGATGATCGGTGTCGCAGTTGGCATTAACGCTGACCCAGCTGCACGCGCGCTAGCGCTTTCAAAAATGGGCGTTGATGTTCTCGTCGTAGACACCGCTCACGGACATCAGACCAAAATGTTGCAAGCAATCGAACAGGTTCGCGCCAATGTTGCATCATTGCCCGTAGTCGCAGGAAATGTCGTAACGGCTTCAGGAACGCGCGACCTCATTAATGCAGGCGCGGACATCATTAAGGTTGGGGTCGGTCCGGGAGCCATGTGCACTACACGCATGATGACAGGTGTAGGTCGCCCCCAGTTTTCTGCAGTGCTTGAGTGCGCCGAACAGGCTGCACAACTTGGCAAGCACGTATGGGCAGACGGAGGTGTTCGCCATCCGCGTGATGTCGCATTGGGTCTAGCTGCTGGTGCAGCAAACATTATGTTTGGTTCTTGGTTAGCAGGAACCTATGAATCGGCGGCAGATACTCTTCGCGACACGAATGGCCGTCTGTATAAAGAAAGTTTTGGAATGGCTTCAAATCGCGCAGTTCGCAACCGTACGCGTGATGAATCAGCAGTAGAGCGCGCCCGTAAGGAACTTTTTGAGGAAGGTATTTCCACATCGCGTATGTATCTCGATCCAGAGCGTCCGAGTGTTGAAGACATTCTTGATCAGATCGTTGCTGGTGTTCGTTCTTCATGCACCTATGCGGGTGCGAGTAACATCCTTGAATTTCGCAAGAATGCCATTATCGGAATTCAAAGTGCGTCTGGTTATGAAGAAGGACGACCAAGGGACACAAGTTGGTAATTGGCGTCCATCGTCGCGTTATTGCAATAGATGGTCCTGCAGGTGCGGGCAAGTCGACCATAGCTAAGGCTCTTGCTTCTCGTCTCAAAATGAAGTACTTGGATACGGGTGCGATGTATCGCGCCGTAACGTTCGAAGCCATGCTGCGCGAACTTGACTTGGATGATCAAGGTGCGATCACATTGATGGCACAGGAATGTGATCTTCACGTCGGTTTAGACCGCGTGATCATCAATGGACACGATGCAACCCTGGCAATTCGCGGCCCAGAGGTCACAGGTAACGTCAGTAAAGTTGCCGCAAATTCAGGTGTGAGAACCGAAATGAGAATTCGTCAACAAGAGTGGGCTACTTCCCATGGCGGAGGAGTGATCGAAGGTCGAGACATTGCAACCGTCGTCTTCCCCGATGCAGTACTGAAGGTATTTCTTACTGCATCGCCCGAAGTTCGAGCGCTTCGCCGAGTGGATCAAAGTGGAGGAAATGTAACAGAAATCGCGGCTGCGATTGCCCAGAGAGATCTGACAGATAGTACTCGCGCCGATAGCCCTCTAGCGTCTTCAAGTGATTCTGTTGTCATTGACACCAGCGATAGGGCAATTGAAGATGTTGTCGACGAAATTGAGAAACTCTTCATGGAGAGGAACATCTAATGGCCATTGTTGACTCTCGTATCGTCGGTCAAACCCGCTCAACCAAAATCTTTTACGCGATTGTACGTGTGCTCGTAGTTGGCCTGTGCCGAATCTTGCTTCGTTTGCGTGTCGTAGGGCTGGAAAATGTTCCAAAGACTGGGGCCTTTGTTTTCGCTCCTACGCACCGATCAAGCATCGACATTCCAGTTGCTTCGGCTGCAACTCGTCGGCGAATGCGTTTCATGGGCAAGGATTCAATTTGGAAGTTCAAGTTGATTGGAAAAGCGATGACGGGTCTTGGAGCATTTCCTGTTACCCGTGGTTCAGCCGATCTAGAAGCACTCAAGCGTTGTATCGCCGTACTCCAGAGTGGTGAACCACTCGTGATGTTTCCCGAGGGCACACGCCACTATGGCCCAGAGGTTCTACCTTTGTTCGATGGGGCAGCCTATGTAGCGCTGAAGACTGGTGTACCCATTGTTCCGGCTGGTATAGCGGGCACGGAAAATGTGATGCGCTCAGGATCGAAAGCCATTCGATTTAAGAAATGCCGAATGGTTATTGGCAATCCAATTACCGCCGAAGTTCCTGGCGGTGGCAGAGCATCACGTGAACAAATTGCTGAGATCACTGTGGTTTTGCAAAATGAATTACAAAAGTTATTAGATGAGGCGAATCGGTTGATTCGCTAGTCAGAATTAGGAGCGCGAAAAGTATGCGCCAATTAAAGCAATCAGGTCTACAGGGTCCTTAATTCCACACATCTCGCGTATCGAATGCATTGATAGTTGAGGCACACCGATGTCTACAGTCTCAATGCCGATGCGAGTAGCGGTGATCGGCCCAATGGTCGACCCGCACGCAATGTTGTTACGTGAAGAAAATGTTTGCAGATTGACACCAGCTGTGGCCGCTGCGTGAACGATAGGAACCAGTGACTTCGGTGAGGTTGCATAACGTTGGCTTACATTGGTCTTGACAACCACTCCTTCGTTCACGAACGGTGCGTTGTTAAGTTCGTGGCGGTCAACATAATTTGGGTGAACAGCATGTGCATTGTCGGCCGAAACACAATGGCTCTTTTGGAGCGATACGAGATATTCAGAACGTGAGGAGCCTGCTGCAATAGAAAGCCTCTCAAGTACATGCTCAAGTATTGGACCACCAGCGCCTTGCGCACTTTGCGAGCCGACTTCTTCATGATCGTACAGTGCGATCATCATCGGCTGATCTGATTCGCAATTGAGCAAAGCAGAAAGTGCAGCCCAGCATGAAATCTGGTTATCAATTCGTGACGAAGCGACAAATTCCGATTCTCGACCAATGATTTGGGCCTTCTGTGTGTCGACCAACTGTGCAGACCATGACGCAATTTGAGATGTTGAGACTGAAATCTGTTGAGCAAGCCAAGACTCAAATGGAACTGATGAGGCAGTGGTTGCCCAAATGGGCGAGAGGTGCTGGTGACGGTTAAGGATCAGTCCTTTATCGTTCACTTCACGATCAAGATGAATAGCCAGTTGTGGAATGCGCGCAACTGGATGCCGCGACGCAAACAGTGACGTGCTGCCGTCTCGTAGCACTGCATGGCCAGCAATGCCAAGATCGCGATCCAACCAGGAGTTGAGAAGGGGTCCGCCATACACCTCTACTTCGAGTTGGTGCCAGTTAAGAGTTCGTGTATCGGGATTCGGTTTGACGTGTAGTCCAGGTGAGTCTGTGTGCGCACCAACGATACGAAGGCCGTGCACAGCAAATGATTGAGCGTTCTTCCACGCAATGATCGTTCCACCAGATGAGATGAAGCCACTTCGCAGATGTTCGGTGGTGAATCCCGAATTTAACGCGACTTGGTCGAATCCACTTTGGTGCAAGATAGAGGCGACTCTGTCAACCACATGATGAGCGGTTGGACAGGCATCAATGTGTTCAAGGAATTTGCTGATCACGGCTGCTGGCTAATTCCTGAAAGTGAAACACTCTGACCGAAGAACGTGCAGGTGGTTTCAAACGGTGTACCAGCCTGTGTTTGCTCACTTGCTGTTGCGATACAGGCATTAACTGCATCGCGCTGGGTGAAAGCCAACACACCAATTCCTACACACACAATAAGCAGGAGCAATTTGGAAACGATTGACTTCGCAAATTTCAGCACGAGAAGCAACCCGATGAATGAACCGCCCATTGCGATTAAGGAGTAATTCTTCACACTGTCTGCATCGAATGAAAGTGCAATCATGCGTACATTCTGCCAGTAAAACCCGTGAACGAACCACATCTCGTATACGGTTAACCCATGAGTTCATCCGTAAATGTTTCTGGTACTGGCCCTCCAAATGTGGTGCTCCCTGGTGTCGACAGCAGTATGCACGCCGCATTAGATGCAGCCCTTGGTTCACCTGAGCGCGACAGACGAGACGCCGTTGCACGAGTTGTTGCCCGGTACCCCCGTTACCTCGCTGCTTGGGCTGCGCTTGGTGATGTGGCTAGGGATACGGTCGAAAGTTACATGGCATATCGAGTGGGGTATCACCGTGGACTTGACGCGCTCCGACAGAACGGTTGGAAAGGCAATGGATATGTTCGCTGGTCTGCTGTTTCGAACCACGGCTTTCTTAACTGCTTAGACGGACTCGCGCGCACCGCAGCATTGATCGGCGAAACTGATGAAGCAACAAGGTGTGCTCAGTTTCTTTTGCAATGTGATCCGACCGGCAAACCATAAATCAATCGATGGAGCAATCAGTTTCTGGGTTTGTTTTCAGTGGCGGTCAAAGTGCGCGATTTGGTGCAAACAAGATATTTCATCTGATCGACGGCAAGCCAATGGGTTTGGTTGTATACGGCAACCTCAAATCGGCAATCCAATCTGAAACTTTTTTTGTCGGTCCAGACATAGAGCATCCAGATTTCGCGAATGTTCCACGGGTGATCGGAAGTCGCGAGGGACAAGGGCCTCTTGGTGCGATATGCGATGTGCTTGAAACAGCAACGACCGATTATGTGGTGTTTGCACCATGTGACACGCCGTATTTTTTGGCGGAGCAATTTCGAACGCTGGCTGAGTCTTCAGGCAAGCACAGCGTTGTCGTGTCTGCCGATGTCAATAGCCCACACCTTCGTCACTGGCTGTTGAGTTGCTGGAATGTCTCAATAACACGAGACCACATGATCAGCGCTTATGAATCAGGTGAACGAGCAATCCATAGGGCGGTCGTAGGATTGCCTATCTTCGAACGGTATTTCTCGGTTCTACAACTGACGAATATCAATACGCCGGCTGACGCGCAATAGGATGTGTCCAATGATTGCTGAAATTTCTATTGCAGAATTCGAACCACATGTCGCGTCCGGCTCAATTGTCATTGACGTTCGAGAGACCGACGAGTTCATATCTGGTCATGTTCCAAACGCCATTTCTATACCGTTGTCGACCCTTCCAGATCGTATTGACGAGTTTCGACACGAGGGAACTGTCTATGTGATTTGCCAAGCTGGTGGGCGCAGTATGCGCGCATGTCAGTACCTGGCAGATTTTGACATCAACAATCTTGTGAATATTGCAGGCGGAACATCGGGTTGGATCGCCTCTGGCAATGCTGTTGTCACCGGCGAATAGGTCAATTCGCACATGATGTGGATTGATGACGATTTGTCGTTAAATGCACTCATTGACCAAGTTGTTGAATCGGATCGATACGCACTAGACACCGAGTTCCATCGGGAGAAGACCTATTACCCAAAACTTGCTCTGCTTCAGATTCGAGTGGGAGATGTAACGGCACTAGTTGATCCACTAGCAATCAACACACAATTGCTTGGCCGTTTGTTCGCTGCAGATTCGCTATGCATCATTCACGCAGCGCAACAAGATCTTGAAGTTCTCCAACACGCATCTGGCTCTGTTCCTCAACGGATTTTCGATACTCAACTTTCAGCAGGCTTCATTGGTATGTCAACGCCGTCTTTAGCGTCTTTGGTGCAAAGCGAGTTGAAGATATCGCTTCCAAAAGGCGACAGACTGACAGATTGGTTGCGCAGACCTCTTAGTACAGATCAACAAAGGTATGCAGCCAGTGATGTTGACTTTCTATTCGCTCTCCACGACAACATCTTGGCTCGATTGAAGGAACTGGGTCGGGAATCGTGGGCTGCAGAGGCATGCGAAGAATTACGAACCCGTCCATGTGGACCACAAGATCCCTCTGAGGCTTGGCTTCGAATTAAAGAAGTACGGACATTAAAGCCAGCGTCACGCGGTGTTGCTCAAGCGGTAGCAGAGTGGAGAGAGCGAAAAGCTATGCAACATGACATGCCTCCACGTCGAGTGCTTTCCGATATTGCTCTACTTGGAATTGCCCATTCTGCACCACAAACAGTTGCAGAATTGTCTTCCATTCGTGGTCTTGAAAGTCGACAAATCGGAGGACAGGTCGGACAAGAAATCGTTGACGCAGTTGCACATGGTCGCAATGTCGAGGTCAGGATTCCACATTCAGAACATGACGACCTAGATAAAGAGTTCCGCCCAGCAATGAGCCTTATAGCCGCGTGGATAAGTGAGCTTGCGCGAGAGCATCACGTTGACGCAGCATTGCTGGGCACTCGTCAGGACATCATGGACCACCTCCGCAAATCACCGAAATCGCGATTGTCCAATGGCTGGCGTGCTGAGATTGTTGGACGCGACATCGAGAAGATTCTCACGGGTGAAGCAGGACTCAGTTTCGATGGGCGGGGACGGCTACGACTTTTGCCAACAACCTTGCAGTAATGCCCATTTTGAGCCATTACAGCGGCTAGAGTCATGTGCGATGTTTATTCAATAGGCGGCTACCGAGGCGGTAGTCGTCCGAGCAAAGTTCGGAGCCCCTACCGTGAAGAAGGGTCGTCATCGTCGCTTTGAAGAAGCGCGCAGATTGAAGCAATCAGGGCCTACGGCCGAAGATTTGGGTTTTGGTGGTCGTTCGCGTTCGCCGCAGACCGAAGAAGACGAGTATGCAGCAATAGCCGAGCGCTATGGAGTGCGATTCGATGAAGACGACGAAGAAAGCGAAGAGGAAGAGATTTAAACAAGCCAGTACTGGCTTTTTCACATCACCCCCAACAAATGACACAACAATCAAGTAATTTGCGCAATATCGCCTTAGTGGCGCACGTAGATCATGGTAAAACCACCCTTGTAGATGCGCTCTTGCGGAGCACAGGAACCTTCGCCGCACACACTGCGGTTGTCGATCGAGTCATGGATAATGACGATCAAGAGCGCGAGCGCGGTATCACCATTTTGGCCAAAGCAGCTCAAATTGAGTGGAAGGGGACCAAGATCAACTTGGTAGACACACCTGGTCACGCTGACTTCGGTGGTGAAGTTGAACGAGCACTCGCATTGGTTGACGGTATTTTGTTGCTCGTAGATGCTGCAGAAGGCCCACTTCCGCAAACGCGTTACGTGCTGTCCAAGGCTCTTGCTCTCGACCTTCCGGTGATTCTGGTAATCAACAAAGTCGATCGTCAAGATGAGCGTAAGGAAGAAGTGCTTCTCGAAGTTGAGCAATTATTCCTCGATCTTGCTCACGCAGATCACCACCTTTCATTCCCTGTGTATTCCGCCGTTGCTCGTGAAAGTCGTGCGATGAAGGGCCTCGGCATGCCGCCGATGGACACCGATTTGAGTCCTTTGCTCGATGCAATCGTGGAGCACATTCCTGCGCCGAAGAATGATGCAAACGCGCCGTTGCAAGCAATGGTGACCAACTTGGATGCCTCCGATTATCTCGGCCGTTTGGCGATCGGTCGTGTTATTTCTGGTGTGCTCCGAAAGGGAGAAAACGTCGCTGTTTGTCAGAAGCCAACTGACACAAATCCAGCACCAATTCTGAAGCGCAAACTCAGCAGTCTCTTTCAGTTTTCGGGTATCGAGCGTTCAGACGCGACAGAGATTGTCGCGGGAGATTTGTTCATATTGTCGGGCATCGAAGAGGTAGAGGTTGGCGACACCATTGCGTCTGTCGACAATCCTGTTGCCCTTCCTCGACTTGAAGTTGATGAGCCCGTTCTTCGCATGAGTTTTGGAGTCAACACCTCGCCTTACGCAGGACGCGATGGTAAGTACCTCACCAGTCGCCACCTTCGTGATCGTTTGAACAAAGAGATTCTCGGAAACGTGAGCATTAAAATTTCCAATACAGAAGTTGCTGAAGTGATGGAAGTGGCCGGTCGCGGAGAGTTACAACTTGCTGTGTTGATCGAGAATATGCGCCGTGAAGGTTTTGAATTGCAGGTCAGTCGTCCTGAAGTAATCACCAAAGAAATAGACGGTAAGCGTCAAGAGCCACTCGAATCAGGTACGTGTGACGTGCCAGACGAATACGTCGGCGCAATCACTCAGGCACTTGCCCCTCGCAAGGGCCGCATCACCGATATGCGACCAGGAGATCCTGGTCGCACAATCGTGAGTTTTGAGGCACCTTCACGGGGCCTTATCGGCTTCCGTTCATTGTTGCTCACCGTTACTCGCGGAACTGCACTGTTACATCAAAGCCTCGCAGGCTGGATGCCTTGGTGTGGTGAACTTCCTCACCGTTTGGGTGGCGCGATGATCGCTGACCGTATGGGAACAACAACTGCATATGCACTTGACAATTTGCAACTTCGTGGAACGCTATTTGTTTCACCTGGTGATGACACCTACGAAGGAATGGTTGTAGGGGAGAACGCGCGTGAAGACGAAATGGTCGTTAACGCAGTCCGTGCAAAGGAAAAGACCAACATTCGTACGCACAGTCACGATGATGGTCCGAAGTTGGCTACTCCTGTTACTCACACACTGGAAACGGCTATCGAATGGATTGGCGACGACGAACTCGTAGAAGTAACGCCACGCTTCATTCGTATTCGCAAGCGATATCTCACGCTTGAGGATCGCCGTAGGTACTCGAAAAAATCGGGTAACTAACTTTTCGCCTTTTTCATCTTTGGGTGCGCAACCGCAACCGAATTATCGCGAGAGAGCGTGTCGACGATCATCTTGTAAATATCTGGACCAACCAGTTCCGTTAGTTCATCTTTAAGGTATTGGAATACAGGGTTCTTGCCAACAAATGCCTTTGAGTCATCGGTGCACCACCAATGGAAGTCGTGGCCGCCCTCGCCCCAGTCACGTCGTTTCCATTCGCGAACGAATGACACAACGTGGCCATCGTCTTCGGTGAATTCCTCGAGGCGCAATGGAACTTGCCAGCAGACATCGGGTTTCCAATCCATTGGACGCTCACCGGCTTCTAGTGCAGCAATGTGAAATGCGCATCCGAGACCGCCTTCGAAATCTGCGTCATTGTGAAAAATGCACACGCCATTTACCTTGCGTGTTACGTCGGCACCATCGCGTTCTTTGCCAAGCCATTTGCCATTCTTGCCGCGTTCCATGTTTTGCCAATGCTCCGGTTTCAACCGTGCAACTGACTTCTTCACAGAAGCGAGATCTTTCTTGTCAATGAAGTGCGCACCATAACTGCAACAACCGTGCTGCAACTTCGTGGCATCATCATCGAGCACACCTTTACAACCGGAGCCATAAATACAAGTCCAGTTTGATTTGAGGTATGTGGCGTCAATCATCCACGTCTGATCCGAATTTGGATCAGAGAAGCTGACATATTCATGAAGGTCTTTAGGCTTTGGCACGAGCGCTAACGATAGACGAAGTACAGTTTCTATGTGGCATCCGTGGAAGAAATTATAAGCAACCTACAAAGCGTCTCGGAAGATCTCGCCGATAAGGCACTCGATGCCCTCAAGGAGGCTCATCGAGCAGGTGAGGCAAAGAGGCCTGAGATCGAGCGTCAACTCACACAGGCCCGTAGGGCAATAGAAAAGGCGATTGGTGTACTTAGCCGGCTTGATTAATTCGGTTGATCACGTCGCGAAGACCACCTAGATCATTGCGAACAAACTCGAATCTCAACCTGGCCTTGTCAAGGTTGTCTGCGCTCTGAATTTCTTGCGAGGTTGGTTCACACACTTCAAATCCACCCTGTTTGCACAGGTAACGAAACTCGGTGTTCAGTGCCTCAAGGTCCGAATCATTGATCTGATGGTTCATTCGAATGATGAGATATTTACCAACGAATCGAATTGAATGGAAGACCTTGTAGAAATCGATGATTTCCTTGACCGCGTCGCCAATTGTTTCGCACACTCGATAGAGCGAAAGGTCAGATGCTGAGATTAATCCACGAGGTAGAAGCTGAGCCTGAATGAACTCATCCATCGTTCGCCAGAAGTGGTCGCCAGGAAGATCCAGCAACACCGTTGGCGCTATGGCGCCACGACCAGTCTGCATCAAGGTAAGAAGTTCGAAGGTTTCGTCCAAGGTGCCAAATCCACCAGGCATACAAATGAATGCCTGTGAGTCCTTCATGAGCATCAGCTTGCGCGTGAAGAAATACCGCATTTCAACGAATTTGCCGTCGCCAGCGATGATTGGGTTAGCACTTGCTTCGAAAGGCAAGCGAATGGACACGCCGATGGACTGGTCACGCCCCGCGCCAACCATTCCTGCTTCCATAATTCCTGGACCAGCACCAGTGACCACCATCCATCCCTGCGCCGCTAACTCCGCGGCAACGTTCTGCGTATGCAAATAGAGAGGATCGTCTTTCTTGGTACGTGCTGAGCCGAAAATGGTTACTTTCTTACGATTGGCGTAAGGATCAAACATTGCAAAGGCTTCGCGCATTTCCTTTAAAGCCGAAGACGCGATCTTGAGGTCAAGCGTTGAAGTGCTATCGGTGCCTAAACCGAGCGCAGTGATAATCATGTGGGTCACATAATCAGAGTCGTGCTTGCCGCCAAATTCATTGACGAGATCTGCGACCGCTTGTTCTAGATTTTTCTCCACCACAGGACGTTTACTTCCTCTTGGCTTCTAGAACCGCAAGTAACTCGTTGAAGCTTTGTTGAAAAGAGAGCACTCCATCGTGTTCCAGCTGCTGAGCAACAGAGACCATATCAATGCCCAGTCGGCTCAGATCATCCAACAGCTTGCGTGCAGCGTCAACGTTGCTCGTGATTGTCTCTGCAATGGATCCATGATCGCTGAACGCTTCCATCGTTGCATCGGGCAGAGTGTTTACAGAATGAGGACCAATCAGTTCGTCAACGTACATGGTGTCTGGGTAATCAGGGTTCTTTGTGCTGGTAGACGCCCACAGCGGACGTTGCACTTGAGCGCCAAGGTTCGCAAGCGAACGCCAAACATCTCCGCTAAAGGTTTGTTCAAACATTTCATACGCAATTTTCGCTTGAGCAATGGCTGCCTTGCCACGAAGACCAAGAGCATCTTGAGTGCCAATGGCATTTAATCGTTTGTCTACTTCTGAGTCAACCCGTGAAATGAAGAAACTTGCCACCGAAGCAACTTCTTGAACTTTCCTCGGACTCGTCCCTCTGAGCCGTTGCAAACCGCGAATGTATGCATCCATGACCTCTTGATAGCGATCAAGCCCAAAAATGAGTGTGACGTTGACGTTGATTCCACGACTGATGATCTCTTCGATCGCAGGAATGCACGCCTTCGTTGCAGGCACCTTGATCATCACATTGGGTCGTGCGATGCGATCTTGCAGTTCTTGAGCAGCCGCGACAGTACCGTCCATATCCTGTGCGAGGCCAGGGGACACTTCAACACTGACGAAGCCATCAAGACCCGATGAAGAGACATACAGCGGACCGAAGATGTCTAAAGCACCGACGATGTCTGAGACGACCAACTCCCAATACGTCTCTTCCGTTGAGAGACCACGTTGCACGGATTCGTGAAACTGTTCGTCATAGAGCGCTGATCCTTGGATTGCTTTTTGGAAGATGGTCGGATTTGACGTCAGACCTCTGATGCCAGAAGCCAATACACGTGCAAAATCTCCGTTGACTATGTACTCACGCTTGAGATTGTCGAGCCATGGGCTTTGTCCTGCAACAGTGAACAGATCTGTGAGGCGACTTGTTGACATAAACCTATTTCGCCTTAGTCAAGGCAACACGCGCTTGCTCTGCAACGTTTTCTGCAGATATTCCGAGGTTCTTCAACACGGTTGAACCAGGAGCGCTTGCGCCAAATCGATCAATACCCACACTGATGTCTGCATATTGCGACCATCCAAAGGTCACTCCTGCTTCAACCGAAACGACGGGAACATTCGGAGGAAACACTGTTGTGCGATATTGCGCAGGCTGCTGTTCGAAACGATCAAAACTCGGCATTGAAACAACATTGACTTTGGTTCCTGACTCCGACAACAACTTTGCGGCACTGACACAAACTGAAACCTCGCTACCGGTGCCAACCAAAATGAGATCGGGATCAGGTGTTGAACTGATAGTTTCAGCACCAAATCGCACGGCATCTCCATCTGTTGTCATTGGCAATGATTGACGACTGAGCACAAGCGCTGTTGGACCGTCGTATGTGAGCGCACATTCCCAAGCAACCTTGGTTTCATTCGAGTCGGCTGGACGAATAACTTGCAGACCTGGAATCACTCTCAAGCTTGCAAGATGCTCTATCGGTTGATGAGTTGGACCGTCTTCGCCAACACCGACCGAGTCATGAGTGAATACGAAAATAACACGAGCTTTGCTGAGCGCTGCAAGTCGAATTGCCGGACGCATGTAGTCGGCAAAGACGAAGAATGTTCCGCCGACAGGAACGGTTCCACCATGCAGTGCCATTCCAACCATTGCTGCTCCCATTGCGTGCTCACGAATGCCGAAGTACACCTGTTGACCTGTTGGAAGCAGCTTCGACTGTGCGCCAACCGATTTCACTTTCACGCCGGTGTTTCCGGTGAGATCTGCAGATCCAATCAGCAAACCCGGAAGCACGGAGACACTTGCCTCTATGCACTGTTGAATCGCTTGCCTTGTCGCCAAAGTTGTATCAGCAGCAAATATTGGCATCGAACTAGAAATTGCATCACCACTGGGTTCAGCCCAGCACTGTTCGAATCCATGTTTACCTTCCGCATGGGCAATCGCAGTGTCGTATGCACTAAGCAATGCCGAACCCCTGTTCAACGCATGCGCCCGATACTGAGCCACCACTTCAGGTGGGGCCCAATATGGTTCGTCTGGAATTCCCATCGCTGCTTTTGTTTTCGACACGTGCTCTGCAGTAAAGGGATTGCCGTGGGCTTCATGGACATCGGTGAAATCTGGCGATGGGTAGCCAATATGCGTTTTCAGGATGCACAAAGTTGGCTGACCGACATGGTTGCGAGCATCGTTGAGCATTTTTTCAAGTGCTTCGAGGTCTTCACCGATTTCGCCAGCGTGAATCACATTCCAGCCATAGCTGGAGAAGCGTTTAGCTACATCGTCCGAGCAGGTGAGCGTGGTACTTCCGTCGATGGTGATTCCGTTGTCATCGAAAATGCACACCAAGCGATCTAAGCCGAGATGGCCAGCCAATGAGGCTGCCTCGTGGCTGACGCCTTCCATAAAACAGCCATCGCCCGCAAGTACATACGTGTGGTGGTTCATCACATCTGCTCCGAAGCGTTCTCGAAGATTTCTTTCAGCAATTGCCATGCCAACCGCGTTTGCAAATCCTTGACCCAACGGACCTGTCGTTACTTCGACACCATTCGTATGCCCAACTTCAGGGTGACCTGGCGTTGGCGATTGCCATTGCCTGAAGGCTTTGATGTCATCCATTTCTAGGCCATATCCATTGAGGTACAACATCGCGTATTGCAATATGGATGCGTGTCCATTTGACAAGATAAATCGATCGCGATTCCTCCATCCAGAATTCTGTGGAGCATGACGTAAAACTCTGCTGTAGAGCACATGGGCGAGAGGCGCCAACGCCATTGCAGTGCCTTGGTGTCCGCTCTTTGCATACAGTGGTGCATCCATTGCTAAACCACGGATAAGAGCGATTGCTTTGCTGTCTATTTCGGGGCCTAACGCTACGGAAGTCACGGCGAGACTGTAGTTCCGATTACGCAACCGGCGGAAGCAAGGTGAGCGGCACTATCGACCACGGCCCAAGATCTACTCTGCAATGGACAAATATCTGACCTAATTCGTGAAGTTCTATCTCACCACGAACTAGCCGATAGGTGAATTTACCTGGCTCGACAGAAAATGGGCTTACGTTGCGGGCTAGTTGCTCAGAATCTTCTTCGATTCCTTTGCGAAACACCACCTCAAACACGCCGTTACCAGCATGGCCAACTGGGCAGAAGATCAATGCCATTAAATGTGGATCAATAGTGATGGGTGGCAACGAGGGGGCTGCTAGCGAAAAATAGATGCCGGTGATGTCAATCCGCGACGAAGGCCCTGGAGCCTGTCTCATTTCAAAAGACTCAATGAACACTGTCGACACGATGTGCACGCGACAAGAGTAGTACCTGCTCATCGGTCAACTATTGTTTAATTCTGTGGCAATTACGACAATGCTCTCTGAAGCCGCATCTAAACAGTTGCTCTTGCCTTTTGGAGTGCCATTCGCTCAGGAACGCGTTTGTCTCACAGTGGATCAGGCAGTGGAGGCTGCAAGAGTTATTGGCTTTCCGGTTGTCATCAAGCTTTCGGGCGACAGAATTGCCCACAAGACAGAACGAGGTCTTGTCCGGCTTAATGTTGCTGATGCTGAGAGCGCTGCGCGGGCATGTAACGATCTACTGGGTCTTGTCACCGATGCAGACGGCGAAGTGTCCTTTCTTGTTGCCGAAATGGTGAAGGGCGACAGGGAGTTGATTGTTGGAGTGATCAATGACCCACAATTCGGTTACATGGTTGCGCTTGGCATTGGAGGTGTGTTCGCAGAGGCCATTGATGATGTGGTGCTTCGCCCGCTTCCTCTCACTGTTGACCAAGCGATGCACATGATTGACGATGTAGATCACCAGTCGATACTTGGAGCATTCCGGGGTACTCAGCCGATTAATCGATTGCAGCTGGCAAACGTGTTAGCAAGCATGAGCCAGGTGTGTGCCTCCCATCCCGAAATCGATTCACTCGACATCAATCCGCTCATTGCACGACATGACGGATCCCTCGTAGCAGTCGACGCACTTGTTGGTGTTGGTCGTACACATGATCGAACATCCAACAGGACTGAATGTTCGTTCGTTCCAACTGCCAAGCATTTTGAGGCCCTGTTCAATCCACGAGCAATAGTCGTTATCGGGGCTTCAAGCCATCCGGGAAAATTTGGGTTCGTTTCGTTGCACAATGCTTTAGCAAATCAGTTTGCTGGTGGCATCTATGCAACGAATTTACAGCAAGAGATTATTCTTGGAGTTCAGACGG
>BJFW01000025.1 GCA_014190095.1 Actinomycetes bacterium | reverse complement strand
CGGTTCTTGGCCATACGCCGATACTACGAGTGTTACGGTGTCTGCCGATGAAACGAACATTTTGGATTGACACAGATACGGCAAGTGATGACGCAGTGGCGTTAATCATGGCTTTTATGAACCCTGACATTGAAGTCGTAGGGCTTTCAATCGTCGCTGGGAACGTACCTCTGGACATGGGGGTCCAAAACGCGTTGTACACAGCAGAACTATGCGCAGCAACTGCACCAATTTATGTAGGCGCAGCGAAACCACTTTCGCGTGAACTTGGCACAGCGCAATTCGTGCACGGCGAAGACGGAATGGGCGATATCGGTCTGCCACTTTCGGGTCGCACACCAACTTCTGGAAACGCAGTGGACAAACTCATTGAAGCGATCCATCTTCATGCGGGCCAAATTGAATTAGTTACGCTCGGACCACTGACAAACATTGCATTAGCTCTGCAACAAGATCCAAGTATTGCCAAAGCAGTTAAGCGTTGTGTGGTGATGGGAGCCGTTGCAGACCACATAGGAAACGTGACGCAAGTGGCCGAGTTCAATATGTGGGTTGACCCAGAAGCCGTAGACGTCGTGTTGCGTTCGGGAATGCATTTGGAGTTTGTGGGCTGGGATATTTCGCGTACCGAAGCAGTAGTTACGCCGCAAGAGTCAGCGATGATTCGTTCGCTCGGAACCGAGCGCGCGAACTTTTCGGTAGATATTCAGCGCGTACTTGAAAAGTTTTGTGCGGAAGAAACACACTTAAACGGTTTTGATCTACCTGATCCAATTGCAATGGCATACGCGATAGACACAAGCGTTGCAACCGAAGTGCACCATTGGTATCTCGCATCAGAAACGAGCTCTGAGCTGACACGAGGCATGGTCGTCATGGACACACTAGGGGTTATGCACCAAAAACCAAACGCCTATGTGGTTACTCGTGCAAGTCACGAAAAGTTCATGTCAATGCTGGTGGATGCACTGCGATGAGCACTTCGCCATTGTCGGATGCATTTGTTGAATTGGCAGTGACCACGCGAAGCGGTCACGATGAGTCAGTGCACTATGGGGCAGTGGTTGCACTTGCTCAAGATGGTTCCGTGCAGTTCGCACTCGGCGACCCCGGTGCAGTGGTGTTTCCTCGCTCATCGACTAAACCAATTCAGGCAACGGCAATGGTGGCCAATGGTTTGCAAATACCTCCACGCATGCTCGCATTGGTATGCGCAAGCCACGATGGGCGCGAAGAACACTTAAGAACAGCCACAGAAATTCTGGCAACGGCTGGCCTTACTCCAAACGATTTAGGAAATACGGCCGACTATCCACTCGACCCAGAAGCACACGAGGCAGCGGTGCGCGCAGGACTTCAGAAATCTGCTCTTCAGATGAATTGTTCGGGAAAGCACTCGGGCATGCTCGCAACGTGTGTGCAGAACAACTGGGATCGTGCCACGTACTTGCATGTTGACCATCCATTGCAGCAACGCATTACTGAAATGGTTCCCCAGTTATCTGGGGAAGATGCGTCGTTCATCGGTGTGGACGGTTGTGGCGCTCCTGCTCATGCGCTCTCACTTACCGGACTTGCGCGTGCGTTTCGCTCGGTTGCCATTGCCAAGGAAGGAACGCCAGCGGCTCAAGTTGCTCATGCAATGCGTTCACACCCAGAAATGGTGGGTGGCCCAACGCGCGACATCACGTTGCTGATTCAGGGAGTTCCTGGCCTGATGGGCAAAGACGGTGCCGAGGGAGTATTCGCCATTGCCATGCCAGACGGCAGGGCTATTGCGTTGAAAATTTCAGACGGTGCCAATCGCGCACGTCCACCAGTTATGAAATTTGCACTTCAGGCGCTGGGCATCGACATCAGCAATGTTGATACACGCGCGTTTATTTCGCCCATCATGGGCCATGGCAATGTCGTTGGTTCAGTTCGGGTTACAGCAAGGCTGTAACCCGAATCAGATCAGCCTTCGTAGAACGAGTCGGCGATTGTCAACGCTTCGTCGATAATCGCAATGCCTTCACGAACTTCGTCTGGTGATGCGTTGCACGGTGGCACCACATGTGTGCGGTTGAAGTGCGTGAACGGCCATAGGCCGCGCTTCTTGCACTCGGCTGCGAAGTCAAGCATTGGCTTGGCATCTGCGCCAGCAGCGTTAAACGGAACCAGTGGCTTACGTGTTTCGCGGTTGCGAACCAATTCAATTGCCCAGAACACGCCAACTCCGCGAACATCACCAACTGATGGGTGCTTCGCCTTCAGTTTTTCGAGCTCTGGTCCAATGACGGATTCGCCAAGCATGCGTGCATTTTCAATGATCTTCTCTTCTTTGAATATGTTGATCGATGCAACTGCCGCAGCACACGCAAGTGGGTGACCGCTGTAGGTGAGTCCGCCTGGGTACACACGGTCTTTAAATGTGTCAGCAATCTTCTGGCTGATAACGACACCACCAAGCGGTACGTAACCCGAGTTCACACCCTTGGCGAAGCAAATGAGGTCTGGCGTAACGCCCCACTTGTTCACTGCAAACCACTCACCGCAACGACCAAAGCCGGCCATAACTTCGTCGCACATCATCATGATGCCGTAGCGATCACAAATTTCGCGAACACCCTTCAAGTAGCCAGCAGGCGGAACCAAAATTCCATTTGTGCCCACAACTGTTTCAAGACCAATCATGGCAACAGTGTGTGGACCTTCAACCATCAGCACATCTTCCAAATGTTGCAAGGCGCGCTGGCACTCTTCGGCTTCGTTCGAGGAATGGAAAGCAGAACGATACGCGTATGGTCCCCAAAACTTCACAGCACCAGATGCACCGGTTTCGTTCGGCCAGCGACGTGGGTCGCCTGTAAGAGCAATCGCGCCAGCAGTAGAACCGTGGTACGAACGGTACATGGTCAAAATTTTGTGACGACCGGTGTGCAGTTTGCTCATGCGAACTGCGTTTTCCGCAGCTTCTGCTCCACCGTTGGTGAAGAACACCATGTTCAAATCGCCAGGCGCAACTTCGGTAATTAAGCGGGCTGCTTCACTGCGCGCGTCGTTTGCGAATGCAGGAGCAATGGTGCATAAGCGTGCAGCCTGTTCTTGAATTGCCGCGATCAACTTTGGATGCTGATGCCCTATGTTGAGGTTGACCAACTGGCTGGAGAAGTCGAGATATTTCTTACCTGATGCATCGGTGAAATACGAGCCCTTACCGCTGACGATTTCAACGGGGTTAAGCGTTCCCTGCGCTGACCATGAATGGAAGACATGCTTACGGTCGTTGATAAAGCCAGGTGTGGTAGTTGGATCGATTGTCATATATCAGAGCCTAACGAATAGGCAGTGGATGAAATCAGTAAGCCGGCGGCTCTCAGGCGGTCAATGTGGCGAGTGCACGTAGACGCAGTTGCGGCCAGGCAGCTTCGAGGCCCTTGTGCAATTGAAACTCGGCAACTTCATCGAGTAGGACCCAGCGCAAGTCTTCAGACTCGGCATTGGCAGCGTGAGCCCCCGCGTCACTCGAAGTGTGTGCAATGACAGTGTCGTATCTCCATGGCCCATGGTCATCACTAAACACATCACGCACCGTGATATCGGCCGCGCTGATTCCTGCTTCTTCCTCAGCCTCGCGCGCCGCTGCACTCACCGAGTCTTCGTGACTGTCGAGCGCGCCACCGGGAAGTGCCCATGTTCCACCTCCGTGTGTCCATGCTGCACGTAACTGTAATAACACGCGAGGTTGATCAAGGTCGCGGCGGATGAGCAACAAACCTGCCGCACCGTGAAGACCCCAATGGCGGTGCCCACATGAACACATCACCCAGCCATCGCCATCTCGAAACGCCATTGTTCAGAGCGTAGTTTCTTTTGTCGCTTCCTTTGCTTCGCGGCGAGCAGTTGCACGAGCGGTTGCCTGCGCGGCAGTGATTTCCGCATGGTGCGCACGACACAGCACTTCCAGACCACCTTCACCGCGCGCATCTGGCTTTGAATGGTGTTGACATCCGGGTCCATAACCAAGTCCATTCAGTGCTTTGATGTGGTTGACCTCGCAGTCTCTGCGTTCTGCTTTGCAACCCGGCTTAGTACAGCGGTACTTTGCGCGACGTTTTGCTGCCGAGCGAGCGAACCTCCAAATGTGCTCGCGTTGCCATGCTCGACCACATGCATCGGAGCACCACGTGCGTCTGCGCTTGCCCGTGATGACCTCATTGCACCAATGACAGCGTCCTAGTTCGCCTGTCCATGCAGACAATGCACACGAAATTCGCTCAGCCACAAGTGGAGGTAACTCCAGTTTGTTAACAGGGTGTTTCGCCTGTGCGCGTTTTGTGGCCATGTGTGAGTAAAGAATAACGCTTACGAAACAATTCGTAGACAATCCAGAAACATGAATTGCCTAGTTTCTCTGTTGTTGGGTTGCAGCGTCGCCCCTGACATTTCATTCAACTTACAAACAAGGAGAGAGTTATGAAATTTCTTGCAGACGTTGCCGATCCGGTAACAGTGTTAGGACAGCAGGTCAGTTTGATGTGGATCATCATTGGCGCAGCGCTCGTGGTGTTCATGCAGGCCGGTTTTGCTTTAGTCGAAACCGGTTTTACTCAAGCGAAAAATGCGGCGCATGTGGTGAGCACCAACTTTGCAATCTTCGGATTGGGCTTTATTGGTTTTTATCTCGTTGGCTTTTCTTTTTCATTCGGTGGGTTTAGTTACTCCGCTTTTGGAATGGATGCCCCAGTAGGAAGCGCGCTAATTGGAAGCGGCGATTGGATCTTTTTCTGGAAGGGTGGTTGGGCGCTAACTGGTGACGCGGTTACTCCTGCTGCCATTGGATTCTTTTTGTACATGGTGGCCTTCATGGACACCGTTGCAACGATTCCAACTGGCTCAATGGCCGAACGTTGGAAGTGGAGCAGCTTCGTGGTGTGGGGCTTTTTCTGCGGCGCAATTTATTATCCAGTGATTGCTGCGTGGACATGGGGTGGCGGTTGGTTAGCAAAGACATGGAGCTCCATGTCTCTTGGCGCTGGCTATGTGGACTTTGCTGGTTCGGGTGTTGTGCATGCAGTTGGTGGTGTCGCGGCGTTCACTGGCGCAATCGTGCTTGGACCACGCATTGGCAAGTTTGGTGCCGATGGAAAGCCACGCACCATTGCTGGACACCACGTGCCAATGGCAATGCTCGGAACATTCATTTTGTTGTTCGGTTGGTTCGGATTTAATGCGGCCAGCACATTTGCGGCAACTGATGTTCAGTTTGCAGTAGCCGCAACCAACACCGCAATTGCCGGCGCATTCGGATCTATTGCTGCAATGTTGTACATCACTCGCAAGACGGGAAAACCAGACCCAGGCATGATGGTGAACGGAATGCTCGCTGGTCTGGTGGCAATCACAGCACCGTGTGCATTCGTTGATCCATGGGCTGCAGCTGTAATCGGAACACTTGCGGCAGTACTCATCATTGAAGCGGTGTATTTCTTTGAGCGTCGCGGAATTGATGATCCTGTTGGAGCCATTTCCGTTCACGGAGTTGGTGGTTTGTTTGGTCTACTCAGCGTTGGTGTGTTTGCAAATGGAACATATGGAGCAGGTTGGAACGGTTCAACAAGCGAGGGCGTAAAGGGAATCATCAAGGGCGATTGGGGTCAGCTAGGTGCTCAAGCACTCGGTGCGGTCACCATTGTTGTGGTGTGCGGACTTATGTCGTATGCGTTCTTTGCCATTCAAAACAAAATGACAAAGGGCGGAATTCGTTCAAAGGCCGAAGATGAGATTGCAGGCCTTGACCTTGCAGAAATGGGAGTGCTTGCATACCCAGAATTTCAAGGTTCACATAAATAACAAACTTGTATTCGTTCGTTAGCGAACAATGAATTCACCGAGAACTCGAGTTGTCCTTCCCAGTGACAGCTCGAGTTCTCGTGTGTTTACTCCTGAAGTATTTGAATTCGCAAGCAATTTAGTGATGTCACGAATGATCCACCCATTTTTCCTGTCTACCCATGTTGGGTGAACAACTGGAGTGTCAAAGGAAAGGTTTCCGTCCGCGTTGCGACGCATGGTGGTCGTAAACACACCGGCATCTTGACTACTTGCGGGCCACCGTTCATCGGTTGGCAGGTTGGACAACACGTTGCCCATTCCGTAGATCACCCAAACACCATTCACTTTTTCGATTGGTTGAACCACGTGAGCGTGGTGGCCAATGATCAAATCCACGTCACCAGATTTTGTCAAAGCATCTGCGACTGAAATTTGTTGAGAATTCAGTTGGTGAGACATTTCGTTTCCCCAATGCATACTGACGATGACTGCATCTGCGCCTAATTCACGTGCGGTTCGGGCATCGCGAAGAATGCGGTCGGTATTGATAAGCGCAGAACGCCATTCTTGGTCTTGTGGCAGCGACAGTCCGTTATAACTGAAGGTGTAACTGAGATGACTTAATGTCACGCCCTTCACTGAAAATGTTTGCGGCTCAATTTCATTTGGAGTGCGTGCCATTCCCGATTGCGCAACATTGTTGGCAAGTAGTGCGTTGATGGTCTCGTCAATTCCTTTCAAGCCGCGATCGTACGTGTGATTACTTGCGGTACTGCAGCGATCAAACCCTGCTTTGGCAATTGCTTTGGTAATTGTTGGTGGTACTCCAAAAAACGGAAACGTTGAAAGATCTTCACCTTGGGGTGCAATGGGCGTTTCAAGATGACAAATTGCAAGATCAGCAGACGAGATGAGTGGCGTGATGTCTTCGAACATGGGAGAGAAGCCATGTTCATTGCCTTGAGCGCGTGCAACAAGTGGGCTGTGGGGCAAAATGTCGCCAACAAATGCCATGGTGATGGAAACTTCTTTGGGAACAGTGGTTGTGGGCTCAGAAACTGCATTGGAACTGCATGCAGACACAACCAAGATGCATGCAGTGAGTGAAGCGCGTTTCACGCTTTCAATCTAAAGGTTTAGACGTGTCCGAGTGATGCCATCTTCATGCGATTGCGAGTACCGGCAACGGTGTACACCACGATAAACACCAGCGCATCAAGCAAAATGATGGTTGCGCTTGCTGAGGTGTCTAAGTGATAACTCAAGTTCATGCCAACAAAGCATGTAATTGCACCAATGAGTGGGGAAATCCACAGCAGTTTCGAAAAGCTGTTGGTGGTCATGCGCGCTGCTGCGGCAGGAATGACTAACAGAGCAGAGATAAGCAAGGTTCCGATAACGCGCATGGTCACCAAAATGGTGAGCGACAGCAACGACAACAGCACCACTTCCACTACGGAAACGTTGACTCCTGAAACCTGAGCAACATCGGGATCAAACGTGGAAAACAACAGCTTTCGGTACCAAACCACGATGACCGCAAGCGCGAAAATCGCAACTAAAGAAACCGCAACAATGTCGGCAACCTTTACGCCAAGCACGCTGCCAAACAACACAGCCTCAATGCTCTTTGACGCCTGCCCATAGCGGTTCATTAATGCAAGGCCGAGTGCAAATGAAGCCGTAGTGACAACACCAATTGCTGCGTCTGCGCCGAGCACACGTCGTCGCGCAACGCGAGCAATCAACACGCCAGAGATAATTCCCCAAATGCCGGCGCCGATAAAAAAATTGATTCCGATCACAGCGCTTGCTGCAGCACCACCAAATACAGCGTGTGAAAGACCATGGCCGATGTAACTCATGCCACGCAAGACAACAAATACGCCAAGCAGACCGCATAATGCACCAGCGATGGTGGCGACGATAATTCCCCGTTGGAAAAACTCAAAGCCGTATGGCTCAAACAGATCAAATGCGAGCATCATTTTCCTTCGCCTCGCATTGGTACTCGACCATGGTCAATGACCAAAGGCATTCCACCGTGTTCGAGCACTTCCATTGGTGCGCCATACGTAGATTCAAGTACCGAAGGTGTGAGTACTTCTCGCGGATTTCCATCGGCAATCACACGCTTGTTCAAACACACCAATCGAGGAAGGTGAGCGGCGAGGCCATTCAAATCATGTGTGGTGAGCAAAATGGTAAGTCCGTCAGCATGGAGGTCTGCCAGTAAGTGCAACACTTCGTGGCGCGTGCGCACGTCAACGCCAGAAGTTGGTTCATCCATAATCAGAATGTCTGGGTTGCAAAACATTGCGCGGGCAAGAAACACTCGTTGTTGCTGACCACCAGAGAGTTCGCGAATATGTCTGTTTGCTACTTCGCCAATACCCAATCGGTCAAGCACGTCACGCACTGCTTTTCGTTCAGACGGAGTAATGCGCGGCCACCATGTGCTCTTTGAACGAGTCATCACGATCACTTCTTCAACGGTGACGGGGAAGTACCAGTCCACAGTTTCAACCTGAGGAACGTATCCAAGGGTCAACTTCGGCTGCATGGTGATTGAACCGTGAGCAACTGGGTGAGTGCCCAGGATGGCTTTGAGCAGAGTGGTCTTCCCTGAACCCGATGGTCCAACAACTCCTACAAACTCGCCTCTATTGACCTGCATATATACGTCATCTAGAACTGCGGCATTGCCGTAGGTGCACGAGACGTGTTCGCAGTTAATGAGTGATTCGTTGCTCATGGGCATTACTGAGGGTAGGTGGCGCTGTCCTTCACAACATCACTCACATCAACAGTTTTTAGTGCAGAGGCGTCACCCCCAAGAGCTTCGATCATGGTCACATAGTTGAAACGCATCAGTCCTAGCCACGAATGCTCGGCATCGCCAGGCTCACCAATCAGGTCATCGTCTCGGAGAACGTCGACGTATCGAACGCCGGTTTCAGCGCCAATTTGCTCAAGAACCGGCGAAGGGAATACCTCGCTGCCGAATACGGCTTTCACGCCAGATTCACGAACCTGGGTGATGAGATCGGCAATCTCCTTTGGGGTTGGCTCATCGAATGACGATGGTTGAATTGCTCCAATCACGTTGTATCCGTAGTGCACAGCAAAGTACGCATACGCATCGTGATAGGTGAGTAGATTTCGTTGATCTTGCGGAATGGTTGCAGTTGCCGTTGCCATGGCTGCATCAAGAGCGTCAACTTTTGCCGCAAAGGCTTCATAGTTGGCAGCAAAAATTGAGGCATTCGTTGGGTTGAGTGCCGAAAGCAGGTCGCGAGCAACTGCTGCGTACTCTTTTGCCATCGGAGGGTTGGTCCACAAGTGCGGGTTTGGCTTGCCGCCTTCAAGTGGGAAGGAGAAGTCATAGATGTACTCGTTCTCAGGAAGTATTTGACTACCAAGTTCGCAAATTACTGCGCCATCTTTCAGGTTGGCAAGCGCAAGTTCTTTTGTTGGCTCTTCGAGCACAAGACCATTAATAAACACCACATCTGCTTGTTCGAGAGTTACTGCATCGCTTGGCTTTGGTTCAAATGTGTGCGAGTTGGTGCCCTCTGGAACAATTCCGTTGATGGTGGCATCGGTACCACCAGCAATGTTGGCAATGATGCTGGTAATTGGCGCAACGGTTGTTGCAATGTTGACAGGCCCGTCAATAACTGTTGTTGGAACACAGTTAATAGGGGACACTTCGGAATCACCAGATTCAGAAGGTGAGCTTGAGCAGCCCGCTGTTACAACAAGTGCAGCGGCAAAGACATAGGCAATTCGTAACTTCATGAGTGCACAATCGTACTGCTGGCTTTGCGAGCAACATTTCTTATGAGCTCATTAACGTCTGCAACTGAGTCAAGTTTTTTAAGCAACGGTCCATCAAGTAGTAACGTTGCAAGACCATGCGCAACAGACCACATGTATGCGGTGTGTGCGTTAGCTTCATCTTCGTGTGAGTCTTCACCCAAAATTGCAGTGACTTCATTGCGTAGTGCATTAAATGCTCGGTCAGCTTGGATCAATGCCGATGGGTAGTCCTCTAATGAACACAAATCATTACGCATCATCACTCGGAAATGTCCGTTATGAGCGAGAGCGAAGTGAACGTAGGCCTCGCACATCGCTGCGGTACCAAGCTTCGTGCTGGCTTCGATGGACTCTGCCAACATTCGGAAGCCTTCTTCAGAGATCGCTGCAAAGATTCCGGCCCGGTCGCCAAAGTGGTGATAAGGCGCCTGGTGAGAAACTCCTGCCAAACGAGCCACTTCGCGCATTGAAATGGCATCGGGTCCCGATGAAGCGGCGATGGCAACTGCAGCATCCAGCACCTGTCTGCGTAGACCGTCCGTTTTGGCTGAGCTCATGACTTGACACTATCTAGTTTCTCTACTAGACACTGTCAAGTATGAATACGCACCCAGATACCAAAATTCACGACCGCCGCTGGATCATCTTGCTTGTGCTCTGCATCAGCCTTTTCATGGTCGTTGTCGACAACCTCATCATCAACGTTGCACTTCCTACGTTGTCGCGCGAACTTGGCGCATCAACGAGTGGCCTGCAGTGGATTGTTGACTCGTATGCACTGGTGTTTTCGTGTTTGCTCTTGGCATTTGGTGGCATCGGAGATCGCTTCGGCCGTAAAGGTGCAATGCAAGTAGGACTTGTTGCTTTCATGGCGTGTTCAGTGTGGGCATCGTTTGCAACTTCAACGGCGACATTGATCATCGCCCGCGGCGCAATGGGCATCGGTGCAGCAGCAGTCTTTCCTGCAACGCTTGCAATTCTGATCGACGTATTTCGTGATCCAATCGAACGCGCAAAAGCGATTGGTGTTTGGTCGGCGGTTTCAGGAATGGCGGTTGCATTCGGTCCAATTTCGGGTGGCTTCCTCCTTGAGCACTTCTATTGGGGATCGGTGTTCTTGGTCAACGTTCCGATTGTGATCATTGCGCTTGTGCTTGGCGCAGTGTTTATTCCAACGTCAAAAGACCCAAACCCTCACAGACTTGATTTTCCTGGTCTTGGTTTATCAATCGCCATGGTTGGCTTACTGGTGTACACCGTTATCGAAGGTCCGCATCGTGGATGGGCGAGCGTTGAAACACTTTCGTCTTTTGCTGGATCACTCATCTTGCTTTTCGCATTTATTAAACGTGAACTCTCAACGAGTGAACCACTGCTCGACGTGCGTGTGTTTCGTAACGCTCGACTCTCTGCAGCTACCGGTTCAATTGGTATTGCATTCTTCGTATTGTTTGGATTCACATTCTTGGTAACGCAGTACTTCCAGTTTGTTCGCGGCTACAGCACGTTGTCTGCTGGAGTACACACGTTGCCGTTTGCACTCGGTGCAGGTGTAACAGCGCCAATCGCTGCTCGACTTGCATTGAAGTTTGGAACAAAGCGAATTGTTTCCCTTGGACTTACGAACATGGCGATTGGTTTAATCATCATTGGTACTGCAGAAGCAGACACGGCATACTTCGGACCAGTCATTATCAGCATGTTGTTCCTAGCCAATGGACTTGCACTAGTTACTTCGCCAGCAACAGATGCGGTGATGGGCGAATTGCCTCGCGAAAAGGCTGGCGTTGGTTCGGCGGTGAATGACGTCAGTCGCGAAGTTGGTGGCACGCTTGGTGTTGCCATTAGCGGTTCGGTGTTTGCCTCGTTGTACGGACCGAAACTTGGCGAACTGCTTGCCAAGTTCAATATGCCTGCAGAAGCCGTCGCGTTGGCAAAAGAGTCTGCAGGCGCGGGTTTCGCCGTGGCCGAAATGTCACCTACCCCGGAGGCCGCAGCAGCAGTCAGCCAAGCCGTCAGCGATGCCTTTATGCACGGGTTCCAAACGGCCTGCTTCACGGGCGCTGGCGTAGCGCTATTCGGCGCACTGTTTGCCTTGAAGTTTCTGCCAGCCCGCCGCGCCACAGTTTCTGCATAAGTAACTTCACTCCTGAGGGCTTTACCGCTTGGGGTAAGGGCTACTAGCCTGACTCTCCTTACAGAGGCATTCAAAGGGGAGAGCCATCATGGCAAGAATTGTTAAGGCAGCGTTGTTGCAGACCGACTGGACTGGCGACAAAGAATCAATGATCGACAAGCACGAGGCGGCTGCCCGTGAAGCTGCAAAGCAGGGTGCACAAGTCATGTGCTTCCAGGAGTTGTTCTACGGTCCCTACTTCTGTCAAGAACAGGACCCGAAGTATTTCTCATACACCGAGCCAATTCCAGACGGTCCAACCACGAAGCGCTTCCAAGCACTCGCCAAAGAGTTGAACATGGTTCTCGTGTTGCCAATGTACGAAATTGTTCAGCCGGGCCTTTACTACAACACGGCGGCAGTAATTGACGCTGATGGTCGTTATTTGGGCAAGTACCGTAAACAGCACATCCCGCAGGTGCCTGGATTTTGGGAAAAGTACTACTTCACACCTGGCACCCATGGTTACCCAGTGTTCGACACTGCAGTTGGCAAAGTTGGCGTATACATCTGTTACGACCGCCACTTCCCAGAGGGCTGGCGCGCACTTGGACTTAACGGCGCGGAGATTGTGTTCAATCCATCGGCAACCAGCCGTGGATTGTCTGAATACATTTGGCGCGTGGAGCAACCAGCTTCGGCAGTGGCCAACATGTATTACGTCGGCGCGATCAACCGCGTTGGCATCGAAAAAGACATGGGCACCAACGACTTCTATGGCCAGAGCTACTTCGTAGACCCAGAAGGCAAGTTTGTTGGTGAAGTTGGCGATCCGTTCAAGCACGAACTCATCGTTCGTGATTTGGATATGGACAAGATCCGCATGGTGCGCGATCGTTGGCCGTTCTACCGCGACCGTCGTCCAGACGCTTACCACGAAATTTCAGAACGTTAAACATCACTTCGAGTCATTGGGGGAAATATGGCACGCACACTGATTAAAAACGGAACCGTCGTTAGTCCAACAGGTCGACATCGCGTTGATGTGTTGATTGACGGCGACACCATTAGTGCACTGCTTGAACCGGGTCAGGTTGAAGCACTGAACATCACAGCCGACAAAGTTGTTGATGCAACAGGAAAGTATGTAGTTCCTGGCGGTATCGACGTGCACACTCACATGGAGTTGCCATTTGGTGGCACCAACGCAAGTGACACCTTTGAAACTGGAACCAATGCAGCAGCGTGGGGTGGAGTCACCACCATTGTTGACTTCGCGGTTCAGCGCTACGGAGAAAACGTTCAAGAGTCACTGAAGACATGGCATAAAAAGGCCGAAGGCAATTGCTCAATTGACTATGCATTCCACCAGATCATTGGTGGTATTGATGAGCAGGCACTTGCCGACATGGACTACTTGGTGAAGAACGAAGGCGTTACTTCCTTCAAGCTATTCATGGCTTACCCAGGCGTTTTCTACAGCGACGACGGACAGATCCTTCGTGCCATGCAGCAGGCAAGCAACAACGGCTCAACCATCATGATGCACGCCGAAAACGGCATTGCTATTGACGTGCTTGTGCAACAGCACATTGCGCGTGGCGAAACCGATCCGAAATATCACAGCTACAGCCGTCCAAGTTTGTTGGAAGGTGAAGCAACGAACCGTGCAATCGTGTTGTCAAAAGTTGCAGGCAACGTTCCGTTGTACATCGTGCACATGTCGGCATCAGAAGCGTTGAATGCACTTGCAGCAGCGCGCCATGAGGGCTTGAACGTGTTTGGTGAAACATGCCCGCAATACCTGTACATGACTCTTGAAGATCACTTGGCGCAACCAGGTTTCGAAGGTGCAAAGTATGTGTGCTCACCACCAATTCGTAGCAAGCATGACAAGCACGATCACCACGCAGACCTATGGAAGGGTCTGCGTATGAACGAACTTGCCGTGGTCTCCACCGACCACTGTCCGTTCTGCATGAAGGATCAAAAAGAACTTGGTCTTGGCAACTTCTCAAAGATTCCAAACGGCATGGGCTCAGTTGAGCACCGTATGGAACTCATTTACCAGGGTGTTGTGCAAGGTGAAATTTCACTTGAGCGTTGGGTGGAAACATGCAGTACCTCACCTGCACGAATGTTCGGTATGTATCCGAAGAAGGGCATTATCGCTCCAGGATCAGACGCTGACATTTTGGTGTGGGATCCAAACGGGAAAACCAAAATCGGTATTAACGACAAGCACCACATGAACATGGACCATTCGTCATGGGAAGGTTTCAAGATTGACGGCAAGGTGGACACCGTGTTGTCGCGTGGAATGGTCGTTGTTGAAAACGACACCTTCAAGGGCAAGAAAGGTCATGGCAAATTCATTAAGCGTGACCTCTGCCAGTACCTCAATTAATTCAGTCACCCCTCTAACAAAAACCAATCAGGAGAAACATGCAACGCATCAGCCACTGGGTCAACAACAAAGTTGTAGCCGGAACATCAGGAAACGTTGGCAAGGTGTACAACCCAGCCACCGGAGAAGTACAAGCCGAAGTTGATCTGGCATCTGTTGCCGAAGTTGATGCAGTTGTTGCAGTCGCGAAAGAAGCATTCGTTACGTGGCGTGCAACCAACTTGTCGCGCCGCGCAGAAATCATGTTCCGCATGCGCGAACTTGTTGATGCAAACCGTAAAGAACTTGCCAACATTGTTTCGCTAGAGCACGGAAAAGTACCAAGCGATGCAATGGGAGAAATTGCCCGCGGCCTTGAAAACATCGAGTTTGCTTGCGGTATTCCAGCAATGTTGAAGGGCGGATACTCAGAGCAGGCTTCGGGCGGAGTTGATGTGTATTCAATTCGTCAGCCGCTTGGTGTTGTTGCCGGTATCACCCCGTTCAACTTCCCAGCCATGGTGCCAATGTGGATGTTTGCAAACGCAATCATGTGCGGAAACACTTTCGTCTTGAAGCCATCTGAAAAAGATCCATCAGCATCAATGTTCGTTGCCGACCTATTGCGTCAAGCAGGTTTACCAGAAGGCGTGTTCAACGTTGTCCATGGCGACAAAGTTTCAGTGGATCGATTGCTTGAGCACAAAGATGTTCAATCAATTTCGTTTGTTGGTTCAACACCAATTGCGAAGTACGTGTACGAAACCGGAACCAAGAATGGCAAGCGTGTTCAAGCACTAGGTGGTGCAAAGAACCACATGCTCGTGCTTCCAGATGCCGATCTCGACATGGCAGCGGACGCAGCAGTCTCTGCGGCGTACGGTTCAGCAGGCGAGCGCTGCATGGCAGTTTCGGTTGTACTCGCCGTTGACTCCGTTGCCGACGCGCTCGTTGACAAGTTGAAGTCACGTATTCCAAACATCAAAGTTGGACCAGGAACTGATCCAGCAGCAGAAATGGGACCACTCATCAGCCGCGAACACCGCGACAAGGTTGCAAGCTTTGTAACTAATGCAAATGCAGAAGGTGCAAAGGTTGTTGTTGACGGAACCGACAAGGCAAAAGATGCTGGTTTCTTCCTGAACCCAAGCCTGATTGACAATGTGAAGCCAGGTATGAAGTGCTACGACGAAGAAATCTTCGGTCCGGTACTTACCGTGATGCGCGTGAAGAGCTACCAAGAAGGTCTCGACACCATCAATTCCAACCAGTTCGGAAACGGCACTGCAATCTTCACCCGCGACGGTGGTGTTGCTCGCCAATTCCAGTTCGACGTTCAAGTGGGAATGGTTGGCATCAACGTGCCAATTCCAGTTCCAGTGTCGTACTACTCATTTGGTGGTTGGAAGGCTTCGCTGTTCGGCGACCAGCACATGTACGGACCAGAGGGAATCAACTTCTTCACCCGCGGCAAAGTGGTTACCTCACGTTGGCCAGACCCGCGTACGTCGTCGGTCAACTTGGGTTTCCCACAAAACCGTTAATCACACGTCTACTTAGTTAAGGGGAGAGCAATGGACATCGGTGTTGTATTGCAAACCACTCCGCCATCATCACGCGTAGTGGATTTAGCGAAGAAGGCTGAGATGTTTGGCTTTTCGCATGTCTGGACATTTGATAGTCATATTTTGTGGCAGGAACCGTATGTGATTTATAGCCAAATTTTGGCTGAAACTCGCAACGTCATCGTGGGACCAATGGTGACCAACCCAGCAACACGCGACTGGACAGTGACAGCAAGTACGTACGCGACGCTTAATGAAATGTACGGTAACCGCACCATATGTGGCATTGGTCGTGGTGACTCAGCAGTTCGCGTAACCAATGGCAAGCCAACAACACTTGCAACGTTGCGCGAAAGCGTGCACGTTATTCGTGAACTTGGTTGCGGACGTGCGGTTGATTACAACGGCTCAAACATCCGTTTTCCATGGGCGTCAAAGAGCGAGCTTGAAGTGTGGGTTGCTGCTTATGGTCCCAAAGCACTGGCACTCACCGGTGAAGTTGCAGATGGTTTCATTTTGCAACTTGCCGACCTGAGCATTGCCGAGTGGACCATTAAGGCAGTGCGCGATGCGGCAAAGGCTGCAGGACGAGACCCAATGAGCATCAAGATCTGCGTTGCAGCACCTGCATATGTTGGCGATGACATTCCATACATGCGTGAACAAACTCGTTGGTTCGGTGGCATGGTGGGCAACCACGTTGCCGACATTGTTGAGCGTTACGGGGAGAACTCGTCGGTTCCAAAGGCGCTCACTGACTACATCAAAAATCGACAGGGCTATGACTACAACGAACACGGACGCGCAGGCAACAGCCACACCACGTTTGTGCCAGATGAAATCATTGATCGATTCTGCATTCTTGGAAACGCAGACGAACACATTCGTCGACTCACCGAGTTGAAGGAATTGGGCGTTGACCAGTTTGCGGTGTACCTGCAGCACGATGGCAAAGAGGAAACTCTTGAGGCCTATGGCGAAACGATCATCCCGGCTATTCAGGATTTGGGTAAAGCCAAGCAATGAACCAACAATTGCGGCGAGCCGCATATCGCACAGGAATGTTTTTTGTGTCAATTGCACTTGTCGCTGTGTTGTGGGAGTTGTACAAAGTTGTTGGTCCTGAAAAAGGCGGAAAGCTATTTGGAGTTGCGATATTGCCGCGGTCAAACGACACGGCAATGCCACATATTTGGGAAATGCTCAGTCGTTATGCCGAGCCTGAAATGCGCTCTCCAAATTCGAAACTCATTTGGTTCGTTGTCTTAAAGGGTGCGTTCTATTCCTTTAGGTTGGCCCTGGTTGGCTTTGTGATTGGATCCATAATTGGCGTGGCACTTGCCGCGTTGATGACCCGATTCAAAACCATGGAACGCGGTTTGCTTCCATATTTGGTGATTTCGCAAACTGTCCCGCTTATTGCCCTTGCGCCACTCGTTGTGTCGTGGGGCGGCAAGTTGGAGATCTTCGGGTTTACCTGGCCTCGCTGGCTCTCGGCTTCGGTGCTCGGTGCGTTCCTCGCATTCTTCCCAATTGCTGTTGGCACGCTGCGCGGCCTAAAGAGCGCCCCAGCAGCATCTCTTGAGTTGATGGACAGCTACGCAGCCTCGTGGAAGCAAACTTTGTTCAAACTACGGTTTCCCGCAGCCATTCCGTACATGGTGCCAGCCTTCAAATTGGGCGCTTCTGGAGCGGTCATCGGCGTTGTTGTTGCTGAAATATCGACAGGCCTCAAAGGTGGAATTGGCCGACTGATTATTGAATACGCCCGCCAAGCAACTGGCGACCCGGCGAAGGTCTTCACCGCAGTATTTGGCGCGGCAGGACTTGGTCTTGGAATGGCTGGCCTAGTTGCACTTGCAGATGTGTTGTTGATGCGTAACCGACCAAAGGAGACCACCACATGAGCGCAGTTCATGTTGCGGGAGTAAGCAAAATATTCAATCAGGGGACACCGAAACAAGTAGATGCACTTGTCGATGTGAACTTGACTGTCGAACCTGGCGAATTTGTTTCGCTCATCGGTCCGTCAGGATGCGGTAAGTCAACGTTGTTGCGATTGATTGCGAACTTGCTTGAACCAACTACTGGTGCAGTCACGGTGAATGGGAAAACCGCTGCACAGTCACGTCTTGATCAGGATTACGGAATGGCATTTCAACAGGCCGGATTGTTTGACTGGCGCTCGGTTGCCAAAAACATTGAACTCCCACTTGAACTGAAAGGTTGGGACGCGGAAAAGCGCGCAGCCCGTGCCAAGGAAATGCTTGAGCTTGTGAAGCTTCCTGAGTTTGCCGACCTCATGCCGTGGCAGTTGTCGGGTGGTATGCAGCAGCGTATTGCTATTGCTCGCGCGCTTGCGGCACATCCACCGTTGCTGTTGATGGATGAGCCATTTGGAGCGCTAGACGAAATGACGCGCGAGTATATGCAAGGCGAGTTGCTCCGAATTTGTGCCGAGACCAAAACAACAGTGGTGTTCGTAACGCACTCCATTCCTGAGGCTGTGTACTTGTCGAATCGAGTAGTGGTGATGTCGCCTCGCCCAGGTCGAATTACGGAAGTAATTAATGTCAACCTTGGCGAGAGTCGTAGTGAAGACACTCGCGCTGCCGACAATTTCTTTGCGGGAATTACTGCGGTCCGTGAAGCACTTCGCGGCACACATGCAGATCATGCAAATGCAGGAGCAATTCGCGGAGTTGAAGATCGCTGATCATGAATTTCGTTAATCGCCTTCGCAACTTTGGTGTGCCGTTCGTTTTTGGCGTTGCCTTTCTTGCATTTTGGGAAGGTGCAGTGAAGTTCTTCAATCTGAAGCCGTACTTTCTTGCGCCACCATCAAAAATCTTGACTCAGTTCTTCGACAACGCATCGCGAATTTGGGACGCAGCGTCGGTTTCGGGAATGAATGCTCTCGTTGGGCTCATTGCTGGAACAGTATTCGGTGTTGCAATGAGCTTCATCCTCAGTCGCTTTCGCTTTTTGAACTCACTTATTACTCCACTTGCGATAGCCCTTAACGCAATTCCAATCTTTGTGTTGGTAGCAGTGCTCAACAACATGTATTCCATCACCAGTGAAATTCCGCGCCGCATCATGGTCAGTCTCGTGGTGTATTTCATTGTTCTGGTAAATGTGGCCAAGGGTCTCACTCAGGTAAAAACCACGCACTTGGAACTCATGCGTTCATACGCAGCAAGTGACATTCAGATTCTGCGTAAAGTTCGCGTTCCAAACGCGATTCCGTATTTATTTACGGCTCTCAAGATTTCGGCTCCGGCGGCGGTTATTACGTCGTTCGTATCCGAATATTTCGGTGGTTCCCAGAACGGTCTGGGAAGCCGAATTACTAGCAATATCGCTAATTCCAAGAATGCGGCAGCCTGGGCTTACGTCCTAGGGGCGTGTTTACTTGGATTAGTGTTTTACCTAGTCTCCGTCGTGCTGGAGAACGTCGCCTCGCGGGGTGGCGGTGCCACAAATACATCAAACAAGTAGAGGGCCCAGGCTCTCGGGGGAGTACCAAACAATGAGGAAATCAGGAAAGAAACTCGCAGTTGCGGGCTTTGCTGCATTGTCCTTGATCGTCGCAGCATGCGGCGGTTCAAGCGATAGCGAAGAAACAGCAGAACCAGCAGCATGTGAAACCACAACACCTGTCAAATTGCAGTTGCAGTGGGTAACACAAGCACAATTTGCTGGCTATTTCGCAGCACAAGACCAGGGCTTCTATGCAGCACAGTGTCTAGACGTAACCATCGTTGAAGGTGGAGTTGACATCGTTCCGCAGCAGCAACTTGCTGATGGCGCAGTGGACTTCGCACTCTCATGGGTACCAAAGGCTCTCGCATCACGCGAAGCTGGCGCGAACATCACCAACATTGCACAGATCTTCCAGCGTTCAGGAACGTTGCAAGTGTCATTCAAGGATGCAGGCATCACTTCTTCCGCTGACTTTGCAGGCAAGAAGATTGGTAACTGGGGCTTCGGCAACGAGTTCGAAATCTTCGCAGCACTCACCAAGGCCGGAATTGATCCAGCAACTGGTGTAGAGCTTGTTCAGCAACAGTTCGACATGTCAGGTCTCTTGGCCGGCGACATTGATGCTGCTGAAGCAATGACCTACAACGAGTACGCACAGGTTCTAGAAGCAATCAACCCAGACACTGGTGCGTTGTACACACCAGAGGACTTCAACGTCGTTTCATACGAAGAAGAAGGCGTTGGTATGTTGCAGGACGCAATCTGGGCAAATGCCGACAAGCTTGCTTCAGACGCTGCCTACAAGGACACTGCAATCAAGTTCGTTGCAGCTTCAATTCAGGGTTGGGCATTCTGCCGCGACAACGCTGAAGCTTGCCGTGACATCGTTGTAGCCAAGGGTTCAACCTTGGGTGCAAGCCACCAGTTGTGGCAGATGAACGAAGTAAGCAAGTTGATCTGGCCAGCACCTATGGGCGCAGGCATGATCGACGCAGCTGCTTGGGACCGCACCGTAACGCTGGCACAGGGAACCAAGAACCTTGAAGGTTCAACAGTTCTTACTGCAGCACCAACGGAAGGTGCATACACCAACGACATCGTGACCGCCGCATACGCGATCCTCGATGGTTTGGGAGTTGACTACAAGGGCGAAGCATTCGCTCCAATTACTGTCACCCTCAACGAAGGTGGAAACTGATTTAGTTCAGTTCTTAACGAATTGGGCGGGGTGCCTCGGCACCCCGCCTTTTTCATTGCTGGAGTTATTTCAGGAATACGCCAAGCGCACCAATGAGCGAGCATAAGGCGATAGTGCCACTCAAGACATAATTGATACGGGCATTTCTCTCTACGCTTTTGAATCTGATTTCTATCTTGGTATCGGCTTCAGCAAATTTCCGGTCAATCTTGTTGTCTAGTTCAGTGAACTTCCGATCGATCTTGTTGTCTAGCTCTGTGAATTTCCGATCAATCTTGGTGTCAAGCGTGAAAAATACCCAATCAATTCGAGTGTCCAAACGCTGTGCGGCGATTCGCACGGATTGCAAAGAGGCTGGCTTATTCCAGCGAGGGTCGGTGGATTCAAGCAGGTAATCATCGACAGGTATTTCGTCGCTCAAGTGTTTCTCCATAATTGATGTCATGCAGACAGGTGTGCAGAGGGCCGAGCGAACGGCAATAAAACCCAACTATTACACAGGTGTCACTTTGGCTGTCAAGCAGCCCAGGTGGAGTCCAGATGGCTTATGGGTGCAGGCCGCGCATGCGATGAGCGTCAGCAATGGTCTTCACTCCAAGAACCGATGCTGCAAGTCTGTTCGGTAACTTTGATTCTTGAGCGAATGCGTAGAAGCGTTCAAATGCTGCACGCATGAGGTCTATCACTCTCGCGTTCACTTCGTCTTCGTCCCACGTTAAGTGTGCAAAGTTTTGGCATTGCTCAAGGTATGAACAGGTAACGCCACCAGCGTTTGCATACACATCTGGAATGATGATGATGCCCTTGTCGGCCATGATGAGGTCTGCGGTAGGGGTAAGTGGTCCATTCGCGCCTTCCACTACCAACTTCGCTTTCATGCTGTTTGCTTCCGCTTCGCCAACAGCGTCGCCGAGTGCGCATGGCATGACGATGTCGCAATCAAGAGCGAAGACAGCGGTCGAACCTGCAATTCCTCGCGCAACTACGTCGCCTACGCCGGTATTACAAACACTTCGCGCACCTTCGCGGAATGCTTTGTCAATCGCTGCAAGATCAAGTCCAGCTGCCGAATGAATGGTTCCGCCAACATCGGAGAGCCCAACGATGAGTGCTCCGCGCGCTGCGGCTAGTCGCGCAGCCCATGAACCAACTTGGCCGTATCCCTGAATGGCGATTTTCTTGCCTTGTAGGGAAGTGCCCATCTTTCCGAGCATCAGTGCTGCCGCTTCAACCACACCACGACCGGTTGCCGATTCGCGTCCGAGTGAACCACCAAGCTCAATTGGCTTTCCGGTTACAACGCCCGGTGTCGCGTGTCCGACCCCTGTTGAATACTGGTCCATGATCCAGGCCATAATTTGCGAGTTTGTTCCAACATCTGGTGCAGGAACGTCTTTGTCTGGTCCGAGGAATGAAGAAATTTCAGACACATATCGACGAGTAATGCGCTCAATTTCGCCAATGGAGTAGTCCTTCGGATTGAAGCACACGCCGCCTTTTGCGCCACCAAGTGGCAAGTTGGCAATCGCGGTTTTGAGAGACATACCCATTGCAAGCGCGATTACTTCTTCGCGATTTACTTCATGGTGGTAGCGGATTCCGCCTTTGGCTGGACCACGGGTCGTGTTGTGGTGCACACGCCAACCGGTGAGTTGATCGCGCGAACCGTCGTCTCGTCGAAATGGAATTGCCACCTCGATAATTCTTCGTGGTGCGACGATCGTTTCGATCAGGCCATCTTCCAACTTCAACCACTCGCCGGCTTCGCGTACGCGAAGTTCTGCCGCTTCGAGTGCCGAGTAGTTCTTATATGACGCCGTTGTCATATATTCCCCTTTCAGCAGTAGTGCTAGAAAGAGATTAGACCACTCTGAGGCTTACAGCAGACCGCGCAACAGTTGAAAACCACCGAAGATAAAGCTGGATGAACCGATCATGGCTCCGGCAACCCAACCGGCAATTTTCACTGGAACAAGCCGCATCTCTTCCTTGAACTCGAGAAATTCACCCCGAAGAGCAAT
>BJFW01000024.1 GCA_014190095.1 Actinomycetes bacterium | reverse complement strand
CCCATTGCTGCAACGAGCGAAGCACGTTCTGCATCTGACAAGAACTTGGCTACCGGCGAGTCGAGAGCAAGACCCTCGCCCACCTTCATCCAAACCAACCCCTTCGCACCGACTTGCTTCGCACGGTCAGTTAAAGCATCGAGTTTGTTGCGGCCATAAGCAGCTGCGTCTGGATACGTTGCAGCATCAACACGCAGCCCCTTAATAGATTCTGCTTGCGCAAATGCTTTGAACTCAGTACCAGCAAACACACTGGTGAGCTCTATAAGTTCCATACCAAAACGCATGTCGGGTTTATCGAGGCCGAAGCGATTCATTGCATCGAGCCAGGTGATCTGCTCAATTTGCGGTGGACGCTCGCCCAACACGGCTTCAGCAGCGGCCATCACAGCTTCGCTAATTGCACCAAGCACATCGTCTTTAGTGACGAAACTCATCTCGGCATCAAGCTGCATAAATTCGTATTGGCGATCGGCGCGCAAGTCTTCGTCGCGCAAGCAACGAGCGATTTGGTAATAGCGATCGATACCAGCGACCATGAGCAATTGCTTCCACAACTGCGGTGACTGCGGCAATGCATAGAACGAACCTGGCTCTTTGCGCGATGGAACGAGAAATTCGCGCGCACCTTCTGGAGTGCTTGGCATAAGGAACGGGGTTTCTACTTCAACAAAACTCTGCGATTCCATAGCACGACGAATTGCAGAGTTGACCTTTGCACGAATTCGCAAATTGCGTTGCATGCGCTCGCGACGAATGTCGAGGTAGCGATACTTCAGGCGAACGTTTTCGTCCACATCATCGGCACGAGCATCAATGGGAAATGGTGGTGCTTCTGCAGAGTTGAGAACGACCACTTTGCAGTCGGTCAATTCAACTTCACCAGTTGCCAGGTTGGTGTTCACCGTGCCATCAGGACGTGCCTGCACACGACCAGTGATTTGTACAACCCACTCGGATCGAACGTCGGTTTCGTTGTCAACTACACACTGCACCACCCCGCTGTAATCGCGAACGTCCAAGAACGCAAGGTGTTCACCGTGCTCACGACGGCGAGCAATCCAGCCACACACGGTGACCGTGTTGCCGATGTGCTCAGCCCGCAGGCCACCGCACAGTTGAGTTCGAAGAGACGTTGATTCGCCTAATGGCTGCAATGGAGACGACATGAGGCTTACAGCCTAGTTTGCAGAACGAATTTTGCTGACCTCATTTTGTATTGCAGCAACAAGATCTTCACGATTCACGCTGTACTGCTCGCCCGATTTCATCGGTCGAATTACCACTTGACCCGAATCCAATTCGTTTGACCCAATAATGATGGCGACCTGCGCTCCACTGCGATCGGCCGCTTTCATCTGAGCCTTCATACTTCGATTGTCGAAGGCACGGTCTGCGCCAATACGCGCCATGCGCAATTGATTGCACACAATCAATGCTTCTTGACCACCAGTCGTGTCTACAACGAATGCGAACACGTCGGTGTTTGGGGCGGGAAACACTTGCTCGGCATCGCACGCCAACAGTGTTCGATCGAGCCCGAGAGCAAAACCAATACCTGCCGTTGCTGGTCCGCCAAGTTCTTCAACTAGACCGTCGTATCGACCGCCACCACCAATTGCAGTGTGTGCAGCCGTGAGCGCAGTGCTCACAAACTCGAATGTGGTGCGGCGGTAATAGTCGAGACCGCGCACCAATCGATCGTCAATGACATATTTGATATTTATAACGTCAAGTGCGGCAAGAACTGCTGCAAAGTGCTCCCCTGCAGTTGGGCTGAGAAAATCGCGGATGCGAGGAGCATTCGCAATAATCTTTTGATCCTCGCGACGTTTCGAATCGAGCACGCGCAATGGATTCTTTGTCAGAGTGATTTGTGAGTCTTCAGACAACTCGCCCAAATGAGACTCGAAGTAGGCGCGCAATACATCGGTGAACCGTTGCCGGTCACCAGCATCGCCCAATGAATTGATTGACAGTTGTACTTCCTTCAGACCTAAGCGATCATAAAACTGTGCTGCGAGCGCGATGACTTCAGCATCAAGATACGGATCTTCGACACCAAGAACTTCCAGCCCAACCTGATCAAACTGGCGATATCGACCTTGCTGTGGTTTTTCGTAGCGAAAGTTTGGACCCGCGTACCACACCTTCCACGGTGTGGTTGGTCGATGCTGAACGAATGCACGACACACACTCGCCGTTTGCTCAGGACGCAGCGCAACTCGACGACCACCTTTGTCTTCGAAGTCGTACATTTCCTTTGTTACAACATCGGTTGCTTCACCAAGTCGCAAGAACACTCCAAGGTCTTCAAACATTGGTGGAATAATGAGCCCATAGCCAGCCTCTTCTACAACTCCAGCAAACACGTCTTGGAACTTGCGCCAACGTGCCGCTTCAGGAGTCAGAATGTCCCGTGTTCCGGGACTAGTTGAAAACGAACTCACGCAAGAACATTAGACGCTGGATGATCTCCCGCCATGACTCGATATGCGTCATATACCGAATCGATGCGCTTGATTGTGCGGAGCACAGACTGCAAATGACTGGGATCGGAAAACTCAAATTCAAAACGCATGCGGGCCACTCGGTCGGATCCAGTATGCGTTGAGCATGAAACGATGTTGACATGCTCTTCGCTCAAGGCATTGGCAACGTCTCGCAATAGGCGTGAACGATCTAAAGCCACCACCTCGACGGCAGCGATATACGTCGCATTATGTACATTTCCCGCCCATTCAACGTCGACCATTCGGCCAAGGTTTTGGCTTGCGGCTGATATGGCATTTGAGCAATCGGTGCGGTGAACGTTGACAACAAGGTCGGTAGTGAGGAAGCCAATGATCTCATCACCTGGCACTGGTGTGCAGCACTTTGACAGGCGAACGATTGTGCCCGACATTCCTTCTACATGAACACCTGATACCTGCTCGGTGGTATTACCTGCATCGAGGCGCATGCCAACAGAGAGTTGCTCGCCAAATCCGCCATCGCGCATGAGACGGCTGATGCGTCCTGCCATCGACTCAGCAGATACGTGACCCTCGCCAATTGCTCGGAACAACGTCACATCGTCTGCATAGTTCATCGCTTCGCGCTCTTGTGCAAACACTTCAGATGACAACACTCGCTGCACAGGAAGTCCATGCTTGCGCATGTGTTCAACCAGATCGTCACGCCCTGTATCCACCAGGTCTTCCATGCGCTCTCGCGAGAACCACTGCTTGATCTTGCTCTTCGCCTTTGGCGAAACAACGAAATTCGCCCACTCTTCCGAAGGGGCTGCATCCTCAGCAGTCGACGTGAGGATTTCACAGGTGTCACCAGAATTCAAGCGCGAATCTAACGACACAAGTCGACCATTCACTCGTGCACCAATGCACGTGTGTCCAACCTCTGTGTGCACACCGTAGGCGAAGTCAATTGGTGTTGCGTCGAGTGGAAGTGCGATTACACGTCCTTTTGGCGTAAACACGAACAGTTCGTCTTGTTCGAGGTCTGTCTTCAAACTCTCCAAGAATTGACGCGGGTCCGACACTTCATCTTGCCAATCGATAATGCGATTGAGCCAGTCAATGTCAGTACTTGCGACGCCATCCTTATATGACCAGTGTGATGCCACACCCCATTCGGCCCGCTGGTGCATATCGCGCGAGCGAATTTGCACCTCAATTGGCTTACCGCCTGGACCAATCACCGTGGTATGCAACGACTGATACAGGTTGAACTTCGGCATTGCGATGTAGTCCTTGAAACGACCAACTACCGGTTTCCATTTGCCGTGAATAGCGCCAAGTGCTCCGTAGCAGTCCTTTACCGAATCGACAACGATGCGAATGGCCATGAGATCGAAAATTTCATCAAAGTCTCTGCCCTTCTGCACCATTTTTTCGTACAGACTCCACAGGTGCTTTCCGCGGGCAGTGAGCTCGGCATTGATGTTCACTTCAGTTAGCCATGTATTCACCTGACCCAACGCTTTTGCCAAATACACGTCGCGCTCAGGAGCGCGAATTGATACCAAGTGATCAAGTTCTGCGTATCGCTTCGGAAACAACGCGGCGAAAGACAAATCTTCCAACTGTTGCTTCATTTCCTGCATGCCCAGTCGATGTGCAAGCGGAGCGTAAATGTCGAGAGTCTCTTGCGCAATGCGGCGCTGCTTATCAACCGGTGCCGAAGCGATCGTACGCATGTTGTGCATACGATCCGACAACTTAATGATCAGTACTCGCATGTCTTTAGCCATTGCAACCAGCATTTTTCGCATGGTGGCAGCCTGTTGCGCTTCGCGCGAATCAAATTGCAGACGCTCAAGCTTGGTCAGTCCATCTACGATTCCCGCCACTTCAGCGCCGAAACGCGCCTCCACATCGGCAAGCGTGATTTCTGTGTCTTCAACAGCGTCGTGCAACAGTGCTGCTACAAGCGAGACCTCATCCAGACCAATTTCGGCAACAATTCGCGCAACAGCAATTGGATGACTGATATACAACTCACCGCTCATGCGGGACTGATGGCTATGAGCAGCACTCGCCATCTCATAAGCCGCATTAATCAGCGAAACGTTTCCCTTTGGGTTACGGCGTTTGTAGGCGGAAAGCAACGGGACAAGGTCTTCGACTACCGCAGACTGATTCCTTCGCCATGGAAGTACTCGCGACGTCGTGCTCATGGGGAGCGATCCTTATCTGCGTTGTTTTTTGCGCGGACGTGGTGGGTGGCTAAGCACAGCCGTTACCGAAGCAGCTTCACGTGTGACTGTCTCTGTTGCTCCCGATTCTGATGAATCTGCAGACACCACACGATTTGGTTTCTTGCCAGAATTAGCGATTCGCGACATCTCTTCACCAAGATGCAGTTCATGAGCCATTGACCTGAACTTTGTTTCGCGAGTTTTCAAGATTCCGAGCAACGGCGTTGCGATATAGATGGACGAATATGCACCAAGGAACATTCCGACCAACAATGCCAGGGCGAATTCTTGCAGAGCCACTGCCCCAAGGATCCATGATCCGAGAATCAACAAGGAAAGCACCGGCAATACTGCCGCCAAGGAAGTGTTGATCGAGCGCATCAACACCTGGTTCATTGACACATTGGTGATGTCGCCATAAGAAACACGCGACGCCGAGTACTTCTTGGTGTTGTCGTGAACTTTGTCGAACACCACGATGGTGTCATATAACGAGAAGCCCAAGATAGTGAGAAACGCGATAACCGTGGCTGGAGTTACCGACAAGCCAAGCACCGAGTACACGCCAACGCTGATCAACACGTCGTGAGCCATTGCCGCAATTGCGGAGACGGCCATTTTCCATTCAAAACGCCACGAGATATACATCGACACCACGAGGAAGAACACCAGCAATGCCCGCACCGCTTTTTCTGTAATGCTGCGCCCCCATGACGAGCTAACGAGTGCAACGCTGACTTCGTCGGCTTTCACTGATGCTTTTTCTGCAAGCGCATTTTGTACTGCTGTTGTAACTGCTTCGGACTCAGCACCAACTTGAATGCGAATGCGGGACCCATCAGAACCATTGAGGACCTGAATCTTTGCATCGGATGATTCGACACCATTCGCGTCGAGCACAGTTTCTACATCATCAATGGTAAGTGACTGCGCCGGAACCTCCCAGGCCACACCGCCTTCGAAGTCCATCCCCAGATTCAGCCCGCGAGTGGTTAGCGACAACAGTGTTATCACCATCAGCACAATGGAAAAACCGAAACCAATCCATCTACGTCCAAAGAAGTTGAACGTCGTTTCGCCACGATACAGGCGACCCATTCCTCCGCTCATACCGTTAACTCCTTCGGAACGACTACGCCCAGTACGTTACGACCAGCCATGAACTTTGAACGTGCAAGCAACAGAATTGCAGGTCGAGTAAAGAGATACGCCACGAACACATCGATCAACGTGGATAGGCCAAGGAAGAACGCGAAACCGCGCACAGAACCGACGGTCAATTGCCACAAGATAATTGCTCCGATAAACGAGACAGTGTCGGCCGCCAAGATGGTTCGCCATGCCGACGTAAAGCTACGCTGCGCTGCCCCACGCATGGTTTTTCCACTCACCAATTCGTCTTTCAATCGCTCAAAGAACACAACATAGGAGTCAACAGTTACGCCGATGGAAACGACGATCCCTGCAACACCTGAAAGTGTGAGCGCGAGGCCGTTCGTTTTCGACAGATACGAAATGACGCTCCATAGCAGCGAGCCCGAAATGACGAGGCCGCTGACAACCACGATGGTCAAGAGTCGATAGTAAAAGAAGAAAAACAGCATCACCAGCAACACGCCAACCAAACCAGAGACGATTGCTGCTCGCAGAGAATCTTTACCCAACGTTGGCGACACGGTCTGCACAGTGGCGACAGCAAACTTGACCGGAACTGCACCGAATTCAAGAATCTTTGCCAAATCACGAGCCTCTTCTTCGGTGAAGTTTCCAGAAATTTGAACGTTGCCACCAGTGAACACCGCCTGCTGCACCACTGGTGCCGAAATGACTTCGCCGTCGAGCGCAATTGCAATTTGTCCCGTTGGGCAGGTTGCATCTCTGTTGAAACAACGAGTTGATAATGCATTCCAAATGTCTTCACCTGCTGAACCGTTTAAAAGTCCTACGACAACACTCCACGTTCCGTTATTGATTTCGGCGGCGGCGTCATTGCTGAACACTAAGCCAGATGCACCTGCAGGGCCCGCCGAGTACACATCACCATTTCTACCGAGCAACACAACCGATGCATTCGGATCATTCGCATCTTGGTTTGCCAAAATTTCAGCAAGTGACGGCGCAGATTCTTGCGTGGCTACGACAGTTGTCGGTGAAGATGTTGAAGGTGGAACGGTCGTCGCAGCGACTATGCGCGAACTACCAGGACCACTCGCTGCCGGCAATGTTGAATCAACGACCGTGGTTGAACCGGGCACCGTAGTGTCAGCACCTGTATTGACTGTTCCTGCTTGCAACACCGGACGAAGCAGCAACTGACCCTGCTTGCCAATGATGTCTAGCGCCCTCTGCTGGTCTTCAACTCCGGGAAGGTTGACCACAACGGTGTCTCCCTGACGAATGATTTCAGGCTCAGAAACACCAATTGAGTCCACGCGTGAACGAATAATGGAGAGCGCAACATCAAGGGCCTTCGCGTCGTATGTTCCCTCAGGCTGCAACGTTACCGAAGCACCACCTTGAAGATCTAGACCAAGAGACGGAACATTGCCTACTGCAAGGTTGCCGATAAGCAGTCCGAAAACAACAACCACTACTCCAACGAGTGAAACAACGAGCCGACGAACCATTTGTGCGAGCTGCTACTTCTGTTCTGCAGATGGATTAGCAGGGTCTGGTGTCTTCCCAGCTACGGCCGAGCGATTGATGCGAAATTCCACTCCGGTGTTTGCTTCAAACCAGATGTACGGCTTGCCTTCTTCAATTTGTGAGATATATCCGTAAATGCCTGAGTTCAAGACAACATGGTCCCCTTCAGCAAGAGCATTCTGAAGTTCCCTTTGCTCCTTAGCGCGCTTGCGTTGCGGGCGGATCAACAGGAAATACATCGCTGCAAAAATGGCAACAATTGGCAAAAAACTGAGTGGCGAGCTTGAAGTCGTTGAAGAACTAGCTGCCGCGAGAAGTGAATTGACGTGGAACATAGAGATTTACTCTACTCGCCGAATTGAACGCTAGGAGGCCGCTGATCCCATCGCATTGCCCCAAACAGCCAATATTTCGCGACGGAGAGACGCAAAAGAGCCATCAACTATTGCCCTGCTCATCTGATTCATGAGTTCAATCGTCCACGCCACATTGTGTAGTGAAACCAGACGTGAAGCAGTCGGTTCTCCAACTTGAAAAAGGTGACGAATGTATCCGCGGGAATGTCGACGGCAGACCATGCACGAACATTGAGCGTCAATTGGATCGTCGCTCAAGACGAATTCGGCGCGTTTCACATTAACGCGACCTGTTGACGTAAGGGCTGTGCCATGTCGACCTAATCGTGTTTGCAAGACGCAGTCGAATTGATCCACTCCAAGGTTGACGGCCTCGACAAGTGATGCTGGGTCTCCAACACCCATGAGATAGCGAGGGCGATTACTCGGCAAATGTGCAATAGCAGCAGCCAATGCCGGAACCATCTCGTCGCGTGTTTCACCAACAGATAGTCCACCAATTCCGTAGCCATCAAAATTCAACTCAGCCGTACGCTGCGCGCTTTCGGCGCGCATGTTGGTATCAATTCCACCCTGAACAATGCCAAACAACGATTGGTCATCTCGCGTGTGTGAATTCTTTGCTCGCATGGCCCATGCCGAAGTTCGTTCAAGCGCTGTTCGAACAACGTGAGGAGGAGATGGAAGCGGGGGACAAACATCGAGCACCATTTGAATATCAGCGCCAAGAAGTTGCTGAGTATGAACAGCAGACTCGGGAGTGAACCGATGTTTTGATCCGTCATAGGTTGATCTAAATGTGACTCCATCGTCATCAACATCTGGGTCAAGTGAAAAAACTTGAAAGCCACCAGAGTCAGTAAGAGTGAGTCCACCCCACCCTGCAAATGCACCTAAGCCACCAAAATGAGCGACTGTCTCTGCGCCTGGACGCAACATCAAGTGGTAGGTGTTACCCAAAACGATTTGAGCACCTAACTGCTCGTAATCAGATGCACTGAGGTACTTGATTGCACCGCGCGTACCAACAGGCATAAAGCACGGCGTGGAGTATGTTCCCCTGTGAGTTGTTGCTATTCCAGCCCGGGCAGCACCATCGCGAGCAATTTCAGAGAATTCAACTGGAAACATTTGTTCCACGGTACAGCAGCATCGCATCACCAAACGACAACATGCGATAGCGCATGGCAATCGCTTCAGAATAAATTGCACGCCACTTCACACCGATCAATGATTCAACCATCAATAGAAGCGTTGTCCGTGGCATATGGAAATTAGTCAACATCATGTCGACAACTTTCCATTCATATCCGGGGGTAATGAAGAGATTCGTGCGACCCTGAAGCTCGCCAAATGTTGCAGCACTTTCTAAAGCTCGCGTTGCGGTAGTGCCAATGGCAAGAACTCGGCCACCTCTTTTACGCGCACTCACACACGCATCAAAGGTTTCCGAAGGCACTCGATACGACTCGGTGTGAATTACATGATCGAGGGGATTTTCGGCAGAAATTGGCTGAAATGTGTCAAGCCCAACAACCAGTTCCACTTCTCGAATCTCAACACCCGCTTCGCGAATACGTACGAGCAACTCTGGCGTGAAATGCAAGCCCGCAGTAGGTGCTGCGGAGGACTTCTGATCATGTGAAAACACCGTTTGATATCGATTCTGATCTGCCAACGCTGTCGTGATGTAGGGAGGAAGTGGGATCTCCCCAACTTCCAAAATTCTTCGCATCACTTCGTCATGTGAGTCTGCTGCAAAATGCACATAAAACGTGTCGCCAGCCGCCGAGCGTTCGCCAATTCGCAACAAGACGTCACCCACACCATCGAGGAGTTCCTCGCCAACTGAAAGCTTTCCGCCAGGTCGAACGAGAGCCTCCCACTGCATCTGCTCTGCATCCAGTTCTTCAAGCAAGAGCACCTCCACTGCACCGCCAGTGCGGCGTTTCAGTTTCAAACGCGCCGGCAACACTCGTGTGTGATTGACCACCACAACATCACCTGGTTGCAAATACTCAACAATGTCACTCACGCGCCGATGCTGAAGACCGTTCGGTGAATCGACAAGCAATCGCGCCGAGTCGCGGGGCTCAATCGGTGTTTGAGCAATGAGATCTTCGGGCAGCTCGTAATCAATGTGTGAAATATCCAAGATCAAAAACCTACTTCGCTACACGGTCGAAGTTCAGGAAAACAGATGCGGATCTTGCGCCGGTGCGACCAGTCCCAAGTGAGTCCAAGCAGACGGCATTGCCACACGACCACGCGGGGTACGCGCAATGAGTCCCTGCTGAATAAGAAACGGTTCATACACGTCTTCGATGGTTTCAGTTTGCTCACTGACGCTGATGGCAAGTGTGGAAAGCCCGACTGGTCCGCCATTGAATTGATTACAAATTGCACCGAGCACCGCCCTGTCCACTTTGTCTAAGCCAAGGTCGTCTACCCCAAACACCGACAGCGCTTCACGCGCTGATGCCCTGTTAACTCTTCCATTGCCTCTGACTTCTGCAAAGTCGCGAACCCGGCGCAACAATCTGTTTGCAATACGTGGAGTGCCTCGTGCGCGACGTGCAATTTCTGCAGCACCTTGATCGTCAATAGTCACATCCAAGATTCCGGCTGCACGGCGAACGATGCGTTGCAGTTCTTCATCGTCGTAGTAGTCGAGTCGGGCAACAAGACCGAAGCGGTCTCGCAGTGGCCCGGTAATCATTCCTGTCCGGGTGGTTGCACCAATCAGAGTGAATCGCGGAAGAGTTAGGCGAATAGACGATGCTGCAGGTCCTTTGCCGACAACGATGTCGATCTGGAAGTCCTCCATTGCCGGATACAAAATCTCTTCAACAGTTCGCGAAAGTCGGTGAATTTCGTCGATGAACAACACATCGTTGGGTTCAAGCTTCGTCAAAATTGCGGCGAGGTCACCCGCGCGTTCAAGTGCTGGGCCGGACGTGATGTGAATGTGGGCATTCATCTCTGAAGCAACAATGGACGCCATCGTTGTTTTGCCAAGCCCTGGCGGACCAGCCAATAAAATATGGTCAGCAGCCTGACCTCGACGACGAGCGGCTTCAAGCACGATCCCAAGATGCTCTTTCAGCTCGCGCTGCCCCACAAACTCATCAAGCGATTTAGGTCGCAAGCCTGTTTCGTCAGCTTGTTCAACGAAGTCCTCTGCGCGATACTGCGGATCTACAAATTCCTCACGCACGACGAACTCCTAACGAATTCAAAGCCTGGCGCAATACATTTTCAGCGGTGTCGGTTGCCGAGAGGTCGCGTAATACTTCGCGAATCTCTTCATTTGAATAACCGAGCCCAGTGAGAGCCTCTCGAACATCTGTCATTACTGAAGTGCCTACTGTCTTTCCATCGACGAGCGAATCAAGCACAGGCAACTGGAGCTTGCCGCGTAATTCAATAAGCAAACGCTCAGCAGTTTTCTTTCCTACTCCCGGCACCAACGTGAGCGCACCATGATCGTTTGTAGCGACAATGTCGATTAGTGCTCGGGGCGTATGCGTAGCCAGGATTGACATTGCCATACTTGGTCCGATTCCGTGCGTTGCGATCAATGTGTTGAATGCAACGCGCTCATCTTTTTCAAGAAATCCAAACAGGGTTTGTGCATCTTCACGAATGTGGTGGTGCACGTGGACAAATGCTTGCGAAGTTGGCTCAAGCTCGGCAAGTGTGCGTGGCGTGACATGCACCAAGTATCCGACACCGCCAACATCTAACAGCACGGTTGAATCGGCATTACGTTCAACGACAGTTCCGCGCAATGAACCAATCATTGCTTTGCTCCCAAGGTTGCGCGCCTTACGCTGTTCGCTAGCGGCGCAACGGCAAGATGGCACAGTGCAACAGCAGCAGCATCTGCTGCGTCTGCAGGTGTTGGCAACACACTCAGACCCAACCTTTTCTGCACCATTTTCTGCACTTGAAGTTTGTTTGCGGTTCCTGAACCTGCGACTGAACTCTTCACTTGGCTTGGCGTGTACTGCACCACTTCAATTCCCAACTTGTACGCCAGCGCAAGTACCAAGCCGCTTGCCTGTCCGACACTCATCGCTGTGCGCACATTGTTTTGAAAAAACACCTGCTCGACTGCAATCGCCGTCGGCTTCACTTCACTAATCAACGCTTCTAAGTCACATTGCAACAAAGCCAATCGACGAGGCAATGAGTCATCCTTGGGAGAAGACAGGACACCCATGGAGATTGTTTCAACGCATCCGCCAGCACCTGAAGCCAGGGCTGCGTAGCCACAACGCGTGAGACCAGGGTCTATGCCCAGCACCACCGAAGACGTTGAGGCGAACATATGTTCAAGCCTAGTTGGGCCTGCTAGCCGAGTTTGGCCTTTTCTACAGCAGATACCAACTCGTCCACTGAGCGGAAGGAGAGCCCCGCAAGGGCACGGTGGACATAGCGAACCACACCAGATCCGTCAATGACGAACACGCTTCGACGAGGGAACCCGAGCGGACCGAGGATGCCATATTGCTTTGACACGGATTTGTCAACGTCGGCAAGAAGAGGAAACGCGAATCCGTGTTTTCCGGAAAACTCGTCATGACTCTCGACGCCCTGCGAGGAAATTCCAATCACCTGAGCGCCAACGGATTCGAATTGGCTCATTTCATTGTTATACGAACACAACTGCTTCGTGCATACCGGTGTGTTGTCGCCTGGATAGAACACCAGCACAACTGGCTTACCTGCGTATTCGGAAAGTGAGTACGACTTCCCGCCGGTCCCCTGCAGTGTGAACTGCGGTGCTTGATCTCCAACGCTGAGTGTCATTGCGCTACCTCGTTTAATAGTTCATCGGAAATGTCAAAGTTTGCGTACACATCTTGGACATCGTCGTTGTCTTCAAGTTCGTCCATGATTTTCAAAATTGCCTTCGCATCGTCTGCACCAGTTACCGCAACGCTCACCGATGAGACCATCGTGCTTACAGCAGACACTACATTCATTCCCGCACTTTCGAGCGCAGTTTTTAACTCAAACACCGAGGTTGAGTCACATGTAACACGCCATGAGTCGCCATCATCAACAACATCCTCCGCACCATGTTCTAGCGCGACAAGCATCACATCTTCTTCACTGATGTTCTTGTCAATTTGAACTATTCCTTTGCGTGAAAACTGCCAAGCAACGGCTCCGGGCTCGGCCAATGCACCACCCGATTTGCTGAAAGCCATACGCACGTCTGCTGCAGTGCGATTTCGATTATTTGTCAGTGCGTCTACCAACATCGCCACGCCACCAGGTGCATACCCCTCGTAAGTCACTGTTTCAAATGCTGCACCAGTTTGTTCTCCAAGACCTCGCTTAATTGCGCGGTCAATGGCGTCGTTCGTCATGTGTGCAGCTTTTGCCTTTTGGACAATGGTTCGCAGCGTGGCGTTACTTGCAGGGTCGCCACCTCCTTCGCGGGTAGCTACTTCAAGTTGACGTGACATTTTGGCAAAGATTTTTCCGCGCGCGGCATCTATAGCGCCCTTCTTGCGTTTAATTGTCGCCCATTTGGAGTGACCGGACACCGTTACACCTCCTGCAATAAACCGATAAACATTGAATGTATCCGTGCGTCGTTCGTAAGTTCAGGATGGAAGGAAGCAACCATCACCGAACCTTGTCGAGCCAAGACAACATCTTCTTTATGGCGAGCCAAAACTGTCACGTCTTCACCGATGCGCGAAACTTGTGGCGCGCGAATGAACACCGCGTGAAAATCATCCACAAGTCCATCAAGAGCAATATCGGTTTCAAAACTGTCAATTTGCCGGCCGTAGGCATTGCGCTTCACATCGATGTCGATCGCACCGAAACTTCTCTGATCCGATCGACCGTCAAGCACAACTTTTGCCAACAAGATCATTCCGGCGCAAGTGCCAAACACTGGCATCCCCTGCTTCAATCGTGCATCAATTGCATCGAAAAGTCCCGATGTTTGCAGTAAGTGAGACATTGTGGTGGACTCGCCACCAGGCATCACCAACGCGTCGACCAATTCCAAGTCTGCTGAAGTACGAACTTGGACCGTTTCAACACCGAGATCGCGCAACACATGTTGATGAGCCTCGAAAGCGCCCTGCAATGCAAGAACGCCAACTACGCGAGACAAGTGGTGCTGCTTTACCAGCCGCGTTCGGCGTAGCGCTCGTTGATCTTGTCCATGCCAATACCGGTCATTGGCGCACCAAGATTACGACTCACTTTCGCCAATACATGAGCGTCACGGAAGTGCGTAGTCGCTTCGACAATTGCTCTCGCGCGCGGCGATGGATCGTCACTCTTGAAAATTCCTGAACCAACGAACACGGCTTCAGCACCAAGTTGCATTGCTAGGGCTGCGTCAGCAGGTGTGGCAATGCCACCAGCACAGAAAATTGGTACTTGTAACTTGCCAGTCTCTGCAATTTCTTGCACGAGTGGTAGTGGTGCACCAAGTTTCTTGGCCCAATCAAACAACTCTGCTGAATCGGCCTGCGTGATTCGACGAATGTCTCCAAAAATGCTGCGCAAGTGACGAACAGCTTCAACTACGTTTCCCGTTCCTGCTTCACCTTTCGAGCGAATGAGCGCAGCGCCTTCACTTATGCGACGAAGCGCCTCGCCAAGATTTGTTGCACCACAAACAAATGGTGAAGTGAATGCGAATTTGTCAATGTGATGCGTTTCGTCGGCAGGTGTGAGTACTTCAGACTCATCGATGAAGTCCACTCCCAGTGCTTCAAGAATCTGAGCCTCAACAAAGTGACCGATTCGAGCTTTTGCCATGACCGGGATGGTGACTACGGCCTTGATGCCCTCAATCATTTCCGGATCACTCATGCGTGCGACACCACCATCGCGACGAATGTCGGCCGGAACTCGCTCAAGAGCCATGACCGCTGTAGCACCTGCATCTTCGGCAATCTTTGCCTGCTCCGGGTTGACCACGTCCATAATGACGCCGCCCTTAAGCATTTCTGCCAAGCCACGATTTACCCTCATAGGACTAGAAGCCGAGTTTGCCTTACTTGTCGTCATAGCGATAAGCGTACCTACCAAGCCCGCTTGACCCATAAGCCAACTCGGGGAAATCCCGAATGCGAATTACGGGAATTTCACCTCGTCCTGTGTCATACCTGCTGAAACCACTGCTGTTTTTCCAGCACGTGATACGTGAACGAAAGTCTGACCGGGTGTCAACTTGATGATGCCGCCAGCAGAATCCTTCAACTCAAATGGCTTCAAGCGATCGGAACGCGACCATGTGCCTTCGTATACCACTCCGTTTGTAAACACATAAGCCTTGCCTGTGCCAAGCGTTTTTGAAGTCGGGCTGTACGTATTGGAGTACTCAACTTCCAAAACAATCACGTTTGGAACCGACAACGCAACATCGGCTGGGTCAACAACAACAGTGCCATCTTGAGTGCGCACCCATTCCTTTGCGGCTGCGTCCCAGTCCCACTGCACCTTGACACCATCCATTGACACCTTCAAGCCAAGGGCTTCCTTCGATGTCGATGCATTTGCGTCACTCACTGTTCGATACGCGAACTGAGTTTGCGGAGCAGACGAACCCTCAGGGGCAAGTGTCCACAGCTTTGTCGTTTCGGCAAAGAGGTTGTGCGGAGCCCTGTATTCATCGCTGCGCTTGAACCCACCGTCAGTATTTGCCTTGGAGTAGCTCAGATCAACCAAGTCAGACTTAGCAATTGCCGCGGAGACCTTGCTGTTTCCACCGCTCCATACGAACAATGGCTTGTTCAACGAACCAACCAAATTGATATCTTGAAAACGACCGCTTCGAATTGGACCCACCGGATCGGAACCCTCGCTGTGAAAGACGGCTGCATAGCGAGTGAGCTTCTCAACGTTTTCTTCAAAAATAATGTCTGCTTGATTAATTCCAGCCTGCGGACGTGCGCTTGGGTGGTTATCAATCTTGACCACCATTGCTGGACGACTTGCCGCTTCTGAATCTTCAACTGGAGTTCCGAGCAGTGGATACACAGGCACATCATTTGCAACATCAGTCGTTGGAACCGCGCTGGTTGAAGATGTGGATGATCCACTAGATCCTCCACACGCAGAAAGCACAGCCACTGCTGCAATAGCAAGTGAACGGGAACTGAAAACAGTTACTCGACGATTCATGAATTACATCTCCCTGAGCAAAGCAATTCGCTCGGATAGAGGCGGGTGGGTGTTAAAAAGTTTATGCCACACACCCAACCTGCCTGCGTCTTTCACACCCGACAACGGTTGCTCTATCCACATATGAGCCGTAGCCATACTGGCTGAATGCGTCTCTGTACGATCGGCCTGAAGTTTTTCTAATGCAGAAATTAGACCTGGTGGATATCTGGTCATGCGCACCGCCGAGACATCGGCGAGGGTTTCACGTCGGCGGCTCACTGCAGCTTGCATTGCCCGCGCAATAAGCGGTGATACCAGCAGTAAGACAAAGCCAATAATGGCAATCGGATTACTTCGATCGCCCCTGTCGCCGCTACGGCTCACTCGCCCGCCGTTCCACCACATCATGCGCAATGTCATGTCGGTGATCAACGCAATTGACCCGACAAGCGTGACGGCCAACGTAGAAACAAGAATGTCGTAGTTCTTAATGTGTGACAACTCGTGAGCAACAACGCCTTCAAGTTCTACACGATTCATTTGATTGAGCAATCCAGTTGTGATTGCGATTGCAGCGTTCTTCGGGTTGCGCCCTGTAGCGAATGCGTTCGGTGCTTCATCATGAATGATGTACACCTGTGGTTTAGGAAGGCCGCCAGCAATGCACAGACCTTCAACCAGGTTGTGCAACCGTCGGTACTCATTGACATCTGCAGGAACTGCACGGCTCACAGCCAACGCAATTTTGTCTGACTTCCAATATGACGTCATTGCCACAATTGCAGAAATGAGGAGAGCGATGATCGTCCCCGTTGCGCCATTGCCAATCAATGTGCCAACTGCCAGACCAACTAAGACGAGAAACAATACAAATCCGAACATCAGGAATACAGTTCGGCGTTTATTTGAAGCGATGAGATCGTTCACTACTAGAACTTCACTTCTGGAACGCTGCGTGCAGCGTCCTCTGCTTCGAAGAATTCACGTTCAGAAAATCCGAGCATGCCCGCAAAAACCACGTTTGGAAATTTCTGAATTGCGGTGTTATACGTAGACACTGCATCACCGTAAAACTGTCGCGCGTAAGCAATGCGACTTTCGGTGTTCGAAAGTTCTTCCTGTAGAGAGACGAACCCTTGGTTGGCTTTCAAGTCTGGGTAACCCTCTGACAGAGCAAACAACTGACGCAAGGCCCCGGTCATCGCATTGTCTGCCGAAGCTTGAGCATGTGGATCTGACGAAGCCGCCATTCCCGTGTTGCGTGCCGCAATAACCGCTTCAAGCGCTGTCTTTTCGTGCGCCGCATACCCCTTCACCGTTTCGACAAGGTTCGGAATCAAATCAAGACGTCGCTTGAGTTGCACGTCAATCTGGCTCCACGCGTTATCTACTTCATTGCGACGACGAATCAGTGAGTTGTATGTAACTCCAACGAAAAGCGCGAGAAGAACGAGGACGAGAACTACTACCAGTGTTGTACTCATACTTACAGTCTACGGCACCGGCCCGAGACGCAGAGATCACGTGCTCATTGCGTGCTGAGGCGCTAGTTGGGAAATTTTGGACGACGTAGCACTCTGTCTTCAAACATCGCAACAAATCGGTTTGGCGCAATTTCCAGCAATCTTTCTGCCTCATCACTCAACAACTTGTTGTAGATCTCTATGTACAACTGCGCTAAACGCTGCATCGAGAAATCCTGTGCACGGGCATGACCACCTATCACCAATTGCTCACGAACAGCGATATTCGTTATTGCCACATGTAACGCTTCGGCAAGAGCCACAGGATTTCCGGGTTCGACAAGCAACGCATTCGTCTCATGAGTCGCAACATTGTTGTACCCACTGATATTGCTGGCAACAAGTGCTGCTCCTGCCGCCATGGCTTCAAGAAGCACAATTCCAAATGATTCACCTCGCAACGAAGGAGCACAAAAGGTTGTGCACCTAGCCAGTCGGTCGAGCTTGTCTTCTTCTGTGATTCTGCCAAGCCAGGAAATTCGTTCATCAGCGCCGTATGTGTTTTGCAGGTCGTCGATACCCACTCCGTCAGAAGCAATCCAAAGCTTTACTTCCTTCGGCAAATGCGCCATCGCCTGCAGTAATACTTCCAATCCCTTGCGTGGCTCGTATCGGCCGCAGAAGAAAATTGTTGGAGAGGTCTCGCGCTGACTTGACGGTCGTGAGTAGCGCTGAACTTCAATGCCATTAAACAAAATGGTGTACTCGCCATCCAAATACCTATTCGCAAGTTCTTTTGCAGATTCACTTACCGCAACTCGAACAGACAAATGCTCTGCAGCCCATCGTGCTGTCTTATTCAACACTCGGTACGACGTGGAGTCCCCCGCTGCATGGAACGTGCCAACCGTCGGAGCAAGTTTGAGCAACAACGCCGTCACAGTCGGTCCAGGGACAATTGGCTCGTGCAAATGAATGACATCAAAGGCCTCATCGTTTAATGCACGAATCGTGCGCAACGCTGCAGAAGGATCTGGAGCAAGTGGTGCAACAGACCCATTAGCCGCTGTCGGCAGACTGTTGCCCAATGGAGTAACAAATGGCTCGGGTGGCGGACCATCACATGGAGCAAGCACGCGAACTTCGTGGCCGATTCTTCGTAACTCTCGAGCAAGCCCAAGCACCTGTGCCTGCACGCCACCCGGGACCGAAACGCTGTACGGGCTCACCATGGCGATGCGCAACATGTTCACGCCATATACGGTAGGCGTCTACAAGGAGTATTCAAGCCATGATCAGTTTTTCACCCGCCACCTACACGCTTCCCGCGATTTCTCTCGTTGCATCACCAACGAAACGACAGGCAATTTTGGATTTGGCGGTCGAGGCTGAGCGCCGAGGCTTTGCAGGAATTGCCTGTCCAAGTTTGGGGGGAACTCTTGGTCTATGTGTGTCCCTCGCACACTCGACAACAACAATTCCATTTTGGACGTCGATTCAACCGATGTACTACAGCCACCCCGTTGAACTGGGAAACACTGCGGCACATATTCATGAAGTTTCTGGTGGACGCTTCGGGCTTGGAATTGGTGTAAGCCATGGACCAGTGGTGCAACGACTTGGTGTTGAAACAGGTAAACCACTTTCTGACATCGCAAACTACGTGCAGGCAATGCGACTAAATGAACGTTTTTCGGGCCAACTGCCACAGATTTTTCTAGCGACCCTACGCGACAAGATGCTTGCGCTTTCCACTGAGATTTCACAAGGAGCAATTTGGGCGAATGCTTCGCTGCGCGACATCAACCGACAGGTTGCATCGATTGAGTATCCAACGCGTGACCAATTCTTTATGTCCAACATGGTGCCAACCGTGATCAGCGAAGACCTCGATGCTGCATATGCGATTCATCGCAAAACTCTGACCGGCTATGTGTCGCTGCCCAACTATCGCAACTACTGGCGCGTGGCTGGGTACGACAAAGAGATGGACAACATCGAATCAATCATCGCGAATACGTCAAAAGAGTCACTCGCTGAACAATTGCAACAGGCCATGACAGACGAGTGGCTGCGCGATTGCACTATCTCGGGAAATGCTGCTCAAGTTCGCGAACAGTTCAGCGCATGGGCGCAAGCAGGAGTACTCCCAATTGCAGTCATGTCGTCCACCAGTGGTGGCCAGGCAAAAGCTGTTGCAGAGTTGTTTGCTGCGTTCGAAAGTTAACGAACGACGAGTTCGCTTAACAGCGTTTCAACAAGAGCCTTAATCTGATCGCGAATTGGTCGCACCGCATCAACACCCTGCCCAGCCGGATCATCGAGCGGCCAGTCCACGTAGCGCTTACCCGGAATGTACGGGCAGGTGTCTCCACACCCCATGGTGACCACCACGTCCACTTCGTGCAGCATTTCCATTGACCACTTTTGAGGTACATAGTCGGCAATGTCAATGCCGACCTCGCGCATTGCTTCAACAGCCGAAGGATTCACTTTCGAAGCAGGTTCAGAACCACCAGAGAACACACGAACGTTGTCGCCACCGAGCGAACGCATGAAACCAGCACCCATCTGGCTTCGTCCCGCGTTGTGCACACACAGAAACAACACGCCAGGGATTCGACCTTCACTCATTCTGCACTCTCTTCAAATACGAAACGAATGATTCCGAAGCCAATTACTGCGCCGACGAGTTGCATCACGATGAACATCGGAATCGACTCGGGGGCGATTCCGGCAAAAGTGTTGCTCAATGTTCGAGCGACCGTGACTGCTGGGTTAGCAAGTGAAGTCGACGAAGTAAAGAAATACGCACCAGTGATCCACGCTGCAACCGTAAATGGAACCAAGTTCGCACGCTTTGCGCGAATGGTTCCATAAACTACGACGAGTAAGCCAACAGATGCGACAACTTCGGAAATCCAAATGTTTGACCCAGTGCGAACTTTTTCAGAGAGGTTGACTGCATCTAGATCGAACATCACATTGGCGATAACCGCACCTGCGCAACCACCAATGGTTTGCGCAATTGCATACAGTGCCGTGTCTTTCCAACTCCCCTCTCCAAGCAAGGTGCCCACAATTCCCACGATTGGGTTAAACGATGCTCCAGACACTGGGGCAAAAATCAGGATCAACGCAACAAGCGCGCCACCCGTAGCAACTGCATTGCACAGCAACTGCAATGCCACATCTTGCGTCAATCGCTCGGCCATGATGCCCGAACCAATTACGGCAACGATTAACAATCCAGTACCCAGCGCCTCGGCAGTTAACCGGCGCATCATGAGCAGCAAGCTGATCCCTCCACTCCATCTACCTTGATGAAGTAAGACGGAGATTCCGCCAACACGGTGTAGAACTCCCATGGTGCATTATCTGGTGACTGCACCCATACTTTGTCTTGCTTGGCATAGCAACACACGGTGTCCTTCTCAATCTTCTCTACGAGCCCAAGGCTTTCAAAACGTTCAATTGACTCATCAACCTGCGTTGCATCTTCAAGCTCAACTCCGAGATGGTTGAGATGGTGAAACTCACTGGTGTCCCCTGCGGCGCGTTCCATCAGCACCAGCTTCAACGGCGGTTCTGCAATGGCGAAGTTTGCATACCCTTCACGAACCTTTGCAGGCTTGGTATTGAACAACTTTGAATAGAACTCAATTGCCTCATTCAAATTGCTGACGTTTAAAGCCAATTGCACTCGTGACACGGTTTACCTCTTTCACTTGTTATATTGATAACTATCAATATAACAAAGACACCTCCGATCAGGCAACTCTCTGCGACCCCAAAGGATTGCTGCGGCCCCGTTTCGAATGCCGCGCTGACCACAAGGCAAGCCGAAGGTTTAGCCGTTGGGTTTGCTGCACTTGCTGACCCAGTTCGCCTCAAGTTGTTTAGCTTGATCGCTGCTTCTCCGAACACAGAAACATGTGCATGCAATTTGGTGAAGCCAACAGGTCGATCGCAGCCAACGGTGAGCCATCACCTCAAAGTGTTGCGCGAAGCTGGTTTACTACTGAGCGAGAAGCGTGGAACTTGGGTCTGGTATCGCGTTAATCACGAGCGCTTAAACGAACTGCGCACACTGCTCGCTTAAGAATTAAACCCGGGATCGCTCGGCCAGTTTGGTTGAAACAAGTGCCACTGTTCAGGCGCCCGACGAATAAGTCCTTCAACTTCAATCATGAGCAGTTGCGTAATGCGCGCAACATCTTCTCGCAAACTTCCCTGTCGCTCGACAGGAATCGGTGGACGCACTACCGCATGATGACCATCGGACTTACGAGTGAAATACGTTGCAAGTGGCAACAATGTTGCGCCCGTTCGCAAAGCAAAAAACGCCGGTCCTGCAGGAACCGTTGTGCGTTCTCCAAAGAATTCAACTTCAACACCCGACCGAACACCGTCTCGTGGAATATCTCGATCACACAACAACGACACGACCTGATTATCTTTCAAGGCTGCGCTTACCCGCAGACCTGCGTTGTCGTCGAGGGGGATGACATTCACTCCAACTTTGCTGCGCATATCGCGAAACCATTGAAAGAGTTCGTCATTGTCTAAACGCTCAACGACAGCAGTCAGACCGTATCCCTGATCCACTAGCCAGCGACCAGCCCATTCCCATCCGCCCAGGTGTGGCAGACCAAGCACCACTCCTTTTCCGTCAGCAATTCCCTTCTTGATGTGTTCGAAACCATCCACAGTGAACCCAGCCTGAATTTGTTTCTTTGACAGAGTTCCTAATCGAAAAGTCTCAAGGTAGTAACGCGTGTAACTCTGAAAAGATTCCTGCACTGCTTGGCGCAGCGCAAATCCACGAAGCGATGGATTCACTCGGCGAAGGTGTCGCTCAATCATTTCTCGCTTATCGCGTAAACCCAATGCAAGTGGCGCACCGAGTGCAAGCGAAGTTCCTAACGCAAGTGGTGCGGGCGTGAGTTTCGCAAATAACGAAGCGGCCCGATATCCGGCAAGTGTTAACGCATCAAAGCCGGTGTCACGAGGATCGGCCATATCTGAGGTTTACTGCAGGCGACGTCGACGCTGAAAGCGCGCACGATAATCATCACGACGAGCCCTGCGCGAAGCGCGACGCGAACGCCGAATCGCTTGCTTCTCTGCCGTCACCGGGGCAACGGCAGCTTGCTTCCATACTTTGACAAATCGCTGTACTGCAGTCATCACCACGAGAACCAACATGACCACCATGACCCACTTCAACAGCGAATCAAACAACAAACCAAAACACAGCAAAATAATTCGTTCTGCTCGCTCCATCAGTCCGCCCTTGGCGTATAGACCTAACGATTCTGCTTTTGCGCGTTCGTAGGAAATGATGAGCGAAGCGCCAAGAATGGCAAACGGAACAATAGAGAACTGCGGGGAGTTTGAGCTGGCATAAAACCAAGCAACGCCGCCAAACAACAAAGAGTCGCTCACTCGATCTACTACCGAGTCAAAGAACGCTCCACGCTGACTTGCCGAGTTTGATGCTTTGGCCAGCGCTCCATCGAGCAAGTCCGGTAACGCTGAACAAATCACGAGCAGCAGTCCCAGTTGCATTTTTCCTGCACCAATAGCAACAGCAGCAGCACCAGCAACGCACAAACCAAGCACCGTGAAATGATCTGGCGACAGACCTGTGCGACGGAGGGATTCCCCTATTGGTCGAACGTATCGTTCGATTTCTGATTTAAACCGACCGTCAAACATTGGCTCAATACTACTGAATGAGGCTCACTTAGTAGTTGCTGCGTTGTCAGGGTTGAGTTCTACAAGGCATTCAACAATCTCGCCGTCCACAGCATCAACCAACACTAAACCTCGATGTGTCGGCGGCTCCTGTGCGCTGTAGCAAAACACACGCCACGTTGGACGACTTCTGACACCTCGCCAAACCTGTTGCGCTGACGCATGTCCAACTGCAAAATCAACTGCTCGCGATGCATGCACCAAGGCATCACGCTCATTAACCGTCATCTTCCACGAAGAGCTCAGTACAAATACCGCAAACGCTGCAAGCGCAATCGCGAAGACAAGAAAACCGTAGTTAACCAAACCTGACGATTGATCGCTGATGAGCCAGATCAAGAAACTCAATGTTGAAATTCCCAAATACAAGTATGCGGGAATGC
>BJFW01000023.1 GCA_014190095.1 Actinomycetes bacterium | reverse complement strand
CAAGTGCAAATCGGTCGTGGGTAGCCTGTAGCGCATGAAACCAATTATCGCCATCGCTGGTCGTGTTGGCCCTGCCAGCCGAGTGTCGCGCAGTGCCGTGCATTTCGCAGGAGACGTATATACGAATGCCGTATTGCGTGCGGGTGGCGAACCAGCCGTTGTTGTGCCGCAAGAGTTAACCGACGAAGACGCCGATGAACTGATGTCTCGATTTGACGGCCTTGTGCTCATGGGCGGCGGCGACGTTGACCCGAAGTTGTATGGCCAAGAACCAAGTGTGTATGTGTACGGCGTTTTGACCGAACAAGACATTTTTGAATCCACCATGGTGAAGGCCGCCATTCGCATGGGCAAACCCGTGCTGGCAATTTGCCGAGGTTTACAGATCACCAACGTTGCGCTAGGTGGAACATTGGTACAGGAAATTGCGACGTTGCCAAATGCTGATTCGCAGGTGTTGCACAAGCCCGACAACTTTCCTGAAGGCGCACCATTTGCGGTGCACGAGGTGCGAATTGCAGAAGACAGCAGGTTGGCAAAAGCGTTAGGTGCAACATCTTTGCGCGGCGCATCGTTTCATCACCAAATTGTTGACAAGGTTGCGCCAGGTTGTGTTGCTGTTGCATGGGCCGAGGACGGTCTTCTTGAAGGAATTGAACACACCGACCATTGGTTGGTTGGAGTGCAGTGGCACCCAGAAGACACTGCACAGACAGATTCAGTTCAACAGAACCTATACAACGAGTTTGTTGCTCAGGCTAAGTCTGTTGCGTCGTTACGCTGATACGGCGACGTTGGCGCAGTAATCCAGCGCAGTCCGCGTGTGAACAGTCCGCCGAGTGGACGAAGCGCGAAACGTTCGCTCACCGGCAAATATGGAATGCGCAACAAATCTCGTGACCAAACTGGCAGCGTCGCAACCGTTGCAGCAACGAGTGAGTAGTACGCAGCACGTGCGGGGTATGGAAGCGGCGGATTGAACATGAGGTACTTAATGGCATCGCGACTTTCGGCAGTGCTGTGTAGTTCGTTTTTAAACGACTTCATTTGATCGCGTAGCGCACGTTCTGTTTTTGGTGGTGCAGTAACGCCAAGTTTTGCAGCAATCATTGCCATGTCTTCGACGTATCCATCACGTTGAACTTGTGTCAGTGTCTGTTCACCAAAGTGAGTGTGCGCAGTAAGGAAACTGTCCACTTCAACAACGTGGACCCACCGCAGAAGATGTGGATCGTTTGCCGAATATGGACGACCATCACTTGCTGTACCGACGACGAATTGGTGCACATGCAAAATGCGGTCAATGATTCGCTGCGCTTCGTCTGCGGGGCCAAATGTTGTTGCGGCAAGAAAGTCTGCGGTGCGTTGTAATCGTCCCCACGGGTCATTCTTGTAATCGGAATGCTGGGCTACGCCCGCCATGGCAAGGGGATGAAGAGTTTGCAGAAGCAATGCGCGTAATCCACCAATAAACATTGACGCATCGGCGTGGACTATCCGAATTGGTCGATCATCTGAATACCAGCGTGGTCCATCGACTTCCATGATCTGCTGAACACGAGTTTCGGCATCTGGCCCAACTACGCGACTGCGCAATGCTTCACCCAGAGAGTCACGCAACTCATTCAAACGGGTTTCGATATTGAGCGTTTTTGCAATATCCACAGCCATATCGTGCCACTGCAAGAGTCAAGATGCATAGTCACGCTTGGCAGTACTGTGGATATGTGACCACAAACCCAATGCCCAAGTGGGTTCCGCGAGCGATTGTGCTGTTCTGGATGATGTTCCTCGCAGCACTGGTAGCGCGAGAGCTCTTCCATCAACTGTCAAGTTTCTTGTTGCTTGTACTGGTGTCAATATTCTTGGCATTCGCTATTGAGCCGGGTGTCAATCGGTTGACCAAACGTGGATGGCGACGTGGTTCAGGAACTCTCCTCATCATCTTTGGAGTTATCACATTTATTGGAGTGTTTCTTGGTGCGGTGGGAACCCTTGTGGGTAGCCAGGTTGCTGACGTATTGAAGAATTCAGAAATGTATGTCAATGACACGGTTGATTTTGTCAACGACACCTTCAATGCAAATATCGATCCTGCTGAAGTAAATGCATCAATTGCAGACCCCAAAGGCCCGGTTCAGAAGTTCATTAAGAATCAACAGGGTAAAGTGATTTCACTTTCTGTGAACGCAATTGGCGCGTCGTTGCAACTATTGACCATTGTGTTGTTTACGTTTTATTTCGTTGCCGATGGTCCACGATTGCGACGAGTGATTTGCAGTCGATTGCCCGAGTCAAAACAACGAGCGGTACTGCGCACATGGGATCTTGCAATTGCAAAAACGGGTGGGTATTTGTATTCGCGCGCACTGCTCGCATTGGTTTCTGCCTTCTTCCATTGGATTGCATTCCAAGCAATTGGCACACCTGCACCTATCGCTATGGCGCTGTGGGTCGGAATCGTTTCGCAGTTCTTGCCAGTTGTAGGTACATATCTTGCGGGTGTGTTGCCATTACTTCTCACGTTCTTTGACTCGCCATTTAAGGCATTGCTCGTCGTTGCCTTTGTGTTGGTGTATCAACAACTGGAGAACTATCTCATCTCGCCTCGAATTACTGCGCGAACACTGCATGTGCATGCGGCTGTTGCATTTGGTTCGGCAATCGTTGGTGGCGCAATACTCGGGCCAGTTGGCGCAGTATTGGCACTTCCAGCCGCTGCCATGGCTCAGGCGCTCATTGGCAGTTGGGGCCCGCGACACGACGTCATTGATGATGATCTAGTTCGGATGCCATTGCCCCGCGCGAAGAGAGCAAGTCGCAAGAAATAGTTGGTGCTGCTAAGCGCCAACTGAAACAACGCTCGAGATACCTTCGAGTGTGCGCAGCTTGTTCATCACGTCAAGTGGCACCGCTGTTGTCGTTGCGATGCACATCAGTGCACTGCCTTCAGTTTCAGTTGTACCCACATCCATGTTGGCAATGTTGATTCCAGCATCACCGAGTGCGGTGGCTACACGGCCAATCGCGCCTGGCCTGTCGTCATTTTTCACCACCAGCATGTGTTCTGACGGTGGAATGTCGGTGAGGTGGTCGTCAATCATCACAATGCGCCCTTGGCGACGTCGACCAGTAAGTGTTGCCGAAAGATTGCGATCTCCAGATCGCAGAGTGATCAGGTTTACATAGTCGCGATGTGTGGTGTTGGTGGACGCCACACTCTCAACAGCGATTCCTAAGTTGCGGGCCATGCTTGGCGCATTCACCAAGCTGACAGGCTCATTCGTCCAACGCGACAACATGCCCTTTAAGGCGCTAATGGTGATGAGGCCCGGATCGTATGCACCTATTTCTCCGATTGTGGAAATCTCTATTGAAGTAGGAGTGGTTTCAATAAGTGAGGCGAACACACGTCCAAGTCGGTCGGCAAGAGGAATGAACGGCTTAAGTGTTTCATTTGCGTCTTTTGCTTCAAGGTTCACGGCAAATGGAACGAAGTCACCTTTCAGTGCAAGTTGCACCATGTCGGCGACAACTTCGCCTGCGCGGTCTTGCGCTTCGCGAGTACTTGCCCCCAAGTGTGGTGTTGCGACAACGTTGCTCAACGTAAACAGCGGCGACTCGGTGGTTGGTTCCTTCACGAAGACGTCAAGTGCTGCTCCAGCAATGGTGCCGTTACGCAATGCATCTGCAAGATCTTCCTCATTCACAATTCCACCGCGCGCAACGTTGACGATGCGCAGTGATGGCTTCGCCCGCTTCATCATTTCTGTATTTATAAGGCCGTTGGTCTCTTTTGTCTTCGGTAAATGAATGGTGAGGATGTCTGCTTGCTCCACCACGCGCTCAAGCGTGGTCATGTCAACACCCAATTCGCGTCCGCGTTCTGCAGAGACGAATGGATCAAATGCAATCAGTCGCATGTCGAATGCGCGAGCGCGTTGCGCAACCAGTGTTCCAATTCTGCCAAGACCCAAAATACCCAGTGTCTTGCCGGCAAGTTCGATGCCTTCCCACTTACTGCGTTCCCAGCGACCTTCCATTAAGGATCGATGTGCTTGGGGAACATTGCGAGCAATGGCCATGATGAGCGCCATGGTGTGTTCGGCTGCTGACAACACGTTTGACTGCGGTGCGTTCACCACCATCACACCTTGAATAGTTGCAGCCTCGACATCAATGTTGTCTAGGCCAACACCAGCACGAGCCACCACCACTAAGTCGCTTCCGGCTTTCAACATTGCAGCATCCACTATGGTTGCTGAGCGCACGATGAGTGCCCGTGCACCACGCAGGATTTCATGCATTTCATCTGGTGTTTTGTCCAGTTGAATGTCAACTTCATATCCAGCAGCACGGAGTCGATCGAGACCCGATTCGGCAATGGTTTCGGCGATCACGATTCGTTTACTGGTCATGACAGTTGGTCCACGATGTAGTCAATGCATTTGGTGAGTTGTTGAATGTCTGTCGGTTCAACTGACGGAAACATTGATACGCGAATCTGATTACGACCAAGTTTGCGATAAGAATCGGTGTCGACAATGCCGTTTTCTCGTAGCACTTCGTTAATGGTGCTTGCTTCAAGGCCGTCAAGATCAATGGTGCCAACAACAGGTGAACGGTAAGCAGGGTTGTGCACGAATGGTGCAGCAAAACTCTGCCGCATTGCCCAGTCGTAGAGGTACTGCGAACTCTGGGTTGTTCGTTGAACGCACCACTCAAGTCCGCCATTTTCCAGCATCCATTGCAATTGATTGTTCAACATAACGAAAGTTGAAATTGAGGGAGTGTTGTATGTCTGGTTTGCACGGGAGTTTTCGAGCGCAATAGACAAGTCGAGCGAAGTCGGACACCAGCGTTTGGTTGCGGCAATTGAATTGATTCGTTCTACTGCGCGTGGTGAACACAGTGCAATCCACGTTCCACCTTCTGAACCAAACCCTTTTTGTGGCGAAAAGTAATAGACGTCCACTTCGCTTGTCGACCATGCGATTCCACCAGCGGCAGAAGTTGCATCAACCACCACAAGTGCGTCTTGTGGAGTAGTTGGTCGAACGAGTGGCATTGTCGCACCAGTACTGGTTTCGTTATGTGTAAAGCAGTAGGTATCAACGTTTGCTAGTTCAACTTCTGCAACGGTTCCTGGAGGAGCGTCAACGACAACAGGCTCTTGCAGATGCGGAGCCTTGCGTGCAGCATCGGCGAACTTTGATGAGAATTCACCAAACACCAAGTGTTCGCTGCGCTTGTTGATGAGTCCGAATGTTGCAGCATCCCAAAACGTGCTTGCTCCGCCGTTTCCAAAGACCACTTCCCAATCCTGTGGCAAAGAAAACAGTTGACTCAATTGATCGCGAACTGATCCAAGCAAATTCTTTACGGGTGGTTGGCGATGCGACGTACCCAAAATGTTTTTGCCAGCAGCAACGAGTGCATCAACTTGTGCACTGCGAATTTTCGACGGTCCGCTACCGAAGCGTCCGTCAGACGGGAGAAGGTCTGCGGGAATCAGCATTTTCGCGGGGGTGGGACTTGACATCCGTTCAGTTTCGCTGGTGCTCCCAGCAATCGTGCAGTCGTTTACAAAAAATTAGCGAGAAGATGATGCTGCGCCAGCAGTGGTGCCTTCGTGCCAGGAATCTCCGGCAACAAGTGCACGAATGGCGCGCTGAATACGCAATGCGTCTAGCGGCTTTACGAGCCAACCGTCTGCGCCACTTCGTTTTGCCAAATGCACATCTGCATCACGATCGAGCAACATCAAAACAGGAATGTGTGGAATGCGGTGATCACTGTGATCGAGACGCAAATTCATGGTTACAGCCATGCCACCCATCGTGCCGAATTGCAGATCGAGAATTGCAACATCTGGTGTACGCGTGTTTATCGCTTCTGGAACGTCGCGACCGTTGCTGCAGACGGTGAAGGAATTCTCGGGAGAACTGAGGGCCGCAAGCACTTCATCAAGTACCCATTGGGCGTCAGTTCCAACCAAGATATGCACATCTTGAGCATATCTCTGGTGGCCATTACACAACAGGAGATGACTCGGTATGCGCCGCGCGGATACCGTACAGGTGCAGTTCTGCTTACCCCGGAGGTTTTCGTGCATAAGTTCTCGCGTGTTTCACGGCTTGCAATCGCCGCATTGGCCGTTGGCGCAGTGTTGTGCTCTTTCAATGGAAATGCAGGAGCTGAATCTGCATCTGACTTGGCACCAGTGGACATCGTTGCAGTGAGTGGTCTGATCGACAATGTGGTGGCTGCCAATATTGAGCACGCACTTGTTCGGTCGCAAGAAAATGGTGCGCAAGCGGTGGTATTGCAAGTGAACTCGCGTGGAGCAGTGGTGTCAGCAGAGCGAATGGCTGAACTGCTTACAAAAATTTCAGAAGCGGACATTCCAGTTGCTGTTTGGGTTGGTCCAACAGGTGCGCGCGCTTTTGGACTGTCGGCGCAGTTGCTGGCTGTTGCTGATGTGCGAGCAATGGCACCAGGTGCACGAATCGGATACACAGGCCAATTATTGAAGGTGAATGGAACCGAAATTTCATTCGGAACTATTGGCGCAGTGCTTCGCACATCAACAATCGGGTTTACAGAAGCACGTAAAGAAGGCGTGTTGAATTACGCGGGAGACGACCAGGGTGTTCCAGTGGTGCGCAATATGTTGCTTGCCCTTGATGGAATAAAGGTCGACAACTCAGAATTGAATACTGTTGTTGAAAAAGTAGACAGCAGCGGACAAATCGTTCGCGATGCAACTGCTGCGCGTTTCTTTAAGTTGGAGCTCACGGGTCAATTGATGCATACGGTCGCAAGTCCACCCGTTGCATACTTGTTGTTTTCCATTGGACTGGCATTGTTGGTGTTTGAGTTCTTTACCGCAGGAATTGGAATTGCCGGAGTTGTCGGTGCAATTTGCTCGCTGCTCGGTACATATGGTCTTGCATCATTGCCAGTGCGCGGATGGGCAGTAGCGCTCATCATCCTTGCATTGCTCGCATTTGCAGTCGATGTTCAAGTAGGTGTGCCACGATTTTGGACGGGAGTAGGTCTTGTCATGTTTGTGGTTGCGTCATTTGCGTTGTATCAACCGATAGATGGCACCAATATGCGCATGTCGTGGATCACACTTGTTTCAGGAATTGCAATGATGACCCTGGCGTTCATTGTGGGAATGCCAAGCATGGTGCGCACTCGTTTTGCAACACCAACCATTGGTCGAGAGTGGCTGATTGGCACGGAAGGAGTCGCGGTAAGTGACGTGAACCCTGAAGGAATTGTGAACGTTCATGATGCGCAGTGGCGTGCACGAACCAACCGCTCAACACCAATTACTTCAGGTAGTTCTTTCCGCGTTGCCGCAATTGATGGTGTGACACTGGAAATCGAACCGCTGGAAGGTGCCGCACGTGACTACCGCGAGAAGCGATCTGGCGCGAGTGAGTAACGCAGCAACGAAGCGTCGCGAGGCATCGGAAACTGCACCGTTACAGCCAATTGATTGGTTGTTGCTTGTCGTTCCTGGAGTGATCTGGGGTTCATCGTTTTATTTCATCGATGTTGGGTTGGATTCATTTGCACCAGGCATGATCACCCCAATGCGAGTGTTGTTTGGTTGCATCACGCTCAGCATGATTCCGAAGGCTCGGCAACCAGTTCCCAATGCAGCGTGGCCAAACATCATCATGTTGTCGTTGGTCTGGCTAGTAATTCCGCTCACCGTATTTCCATTTGCCGAACAACACGTTTCCAGCAGCGTGACAGGAATGCTGAACGGTGGAACACCATTGTTTGTTGCCGTTGTGGCATCGGTGATTGCGCGGCGGTTGCCTCCACGAGGTCAAGTGCTGGGACTAGCGATCGGATTTGGTGGAGTAGTACTTATCGCGTTGCCGTCTATTCGTGAAAGTTCGTCGAGCATGTTTGGTGTTGTGCTTATCCTGACTGCTCTCGTCATGTATGGATTCGCACTCAATGTGGCCTCGCCGTTGCAGCAACAGTACGGTTCGCTTCCTGTTTTGCTGCGCGCAGAAATTGTCGCAGTAATTCTTCTTGCGCCGCTTGGCATCTATTCCTCTATTAACAACGATCGACCATTTGCATGGGGTCCATTTGTGGCGATACTCGCATTAGGCGTGCTTGGCACAGCCATGGCGCATTATGCAATGGTGACGCTGTCGGGTCGAATTGGGTCAACCCGTGCTGCTGCAAGTTTGTATTTGATGCCGGCTGTTTCACTTGCTGTTGGCGTATTGATCAATAATGAGACTGTTGCGCCACTAGCAATTTTGGGAAGCGTTGTAGCAGTAGTTGGAGCGTACGTATTAGGTCGAAGCAAGCGCGTGATGAGCACCGCTAGTCAATCATGACGACAGCCGACTTTGATCCTGTAAAGGTGCCAATTCGGCCCGCGGCAACGGTGATGTTGCTGCGCGATCACCCGCTAAATGGTGTTGAAGTGTTTATGTTGCAGCGCACATTGAATGCCGCCTTTGCAAAAGGCATGTATGTGTTTCCTGGAGGTCGTGTAGATGCCAACGACGCAGAGTCCACGCTTGAAGCGCATTGCGATGGGATGACGGACGAAGAAGCCAGTGCGCTACTTGGAGTACCTCACGGCGGGCTTTCGTATTGGGTGGCAGTTATTCGCGAATGTTTTGAAGAAGCGGGCGTATTGCTCGCCCGCCCTGCAGATGGGCAGAAAATGATTCGCTTTGAAGACGAAGACATAATTGATCGGTTCTCGAAGGCCCGACACCAGGTGCACGAAGGAGTTACATCAATGATGCAGCTGTGCGATGACGAGCGGCTACGCCTCATCACCGACAACATTCACTATGTGAGTCACTGGATAACTCCACTTGGCGAGGCGCGTCGTTTCGATACGCGATTCTTTGTAGCGAGGGCACCAGAAGGCCAGGAACCATTGCATGATGACAGCGAAACTATTGCCAGTTTGTGGGTTTCGCCAGCAGACGCATTGGATCGTCAGCAAAGTGGTGATTTGGCCATGATGCCACCAACTATTCGCAATCTTGAATTCTTGCTTCCACATGCAACAACCGATGATGTACTTGTTGCAGCAAAGAAGATAAGCAAGCCGACGGCGATAATTCCTCAACTTAAAGTTGATGCTGAAGGTCGAGTAGTGGGCATTGCATTGCCCGGCGACACTGGCTACAAAAACTAGCGACGCTGAGAGACGGAAACCTGCACAACCTCTTCGTTGCGCGCTGAACAGCCCACCATGTCTTGCATGGAGACGGTTTCACTGATGATGCGCTGAGCAATTGCAGCAAACGCTTCTGCAGCCGCACCAACCTTGCTGAGCACGATCGGCTCGCCGGTGTCGCTTCCATGAGCAACCGCAGCTTCAATTGGAATGCTTCCGAGCAATGGTGAACCGATTTCACTAGCCAATGCTTTGCCGCCACCGTTTCCGAACAGTTCGTATGTGGTTCCGTGATCGCATGTGAATGTGCTCATGTTTTCAATAACACCAGCAACGCGCAAAAAGCTGCGACGGGCCATGTCGGCGGCGCGAATGGCAACTTTTTGCGCCGACACTGCAGGTGTGGTGACAATGATTAAATCGGTGCGTGGCAACATGCGTGCTAGCCCCATTTGTACGTCACCGGTTCCTGGCGGCATGTCAATGAGTAGGTAGTCAAGTTCACCCCATTGAACGTCGTTCAAGAATTGTTCAACTGCTTTCGTCAACATGAGTCCGCGCCACATCAACGCCGTACCCTCGTCTTCGACCAACATTCCTGTGGATACCACTTTCAGCAAACCGCTTCCAACTTTGCGCTCGTTAGGAATGATTCGCGGCTTATCGCTACCTTCAACTCGCTGCGCTTCAAGTCGGTCGGGCATGTTTAACATTCGCGGAATAGAAAAACCCCAAATGTCTGCATCGAGTACACCAACGACGTTTCCTTGTTCAGCAATTGCTGCAGCGAGGTTCACGGTGACCGAACTCTTCCCAACACCGCCTTTGCCACTGGCAATGGCAAGCACACGTGCACTAATAGGGACTTGGGTATCGCTTGCTTGTTCTTTTGCGTTCCATCGTGCGCGGGTCATCACCGCAGATCGTTCCTCGGCGGTCATCTCGCCCCAGTCGATGGTCACTTTTGTCACGCCAGGGTGCACCAAAACTCGCGACTCAATGTCGTTCTTGATCTGCACACGCAATGGGCAACCCTTGATCGTGAGCTTCATGGCTATGGCCACTAAGCCTTCTGGGCTGACGGTGACATCGCCAGCCATACCCAGATCCACAATGTTGTCGCCTAGTTCGGGGTCCATAACCGCGCGCAAGAGCTCGGTGACTTCACCTGCTGTTGGAGGTGCCACAAGGGGGCTGGACATAGTTAGAACCTATCGTGCAACTACAAATAATGTAACGCAGCGCCCTTTACCTTGCTCTAGGTCAGGGGTATCATGATCACCATGATCACACTTACTGACAATGCAGCATCAAAGGTTAAGCAATTGCTCGAAGCAGAAGGCGCAACTGATTTGGCCTTGCGCGTTGCAGTGCGACCTGGTGGTTGCTCAGGGTTTTCATACGAAATGTTTTTTGATGGCGACTTCACGGCTGAGGATCAGCAATTGACTTTTGGTGATGTGAAGGTTGTTGTCGACCAAGCTTCGTCACAGTTGCTCGTTGGAGCAAGCCTTGATTACCAGGACGGTCTGCAAGACGCTGGTTTCAAGATCAACAACCCAAATGCATCACGCACTTGCGGTTGCGGCAACAGCTTTAGCTGATCTCGCTACAACACACCAAGCGTGGTAAACGCTTCGGTGATTTCTACTGCATCAAAGATTGCATCAAATCGCTCTACCAACACGCCCTTGGCGTCGGTGATGAACAGTGCTGGTTCATAGGTCATGTTCAGTGCTTCAACTGCAGGAGCAACAATTGTTGCGGTGTCGTCGGTGTAAATCTCGGCATGCAACATGGTGAGTCTGTCGCCAACTACTTCGCGCATTGACAACAAAGCATCAAGTGCGGGTGAGCACGTGCCGGTTTGGCAGTGAGCGGGAGTGCCGACCAAATATGCAATCGGTTTGCCGAGTTTCAGCGCTTCATTCAATGTGATGTCATGCAGCGGGCATGGCTCTGGGTTGCGCGTGCACAGTGGATTTACACCGCGCGAGTCTGAAGTAGTTGGGGTATCAAAACCAGGAAGTGGTGTTCCGATGAGTGGAATGGAAACCGCTGCTGGATCAAGGATCTGAACACCTGCGCCATCTTGCGAGCCGCCCTCAACTACGAGTGAGTAAATACCGGCCGATGCAATATCGGCACGAAACGGCCAGTACGGCGGATCGATGTTTGCATCGTGTTTTTTTGCGATCATGTCGGCAATAACCACTTCGCCGGTTTCTGAATTCAACAACTGTGCGCGAAGTTCCATTGGCAATTCGACACCACTAGTTTTTCCGAGTAGGCCCGCTTGGTTGGCAAGCGAAATAGGAATGCGCACCGAGCCAGGTACCAACACCTGAGGAAATCTTTGGACCACTTGAAAGAGCTCGTTTTCTGCGCTTGATGAAGAACTTCCGCAAGACGTAAGAAAACTGAGCGACCCGCCAAAACCAAAGGTTGCAAGTGTTCCAGTAACAAATTGGCGGCGGGAGATCATGCCTTCATCGTATGACCCATTTTCGTGCAGAAGCCGTCGCCCTATACGCTGGAAGTATGGCTACAAGAAAGAAGACTGCAAAAAAGACAGTAAAGAAGACTGCGAAAAAGACTGCGAAAAAGACTGCGAAGAAAGTTGCAAAATCGACTGCACCACTTGGGCCGTACACCCCAGTGGTTCGTGCGGGAGACTGGGTCATTGTTTCGGGTCAGCTCGGAGTTGTTGATGGAAAAATCGTTTCAGGTGGCGTTGCCAAGCAAACCGCACAGGCAGTGGTCAACCTGAAGGCTCAACTGGCCTCTGTGGGTTGCAGCATTCACGACGTAAAGAAGACGCTGTGCTTCCTCACCGACATGGACACGTTCGCCACGTTTAATACGGCGTACGTTGCAGGGTTCGACGGCAGTCGCCCAGCGCGAAGCACCATTGGCGTTGCCTCGCTCCCATTTGGCGGCGCGGTGGAGATCGAAGCCTGGGCTTTCAAGCCACTACGGTAATTGTCATGCCTGGAGCCGTACTCATCGTTCTTGCACTTATTGCTTTCCCCGTAGTGGTTGGCCTGTCCACAGCTGGACTTGCTGCACTCATTGGTTTCTTCCTGCAAAAGGATGCCGATAAGCGCCACGAGGGTAGTGAACTCATTGACGTCAACATCTGATCTTCTCATTCGTAATGCGGCGTTAGTCGCAACAGTTGACAATCAGCGCAGAGAAATATCTGGTGGATGGGTAGCCATCACCAATGGACTTATTTCTGGAGTTGGAACCGCAGGCAGCGAGCCAGCTGCAACTCGAATCATCGATGCAACAGATTGTTTAGTGACACCAGGTTTGGTGAACACGCACCATCACCTGTATCAAAACCTCACGCGTGCATTTCCGCCAATGACCAATGCTGCGTTGTTTGGTTGGTTGAAAACTTTGTATCCGTTGTGGAGCACATTGAACGAAGAGTCTGCACATGTTTCGGCATGGGTTGGGCTTGCCGAATTGGCATTGTCGGGATGTACGACTTCAACCGATCATCTCTATGTGCATCCTGTAGGAGCGGGGGATTTGCTGAGCGCAGAAATTTCCGCTGCACAAGACATTGGTATGCGGTTTCATCCAACGCGCGGGTCAATGTCGCTGTCTGAAAAAGACGGCGGCTTGCCTCCCGACAACGTGGTGCAAGATCACGATGTGATTTTGGCGGAGTCGCAGCGCATGGTGGAGTTGCATCACGACCCTAGCCACGGCGCTATGGTGCGGATTGCGCTCGCTCCGTGCTCACCATTTAGTGTTACGAAAAAGTTGATGATTGAATCGGCCGAACTTGCAGCAAAGTTGGACGTGCGTCTGCACACACACTTTGCTGAAAACTCCGAAGACGACGATTTTTCAATTGCCACATTTGGTTGTCGACCAACACAATATTTGGAAGAGGTTGGTTGGCTCAGCAGTCGCACTTGGGTGGCGCATTGCGTGATGCCAAATCATGACGAGATTCACAAACTTGGTGCGGCAGGAATTGGTGCAGCACACTGCCCAAGTAGCAATCTCATTTTGTCCTCTGGTATTTCACCCGTAGTGCAACTGCGAGAAGCAGGCGTACATGTTGGTCTCGGCGTAGACGGTTCATCCTCTGCTGACTCCGCATCACTGTGGCTTGAAGCGCGTCAGGCGATGTTGCTCGCAAAGTTACATAGCGGTGCCGCTGCAGGAACTGCGCGAATGGCACTGGAAATTGCCACTCGCGGAGGTGCTGGATGTCTTGGTCGCATCGGTGAAATAGGCGAGATTTCGGTTGGCGCTGTGGGCGATATTGCCGTTTGGTCGTTAACTGGGCCAGCGTTTGCCGGCGCAATTGCAGACCCAATTGAGGCCTGGTTGCGCTGTGGTCCAATTGGTGCGAAGCACACCATTGTGCATGGCAGGTCAGTTGTTGAAAATGGACAACTCGTGAGCAACAAAGTTGACGACATGTTGCGACAACATCGTGTGCTTGCACACGAGATGCAATCACATCTCGGCTAGACACGTCATGTTCCAACATGCAATCGTCACCCTTGTTGCGGTGTTTCTGGCAGAACTTCCTGACAAAACGATGTTTGCGACACTGTTACTTTCGACGCATTTTCGCCGCAAGTTCCCGGTGTGGATTGGCGTAACTGCTGCCTATGCAATTCACGTTGTTATTGCCGTAGTTTTTGGCTCCGCACTATCACGCCTGCCCGAGCGCCCAATTCAAGTACTCGTTGGTGCGCTGTTCATTGTTGGAGGCGTAATGACGTGGCGCGCTGGAAAAGATGATGATGAGGAGTCAACAGATAAGTGGTCAACCACAATGTCGAACTCACGTGTTGCGTGGACTGCCGCTTCGGTTATTTTGGTTGCCGAGTTTGGAGATCTCACTCAGCTTGCCACGGCAGGTTTTGCCGCGCGATTTGATGACCCAATTGCAGTTGCGATAGGAGCGGTGCTTGCGCTTTCGTCTGTGTCTGGTTTAGCCGTGCTCACCGGTTCGTGGTTAACAACAAAAGTTCCACTTCGCGTGATTCAGCGATCTGCAGCGCTGCTGTTTTTTGTTATTGGTGTGACAACGCTCGTAACAGCGTTGGCTTAGTTATTGCCTGCTGACCACTTCGATTGACCAAAGCGGTATCCGACACTGCGCACGGTTTGAATGAGGTTGGCGTGTTCCTCGCCCAACTTTGCGCGCAAACGACGAATGTGCACGTCGACGGTGCGTGCGCCACCAAAGTATTCATAGCCCCAAACACGAGATAACAAGGTTTCACGTGAGAACACCTTGCCAGGGTTTTGTGCCAAAAACTTGAGTAGCTCATATTCCATGAACGTGAGGTCTAGTGCGTGACCACCAAATGACGCTTGGTAGGTCTCAACATTCAAGACAAGTCCGCTGTATTCAATGAGCGATTCACGATTGCCCTTGATTTCAAACCAGAACAAATGGCGAAGACGCGCTTCTAGTTCGCGAGGGTGAAATGGCGCGAGGCAGAAGTCGTCGTACAGATCGTCGCGCAAATCTAAATCTTGCAGTTGACTGCCATTGACGAGTACCAAAATTCGCTCAACAGGAACATCGCGTTTACGCAATGAGCGACAGAGTGACCAGCCACCCTCTGGGTCTTCGTCGCACATGATGATGGCTCCCGACCAGCCTTCTGCTGGCTCGCTCTTTGCGGCTTCATCTGCCGAGGCGACTGCTTTCCAACGAAACCCAGCCAAATCAAGCGTGCGCGCAAGATCAATTGGGGCAGGCGATGGAAACACCGCGAGCATGTGGGAGAGACGGTCGCTGGTCATAACGGCAATCAGATGGACTTCAGGTATCGGCCGAGTTCGTATTCGCTGATGTGGGTCTTGTACGAGCGCCACTCTGCACGCTTGTTGCGCAAGAACCATTCAAAGATGTGGTCACCCAACGCATCTGCAACAAGTGAAGATTTCTCCATCACACGCAATGCATCGGACAGTGACTGCGGCAATTGTTGGATGCCCATTTTTTCGAGTGCAGCATCGTCCATTTCGAAGAGGTTTGCATCAGCCTCTGCAGGTAGTTCGTAGCCCTGTTCAATTCCGCGCATACCAGCAGCCAAGATGACTGAGAAGGCAAGATACGGGTTGCATGCTGGATCCGGCGAACGATATTCAATGCGCGTTGCCGAATCGCTTCCGCGTTTTGGAATTGGAACGCGAATGAGTCCGCTGCGATTGTTGCGTGCCCATGAAATGTGCACCGGTGCTTCAAAGCCAGGAACAAGTCGTTTATAAGAGTTGACGGTCTGGTTGGTGACCGCAGTGATTTCCGCAGCATGGTGCAACAAGCCGGCCATGAAACTTTTTGCAGTAGGCGACAAGTTGTACGGGTCATCCGGGCTGTGAAATGCGTTGTTTTCACCTTCAAAGAGCGAAAGGTGTAAGTGCATTCCTGAACCTTGAATGGTTTCAAGCGGCTTAGGCATGAATGTTGCATGTACGTCGTGCAATGCAGCAATCTCTTTCACCACAAAACGGAAAGTCATCACACTGTCAGCCATGGTCAGCGCGTCGGTATGTCGTAGATCGATCTCGTGTTGGCTTGGAGCATCTTCATGGAAGCTGTACTCCACAGGAATGCTCATGGTCTCAAGTGTGCGAATGGTTTCCTTGCGCAAGGAACTAGCAATGTCTGTGCTCGTTAAGTCAAAGAATCCACCTTGATCAAGCAACACCGGTTTGTTTGTGCCGTCGGGTGGAGCAAAATAGAAGTACTCAATGTCTGGAGCAATGTAGAACGAGTATCCCTTGTCGCGCGCTGCACTTAAGTTGCGGCGCAATACTTGGCGTGGGTCGCCATCAAATGCAGTGCCATCAAGTTTTGCAATGTCGCAGAACACGCGTGCTTCTGCGCCTTTTGAGTCTGCCCATGGAAGTACTTCAAACGTGTTGGCGTCTGGAATTGCGAGCACGTCGCTTTCCTGCACACGACTGAAACCATCAATAGATGAACCATCAAAGCTCATGCCATCGTTGAGCGCATTTTCCATTTCAGCAGGGCTGATGGCAAATGACTTCAGGTTTCCGAGTACATCGGTAAACCACAGTCGAACCAACCGAATACCGCGCTCTTCAACGGTGCGCAGAACGTAGTCACGCTGGTGTTCGTGCAGGGTGGACATCTCTACAGTCTGCCTCCATAAATAAACAACGGCACCGAAGAACCGGATCCTCGGTGCCGTTGAGGCTTATTTCCGCCTTACGGGCGAATTACTTCTTTTTCTTTTTGGCTGCAACCTTGGTCTTTGTTGAGGCCTTCTTTTTCACGGTCTTCTTCGGAGCCTTGGTACTTGCAGTTGGTGCCTTCGCAGCTCCACATACCGTTTCCATAATCAGGCGTGTGACCACGTATGGATCAACGTTTGCGTTTGGACGACGGTCTTCTGCATAGCCCTTGCCATCGCGAGCGACTTGCCAAGGAATACGCACTGATGCACCACGGTTCGACACGCCATAGCTGAACTTGTCCCAAGGAGCAGTTTCATGCTTGCCAGTAAGGCGGCTTTGAATGTCATCGCCGTAGTTGTTGACGTGTTCCATCACGCGTGAACCAAGTGCATCACATGCTGCTTCGATGGCTGCGTAACTTCCACGCATTGCCTTCGTTGAGAAGTTGGTGTGTGCACCCGCTCCGTTCCAGTCACCCTTTTGCGGCTTTGCTGCATAAGAGATGACCACGTCGTGGTCTTCTGCAATGCGATCGAGTAACCAACGAGCAACGATCATGTGGTCACTGACCGTTAGTGCATCTGCCGCACCAATTTGGAATTCCCACTGACCAGGCATTACTTCAGCGTTTGTTCCTTCGATCATGAGGCCAGCTTCGATACATGCCCATGTGTGCTCTTCAATGATTTGGCGACCCATTACACGGCCAGCACCAACGCCGCAGTAGTAAGGACCTTGTGGCGCAGGTTCGCCGCCTGCTTCTGGGAATCCGTACGGACGACCATCAAGGCGCATCATGGTGTATTCCTGCTCGATGCCGTAGATCATTCCGTGGGCTGCAAACTTCTTTGACACTTCAGCACACACTGCACGAGTGTTCGTTGGGTGTGGCTTTTCGGTTTGAGCGAGCATTACTTCGCACAACACCAAAATATTTTTACCGCCACGAATTGGGTCTGGACACGTGAACACTGGCTTCAACATGCAGTCCGATGCGTCACCAGTTGCTTGTTCGGTTGATGAACCATCGAAACCCCAAATTGGAGGTGTCTTTACGCTGTTCGCAAGAATCTTGGTCTTCGAACGCAGCATTGGAGTTGGCTTGTGGCCGTCGATCCAGATGTATTCCGCTTGATATGGCATGTCATTTCCTTCCGGTTGAGAATTCGGGCCATAACCCCGAATTCGGGTACAGCGTTAGTCTCCAACATGGGGATTTCGCCCCCGTTGCCCAAATGTGAACGCTTTGTGAAGTTGTAGACCCCTAGCCTGAAGTTGTGGCGGTAGCGACTCAACACGTGCGGGTGGGATTAGCCCAGTTCAACCCCGTAGTTGGCGATATTGCGGGCAATTCACGCCGAATCCGAGCGATGTATACCGCTGCGAACGACGCAGGGTGCGACATTGTGGCCTTTCCCGAGCTTTGCGTTACCGGGTACCCGCCAGAAGACCTCGTGCTCAAATCTGGCTTCGTGGCTGAAAATCAGCAGGCAATGCGGGAGATTGTGGCGGAAACACAGGGTTGCGTGGCGGTGTTTGGTTTTGTTGATGGAACGCTGGGGTCTCTATCGAACTCGGCCGCCATTGCATCGAATGGGATATTGCACGGCATATACAACAAACAATTGCTTCCGAACTACAGCGTGTTTGACGAAGAGCGATATTTCGTTCCTGGTTCATCGTTCTCGCTGTTCACCATTTGTGGCGTGCCTGTAGGAGTCACGATTTGCGAAGACATCTGGCAAGCAGACGGGCCGGTTCAGAAACAAGCTAAAGCCGGCGCAACGTTGAATATCAATATCAACGGTTCGCCATATCACCGCGGGAAGTTTGACGAGCGTCAACAGATGGTGAGTGAACGTGCGAGAACAAACTCATGTGCGATCGTGTATGTCAACCAAGTCTGTGGTCAAGATGAATTGGTGTTCGACGGCGGAAGCATGGTGTTTGACCATCGCGGCGACATGTTGATGCGCGCTGAACAGTTTGGTGAAAGCTTGTCGTTTATTGACATTGCAGTAAACGAATCAAATGTTTCAAGCGATGTTTCAGTGATTGAGATTTCACAATCAACTCGCGCAACAGGTGCTCAGCATGAGGGAGTGATTACTCCAAATTTGTCCGATATGGAACAAGTATTTGGTGCGCTTGTATTGGGCACCCGCGACTATGTGCGCAAGAACGGATTCACCGATGTGGTCATTGGTCTATCGGGTGGAATTGACTCTGCACTTGTTGCCGCTATCGCTGTTGAAGCACTTGGTTCTCAGCACGTACATGGCGTTTCTATGCCATCGCGTTATTCAAGCGAGGGTTCGCGCACTGACGCAGCGCTGTTGGCGAGCAGTCTCGGAATAGAGATGCAAACTATTTCCATTGAGCCAGCGTTTGCCGCGTACCTCGATATGACTGCAGAAAGTTTCGCAGGCAAGGCAGCAGATCTCACCGAAGAGAACTTGCAAAGCCGTGTTCGTGGCACCACGTTGATGGCGCTGTCAAACAAGTTTGGCTGGATGGTATTAACAACGGGAAACAAGAGTGAACTTGCCGTTGGTTACTTCACGTTGTATGGGGACTCGGTTGGTGGTTATGCAGTTATTAAAGACTTGTTGAAAACTACGGTGTATGAGCTGTGTCGTTTTGTCAATGTGCGCGCCGGTCGAGAAGTGATTCCCGAAGCAGTGATTATCAAGCCACCATCAGCCGAATTGCGACCTGATCAACGTGATGACCAGTCGTTGCCACCATATGAAGTGCTTGATCCAATTTTAGAACTGTACGTAGAGCAAGATCGCACAGCAGCGGAAATCATCGCGCTTGGGTTTGACGATGCGCTCGTTCGACGAATTTCACGTTTGGTCGATATGAATGAATACAAACGCCGACAGGGTCCACCTGGGGTTCGTGTTTCGCTGAAAGCTTTCGGCAAGGACAGGCGCTTGCCAATCACCAACGCATATCGCGGTTAATTGATTGCATTCACGCGCTGATAACGCATGATCGTTAACGCACCGAGCAGACCAAAGAACGCGCCCATCAATGCCGGGCCACTTACGCCAAATATTTCAAACAAATTGGTGGCAACAATGGCCATCACTGCACGCCCTAGCGTTCCAGCGCCCAACACCCAGCCAAGTCCTGTACCTGGGCTGTTGGGGACAAGTTTGGTGGCCAACGGCAACAGGCTGACGACTGAAAATTCGAAACCGAGGAAATAGATGAACACACCAACGAGACCGACGATCAAGTTCTGAGATCCAAGAACCAGAAAGATGCCGCCGGGAATAACAAGGAGAGCACCAAACGCAATGCTTCGCTCTTTCCCCCACTTGTCGGTTTGACGAGAACTGCTAACGGATGCAGCAAGCTCAACGAGTCCAAGCGAAAAACCTGCGACTGCAAGCCGAGCTGCGCCAAATTGAAATTCATCTTCGAGCCAAGCACCGAAGGTGACAAACAAGTTTTGTGCGCTGCACATAATGAAAAACATGGTGGCAACTACCAACCATGAGTTACCGGTGACTCGCTGCGGTGTAGTGCTACGACTTACATGAACTTCACGGACTTCATTGGTAACGCGATTGGAAATGACAATGGTTGAAACAACCAGGCATAAGACGGCAAATGCGAAACCGATTCGCCAATTTGTTGCAGCAGTGATTAAACCCATGACCGAAACACCGACGAGCAATCCAAGAGCCCACGCAGTTTCGGTCAGTCCAACAATTTTTCCGCGCTGGTTGTAGGGAACGTGATCTGCGATCCATGCACCAAGCCCAAGGTCGAAACTTTGTTTGGTGAGTGCAAGAACGGTGACGCCAACTGCAAACATTAATGGCGAACTAGACACTGCTGCGATGGTGCAACCAATTGCGGATCCAACGAGACCGAGCACCATGCTGTTTCGGTGCGTGAGGCGATCAACGATGCGTCCAGCAAGCGGTGAGGCAAATCCGGAAAGTTCACTGACAAAAATGGCGAAACCGAGCGTGGAAAGCGAAACTTCAAAACCACGCGCAATGGTTGCAAGAAACAACGGGGCGAATCTATACGCAGCGTTTGCTACAAGCCTTGCAACAGTGACCGCAGTGATGTTGCGGCGAATTTCTCGATCAAACGAATTATCGAGTAATCGATTGAGCATGGTTACAGCGATTCTGTGGCGAGGTCATCGTCGACGAGTGTGACAAGATCTCCAACACTAATGCGATTATCGCGATGCACATGGAACCAACTACCTCCAAGGTTGGGTAAGCGTGGATTGCTTGCACCAAGCACATGACGAAGTGTGCGAATGACTCCACTATGACTAATGATGAGTGCAGTTCCACCTTCACAGCGTTGACCAATATCGATGAATGCGTCAGTGAGGCGCTCAACAATTGATTCGTCAGACTCAAATCCTTCAGGTTTGGTTCGTGATGCCAAAAACCCTGGCCATTGCTCTTCAATTTGGGTTCGAGTTAATCCCTCCCATGGGCCAACATGAGTTTCCTGGAGCCGTTCATCGGTTTCTACAGGACCAACTCCGTGCGCTTCAGAAATAATGTGCGCAGTTCGTAATGCACGAAGCAACGTACTGGAAGCGATGTAATCAAATGTTCCTAAACGCTGTGCCGCTTGACGTGCCTGCGCGATGCCAAGGTCACTGAGTTCTATGTCGGCACGACCTTGCCAGCGTTCTTCGATATTCCATAACGACTGTCCATGTCGCACGACAAGCAGACTTGCAATCACGCCGTTAGTAGACACGCCAAGGCAGGGTAGTGGCAAAGGTACGATGAGATTGTGGCTCAACTGCGATTGTTCGCATCCGCTCGCGAGGCGGCTGGTTGCTCGCGAGATGTCGTGCCCGGCAACACGGTTTCAGAGGTTATTTCTGAGGCAGTAGTTCGGTTTGGTGCCGAGTTTGAGCGAGTACTCGGGACCTGTCGCATTTGGGTAAATGGAGAGGTCGCCGATTCGGACTCACCCGTCAACGACAATGATGAGGTGGCTATTCTCCCTCCCGTCTCTGGTGGCGATCAATGAGTGATTTTTCCAACCTTGATCTTGCAGGTATCCGTGCAGCACGAACCGCGATGCAGGCACAGGAAGACGCAGTGTCATTTGTACGTCGAATGGCTCAAGGTCGACTAGATATTGCACGAGACGAGCAACGGCGACGTGCAGAAAATCTTCCAACAAGCAACACTGCAACTGACTTGGCTGGAGTGTTCGGTCAAGAACACGGCGGTGGTTCTGCGCGACCACCACGCGAAACAAATATTGCTACGGATCATCCGCTGGTGATGGAACTTGAACAGCTGTGCGAGCGAGTTGGCTTCGGATCAATTCGCACGCTCGATGTTGAAGGGTTGCAGCACGCAATTGATGAACTCAGCGCATTTGAAAATGCTCGTTCGGTTGAACGCCGTTCATTGTTTGATCAAATTGATGCACTAACTGCCGAATTGGTAAAGCGATACAAAGATGGCGGCGCAAATGTTGACGCACTGCTGAACGACGACAACTGATCATGGTCGTCGACAAACGTCTGGCTGATGTCGGCAACTTCATTCGCCAACAGCGCGAACTTGCACAGCAGTCCATTCGAGATTTAGCAAAAGTTGCGGGAGTCTCGAATCCGTATTTGTCACAAATTGAGCGTGGTCTGCGCAAGCCATCGGCTGAAATTTTGCAGCAGCTTGCGCGTGCAATGCAGATCTCTGCTGAAACGCTGTACGAGCGGGCGGGCATCCTTGATCCGAGCGAGGAACCCCGCTCTGGTGTGGTTGATGCGGTGTCGTCTGATCCCCATTTGACAACAGAACAAAAGCAAACGCTGCTCTCGGTCTACCGCAGTTTTGTTGGGGAAAACGCTGATCCGGCGCAGAGCTGAGCTAGGCGAATTAAGCAGCCCTGCAGATAGGTTAATTATGTAATGCAACGCGTGGCCATTCTCTCTATGCATACCTCGCCTCTGGCTCAGCCAGGTGTTGGCGATGGTGGTGGCATGAATGTGTACGTGCGCGAATTGGTCTCATCACTTGCGAGCAGTGGCGTTGACTGCACCACGTATACGCGCAAATGGAAGGACGATCTTCCAGAAGTGATTGAGGTTGAACCAAATCATCGTGTTGTTCACGTGCAAGCCGGTGAAGTTGATCTGCCAAAGGAAGAGTTACTGAATGCTGTTGATGAATTCACTGACGGTGTTGCTTGGCACCTACAACATCGCGGCGGTGCCGACATCGTGCACGCAAACTATTGGCTGTCTGGCCTTGCTGGTCACCGCCTAAAACACGAACTGGACTTGCCGCTCGTAACAACATTTCATACGTTTGCAAGAGTGAAAAGCTTAGGTGGCGATGTGGAGTCACCTGTCCGCGATAAATCCGAACTTGAAATCATCGGTTGTGCAGACGCCATCATGGTCAGTTGCACGCAAGAGCAAGCACAGTTTCAGTCGCTGTACGGAAGTGCACCTGGATCAATTGAAGTAGTTGCACCAGGTGTAGAGCGCGCCTTCTTTTCGCCGGGCGATCGCCGCGGCGCGCGCCATGCACTTGGACTTGGATCAGGTCCGATGTTGTTGTTCGTTGGCCGCATTCAGCCATTGAAAGGTCTCGACGTTGCAGTGCGCACGCTTGCAGAAATAGGTCGCAACGACGCGCAACTCATTGTTGTTGGCGGTGCGAGTGGAGTGGAAGGCGCAACTGAGCTTGCACGAGTTGAAGCGCTCATTCAAGAACTTGGACTTGTCGGTCGCGTGAAGTTCTACGAGCCACAACCACACCACCTGCTGTCAACGTTTTATCGTGCAGCAGATGTGGTGTTGGTTCCTTCACGCAGCGAAAGCTTCGGTCTTGTTGCGCTTGAAGCAGCTGCATGTGGAATTCCTGTCGTTGCGACGGCGGTTGGGGGACTACTGAACTTGATCGAAGATGGTAAGACAGGATTCCTTGTTCCAGGACGCGATGTTTCTAGCTTCGCTCGTTTTACGCGCCGACTACTTGATGATTCTTTGCTCGCAATTTCTATGGGTACTGCCGCTGCACATCGTGCGCAGGCATATTCGTGGAAGTCAGCAGCGTTGAAAGCCCGCAGTGTGTATACCGAGTTGCTTGAGCGCGACTTGGTTGCGTGTTCCTAGTGTCTGATCTGTTTGACGACGCGGCTCTTGCTCGAACAGAGCGACAAATTGATGAATGGTTATCGCGCGAAAAAGCACAAAATGATTTGATCCTCGCGGTTGATCGTTCAACCGATGAGGAAGTTCGCTGGTACGTGCGCATGGCCGGCGAAGAAAAGGAGTTCACCACGGTGTGGCTCACTTTGGGTCAACGCACGCTTCGATACGAAACCTATGTCATGCCTGCACCCGAAGAAAATGCACAGACGTTGTACGAAGCGTTGCTTCGTCGAAACGAAAAGCTTGTAGGGGCACATTTTTCAATTGGTCAAGAAG
>BJFW01000022.1:24090-25521 GCA_014190095.1 Actinomycetes bacterium | reverse complement strand
TATCCGGCATCTTGTGAAATTTGGTCAATCACCACTTTGGTATCGGCGTCGGTAACTGTCACGTTGTACTGAGCGAGCACCAGTTTGGTTGCTTCGCCGCGGATGATGGCGGCAAGCACTGAGCGCACAGCGTCCATTGGTACTGCGCCGTTTTCGAGTTCAATCTGCCCTGCGTCCGATAGTTGGGAAAGTGCTGTTTCAAGTGTTGATTTTGCAATTGCCGAACCGTCAACAGACGCAGCGTCATTTTTTGAACTTCCACCGCAACTGGCGAGAGAAATCATTGCAACGCATGCAATTGCGAGTGAACGAACAGGGTTTCGGGATGTGCGTGACATTTAGTAAAGCCTAGTTGTCGTCAAAGAGTTCCTGCAGGAACGACACCAAATAGTCAACGGTCCCAGCGTCTGCTTGTTTGCCTTGTGGGGTACGGGGCAGCGTGACACTGAGTTGTTTGGTCTGCTCATTCCATTCGCTGCTCTTAGCAATTCGAGTAAGTCGCATTTGTTGGCTTGCCTTCAGTGAAACAGGAAGTAAGCGTGCTCTGCCGTCAGCAACAACGAGTTCGCGCAGACCAACTCGATGACATTCAGCCCGCAACTCTCCAACGCGAATAAGTGCAAGTGCTGCTTCAGGAAGTGGGCCGTAGCGGTCAATCCATTCATCGCGAATATCGGCAACGTCTGACTGCGTGGTGACTGCTGCAAGCCTGCGGTACGCATCGAGGCGAGACTCTTCCTTCGACACATAGTCAGTAGGCAAGTACGCGTTGGTGGCAACATCAAGCTTAAGTTCCGAAACAATTGGCGGAACGTCTTCGCCCTTCATTTCCGAAACTGCTTCTGTGACTAACTGGCAATACAGGTCGTATCCAACGGCTGCGATGTGACCACTTTGTGCTTCACCCAACATGTTTCCTGCACCACGAATCTCTAAGTCGCGCATGGCAATTTTGAAACCGCTTCCTAACTCGGTCGCTTCACCGATGGTCTTCAAGCGTTCGTAAGCGTCTTCAGACAGCACCTTGTCACGCGGGTGAAACAGATATGCATATGCACGCGAACCACTTCGACCTACGCGTCCACGAATTTGATGCAACTGCCCAAGGCCAAGAAGGTCGGCACGCTCGACTACCAGTGTGTTCACAGTCGGCATGTCGATGCCGCTTTCAATGATGGTGGTGCACACCAAGACGTCGTACTTTCCTTCCCAGAAATCAAGAACGATTTGCTCAAGTCGGCCCTCGTCCATTTGGCCGTGCGCCACCGCAATGCGTGCTTCCGGGACTAGTTCGCGAAGTTCTTGTGCTCGTTGTTCAATACTTTGCACGCGATTGTGCACCCAAAACACTTGGCCATCGCGCAACAGCTCACGGCGAATTGCTTCTGTGGAAACACGCTCGTCGTCTTCACCAACAAAGGTGAGAATCGG
>BJFW01000022.1:0-23441 GCA_014190095.1 Actinomycetes bacterium | reverse complement strand
AGTTCTTGAGCAATTTCGCGAACCGCTGAACGCACGCGTTGCTTTGCGCGCGCGAAGTCGCTTCCACCAAGTCGGTGCAGTGTTGGTGAGTCTCCGCCGATGTATTGACGAACTGCATCAATGTGGTCGGTTGGCACATACAGCTTGTCTCCGTCTTTGTATGCGAGAAGGAGGTAGTCGCGCTCGGAGCCGCCAATTGTGCGCTTTACCATTCCTTCGTATTTTCCAACGCCGTGATAATGGTGAACCACATAGTCGCCAGGCTTTAAGTCTTGAAATACCGAAGTGGTGTCGCGCTTGCGCGCGCGTGGTTGGCGGTGTGTGCGGCGTCGACCCGTGAGGTCAGATTCTGCAATGACGGCAAGTTTGACTTGCGGTAGTGAATAGCCGTGATGCAGTGGTGCAACCACCACATACGTGCCGGGCTTGCTGAGGTCTGCTTCTTTGCTTGCGCTGAGATCGCGAACGACCACGCCATTCTGCGTAAACACCTCAAGCAGACGTTGCGCCGAGCTTTCGCCTTCGGCGGCAATAACCACAGTCCATTTGTCGGTGATGAGTTGTTGCACGCGCTTGGCGGTTGCTTCAGCATCGCTGGTCGCTAGTCCCCAACCAGTGGATTGCACAGTTGGCGCATCAATTGCTTCAGATGGAAGCGAGAGCGATAGTGCATTCAGCGATTGCGATGGACCAAACAGTCGTTCAATATCGAGATGTAGGCGAGGGAATGCTCGCTCCGCATCGCGCGCCCACGTAGAGGCCAATGCTTTTGCCAGGTCGTCTTCTTCGGCAAGCAAGTCCTTCGCACGGTCACGCATACGCTTTGGGTCAACAAAAATGAGTTCGCTTGATGCGGGCAAGACATCGGTGATGAGTTGTTCGCGTTCAATGAGCCATGGAAGCCAGCTCTCCATACCTTCAAAGTTGGAACCATCGGCAAGCCTGTCCCAGTGTTCGCGACCCCATGGCTCGCTTCCAACTAACTCGCGTGCACGTTCGGTTACACCTTCGTCTAACTGCAATTCACGCGCAGGGAAAATGATTGCTTGAACTAAATCGTCGGTGCTGCGCTGGTCATTCACATTGAACGAAGTGAGACGCTCTACTTCATCTCCCCATAGGTCGATTCGAATTGGCGTGTCAGCAGTGCTGGGGAAGACGTCGATGATTGAACCGCGACGCGCAACCTCACCGCGGTGTTCAACAATTTCTTCACGTCGATATCCGTCGTGCACCAATTTGGCAAGCAACTGCTCGGAATCAATTTCCTCTCCTGGCTTAATGATGATCGGTTGCAATGTCGTTGCACCAGGCCCAAGTTTTTGCAAGAGTGCACGAACCGAACCGAGCACAACCTGTGGCGGGTTTTCACTGCGCAAACGCCACAGCACTTCAAGCCTGCGACCCATTGTCTCCACACTTGGGCTTACTCGTTCAAATGGCAGTGTTTCCCATGCGGGAAACATCAGCGCATTGTCTGCGCCCAGAAATTGCACAATGTCATCGTGAAGTTGTTTTGCTGCTGTGCCAGTTGGCGTAGCCACCACCAGGGTGCTACCCGGTGACCGCGCGCTCAAAGCCGCAATGATCGCTGCGCGTGATTGTTCTGCGCATGCCAGCACCGAGTTGCGTCCGCCAATTGCAGCGAGAGCTGGCTCTTGGCTGGCAGTAAACGCAAGGTCGTGCAACAGCATGCTGGACGCGCCGATTATCGGCCGTTTATTTGTTGCATTGCGGCTTGTGCGCCTTGCGAGAGAATAAGTTGCACCGCATCGGCAGCAACTTCAACAGCAGTGTCAAGCACTTTTCGTTCGCTGGCAGGCACTCGAGACAACACATGATCTGCACCGTCTTCTTTTGACGGTGGTTTTCCAATGCCAATGCGTACACGCACGAAGTCTTGGGTTTTCAGGTGTGATGAAATACTGCGCAGACCGTTATGCCCTGCAAGACCACCACCGATTTTTACTTTGACGACACCAGGTTCTAAATCCAGTTCGTCGTGTACAACGATGATGTTTAGAGGTTCGTCAATTGCGTATCGGCGGGCGAGTGGTCCAACTGCGTTACCCGATTCATTCATGTATGTAGTTGGCATGGCCAGCACGAATCGATTTCCTTCGTGATTTACTTCGGCAACAAGTGCACGATCGCGCGATGACTTCATTGAGGTGTTGAAGCGCGATGCAAGCAGTTCAATTGCATCAAAGCCAACGTTGTGTCGGCTGCCTTCATAGTTGCGACCTGGGTTACCTACGCCTACAACAAGTGCGTTGTAGGGAGTACCTCGCCGCTCGAGTCGCGCACCGCGACCGAACAGCGCCATACAAATTAGGAAGCGGCTGGCTTATCGCCGGCAGCAGGAGCACCGGCTGCCGGAGCTTCACCAGCAGCGGCTTCACCAGCAGCGGCTGCAACTGGCTGTTCAACTTGTGTGCTCGTTACCAACACGGTCACTACTACCAAGTCTGGGTCGGACACTGCAGTCACACCCTTTGGCAACGTGATGTCCTCCATGCGGATGATGGAGTTCATGTTCATGTCGGTGACGTCGATGAGGATTTCGTTTGGAATGTTGTTTGCTGCTGCGCGAATTTCTACGCGGTCAACTGCTGGGTCAACAAGTCCACCTTCTTGTACAACTGCTTTTGCTGTACCAGTGAGGTGAATTGGAACCGACATGACGATTTCCTTTGAGAGGTCAATCTGCATGAAGTCGACATGGCTTACGTTGCGCTTTACTGGATCGCGCTGCATGTCCTTCACGATTGCTGGATATGACTTGTCAGCAACTTGCAATTCAAGAATGGTATTTGTGCCTGCAGGACCCGACAATGCGATTCGCAGGTCGCGACGCTCTACTGTGATGGCCACTGGTTGCATGCCTACTCCGTAGATGACCGCAGGAATGTGGTCGGCTCCGCGCAAGCGACGAGCCTCTGGGCTGCCGGTCATACGGCCAACGCTGGTCTTCAATGTGGTGGTCATGTTCAAAACTCCGTACTTACGTAGTAAAAATCAGCAGATACAACGGCTGGTCAGTGTACAGCCGCTATGGCCTTATCCGAGCAGGCGATTATGACTGGTTTTCGCCGTCAAACAGGTCGCTGACGCTGGTTTCATCAAACACCGCAGACAGGGCATCAGCAAGGATTTTGGCCACAGAAAGCACCTCAATCTTGGCGATTCGCTTTTCCTCTGGAAGAGGCAAGGTGTTGGTGAGCACCACGCGAGTGATTGGTGAGTTTTCAAGGCGCTCGACGGCAGGGCCCGAGAGCACGCCATGGGTAGCCATTGCCCACACTTCTTTTGCGCCACGGTTCATGAGTAACTCGGCGGCACTTACGATGGTTCCGCCAGTGTCGATCATGTCGTCGGTCAGGATGCATAAGCGCCCTTCAACTTCACCGATGACTTCTTTAGCAACTGCAACGTTGGCAGTATTCTTCGGACGACGCTTGTTGATGAATGCGACGTCTGCGTTCATATCGGCAAGGTGCTGCGCAAAACGTTCTGCAACTTTTACACGACCCGCGTCCGGCGAAACGATTACCACTCCATCGCGCGCATTTGAGCGCACATACTTTTCGAGAACTGGAATTGCAGTGAGGTGATCAACAGGTCCTTCAAAAAATCCTTGAATCTGTCCGCTGTGCAAGTCAATAGACACCATGCGCTTTGATCCTGCAGCCTTGAACATGTCGGCAAGGAGTCGGGCAGTGATTGGCTCGCGGCCTTCTGCTTTGCGGTCTTGGCGGGCGTATCCGTAGAACGGGCACACAGCAGTCACGCGTTTTGCTGATGCGCGATACGCGGCATCAATCATGATCAGCTGTTCCATGATGGAGTCATTGACACTTCGGCCATCGTGACCGCAATGCGTTTGCATAATGAACACGTCGCCACCGCGAACTGATTCACCAAAACGTGGGCGAAGTTCGCCATTTGCAAATTCAACAATGTTTGCTTCGCCTAATTGCACTTCAAGATGCCGTGCTACTTCTTCAGCGAGCGACGGGTGAGTGCGACCCGTGTACAACGCCATTCGTTTCGTGGTGACCTTGTCGATTGTCTTGTTCACGAGGCCCCCTCAAGAAACATGCCGGCGTTATTCATTTGCCAGCATAGATCGCGAGGCCAATTCGGCTTTCTTCCGAAACAATTCACGAGTTCCGGGGAGAGGACTCGAACCCCTATAAACGGGACCAAAACCCGTTGTCCTGCCATTGAACGACCCCGGAGAGACGGCTACACGGTACTCAATTCCGTAGCCGTTTGCTTATTTGGTCACTAATCCCGCTAGCGTGTCGTCCGCTATGGGTTCACTTGTAAAACGTCGTCGTAAGCGGATGCGCAAAAAGAAGCACAAGAAGATGCTTCGTCGCACCCGCCACCAGCGCCGCAAGTAGCCCAGTTTTCCCCCCTCGCCTGTGCAGTTACAAAGAGCGAGTGTGGGTGACAATGACGGTTGCTTCGCTTAACGCTTCATGAATGCGTGGATGCGCACCGTCTAACCACCAAGTTGCACCGCTGCCTGCCAACACTGGTGTCTGTCCGCTGGCTTCGCGAATGCGGTCGCGCCACTGTATAAGTCGCGGCTCTACAACAATCGCTGCAGGCTCTAAGTCGTTGGGCCCATCGTGTTGTGCGTGAAGTGAATCGAAAGCTTTGTACACAGCTGGTGTCGAGACACCAAAGGGCGGCACCACGAGCGTGATCTCGCGTGCAACATGTGGAAGCGACTCCAGCACTTCGCCAATACCGGTTACGCGTGCGCGACCACCGAGCATGCAGAACGGAATGTCTGCGCCAAGGCGAGATGCGGCAACGTAATCGGAGTATCTGGCCCAGCGCAGAACTGCTGCTGCATCTGAAGAGCCACCACCTAGCCCACCGCCATGCGGAATGTTCTTTTCAATATGGACGTGGGCAGTTTTCCCACAGAGTTGCAAAGCACGATTCACAAGATTGTCGTCATCAGTTGGGACACCGTGTGCGAATGGTCCGCTTACTGACATTCCCGATTCGCCTTCGGTGATGGTGAGCACATCATGCAAATCAAGCGACACCATTTCAGCGTCAATCAGGTGAAATCCATCTTCGCGAACGCCAGTTACTTTGAGTGAGAGTGTGAGTTTCGCTGGAGCAATGGAGTGTGACATGTCAAGCTTCCTGAGTGGCGACACACAGTCTGCCCCAAGCAGCAATATCAAGTTCTTCAGCACGCGACTCTGGTGAAACACCAGCAGCAGCAAATTGCGCTGGCGTAACCATGTTGGAGAGACAGCGACGCAGCATTTTTCGGCGTTGACCAAATCCTGTGCGCACGAGTGTGAAGAGTTTCTGCGGGTCAACGTTTGCAACAGCAGGTGTTGACCTGCGACGAATGTCCACCATTGCCGACGACACATTTGGTTTCGGCAGAAACACGGTTGCGGGAACGTCGGCGGCAATGAATGCTTCTGCCCAGTACGCAATTTTAACGCTGACTGACCCGTATGCAGGAGTGCGCGGTTTAGCAACGAAACGTTCGGCAACTTCTTTTTGCACCATGACGAGTAGGTGGTCTACAGCAGGTGCGCCATCGAGCAAGTCGGCAACAAGCGGAGTAGCAACGTTGTATGGCAAGTTGGCGACGACGTGCCACTTTGGTGAACGAGCCACTAGTGGGCGCCAATCCAAATTCATTGCATCAATGTGCCATACCTCAACGTTTGGTAGGTCTTTCACCACTTCGCGCAACACCTCAACCACTCCGTTGTCAATTTCAACAGCAACGATGGTGGCTCCTGTTTCGGCAAGAGCAAGTGTGAGCGAGCCAAGGCCGGCACCAATTTCAAGCACAAAATCGCTTGGCCCAACATTTGCTAAACGTGCAATCTTGCGCACAGTATTTGGATCAACAAGAAAGTTCTGACCAAATGCTCGTCGCGGTGCAAGACCGTGCTTGGTAAGCAGTTGCGAAATGTCGTTGTGAGAGTGCGTCACCAGGTGATCTTTACGGGAATCGGAGCATCAATGAGGTCGGCAAGTTGAGTGAACTGTGTTGAGTTCAATTGCACAGTGACGCCCGCAGGAACACTTGATCCGAATGCACTGGTGCACTTCACCGAGCGACCATTGTTGATGTTGGTGATGGTCAGTTGAACTCCAACCGGTGTCATTGCAGAAAAGCACACGGGGTTTGACGAGTAGCCAAGCGCGGTAAACGTTGCCCGACCTGTCAGTGAATTTGGACTTGTTGCCGGGTAAGCAACTGCCGCAGAACCTACGGGGGAAAGAGGTGGAGGTCCACCAAGAATGACTGATTCTGGAATTTCGTCTTCAACTACTGGAGGAACAGTGGTGGTGGTGGTTGAAGTTGTGGACGATGCGCCGCCGGCCGCAAAAGAAAAAATGGTGAGTGCAAACAGCGTCAGGACGGAGAGTGCTCCAATTCGTCGACGCTCGTAAACCGAAAGAACCACTGTCTAAACGCTACGGAGCAATGCCGGGAAACGCAAGGTATGCGTTTTGCGTGGTGCTCTGAGCAAACTGCGCAATGGGTTCGCCGCGTAGGTCAGCAATGAAAGTGCCAACAACAGGAACGAGTGCTGGTTGATTTGGTTTTCCCCGATGAGGGATTGGTGCAAGGAACGGTGCATCTGTTTCGAGCAACACGTGGTCAATTGGGCACCACAGTGCTGCGCGACGAACATCATCTGCGGATTTGAAGGTAACGATTCCACTGAATGACAAGTACGCACCGCGCTGTACACACGAGCGTGCTTCTGCTTCGTCGCCAGTAAAGCAATGAAAGATGGTTCGTGCGGGAACGCCTACGGCATCAAGCACATCGAATGTGTCCTGCCACGCATTGCGTGTGTGAATAACTAGTGGGAGATCAAGATCAATTGCTAACTGAATTTGTGCAGCAAATACTTCGCGTTGCACGGCTCGGTCGGAGTGGTCGTAGTAGTAGTCAAGTCCGCATTCGCCAATACCGACAACCTTGTTTGAACCAAGAAACGGCGTAACGGTGTCGACTCCATTTTTTGCATCGTGTGGGTGCAAGCCAACTGTTGCCCAAACGTTTTCGTGCTGAGCAGCAATAGCGATTGCTTGTTGCGTTGTTTCTGCGTCAGTGCCAATTACGATCATTTTGCTCACACCAGCTTCGCGAGCGGCGGCAATAGCGTTTACTTGCCCGCCAGGAATATCGTCTTCGTACACATGGCAATGAGTGTCGATCCACTCAAGTGATGGACTCATAGGGTAAGACGAGGGAAGAGTGGCTGACCCTTCACCACTGTTGTGCCGCCTGTGTATTGACCCCACTTGGTGTCTGCATGAATACGCAAGTCGGTGATATTGCCGGTGAGACCAATGCGGTTCCAGATTTCCTGTGTGGTAGTGGGAAGAGCAGGGTTGGCGAGAATTGTGACAATGCGCAGCGCTTCAAGTGCATCGCCCATCACGGTGTTCAGTGCGTCGCCTGATTCCATTTTCCAGGGTTCGTTGTCTTCAAGATATGAGTTTGTGGCACTAATGAGTCTCCACGTTGCTTCAAGCGCCTTGCTGGGTTGCACGGAAGCCCATGCTTGAGAAGTTTCTGCAACTGCACTTGCAGCAATTGCTGCAAGTGGGCTGTTTGCCGATGATGCTGGACCAATTCCGCCACACTTCTTTTCGACAACAGTTGCAACACGTGCCGCCAAGTTGCCCAAGTTGTTAGCCAAGTCGCTATTAAAGAGTTTGATTAGTCCTTCGTAGCTGAAGTCGCCATCGTTGCCGTATGTGGTTTCGGCCAACACGTAGTAACGGAAACCGTCAACACCAACAACGTCAATGAGGTCAAGTGGATTCACAACATTGCCCGCAGTTTTGGCCATTTTTTCGCCATCAACAAGCAGCCATCCACCAACAGCCCAACCCTTTGGTGGCTCGATGCCTGCGCTCATGAGCATGGCTGGCCAATACACGCAATGGAAACGAATGATGTCTTTGCCAATGAAGTGGTAATCAACTGGCCAGTTTTCGGCAAAGGTTTTGTCGTCGGTGCCGTACCCAATAGCCGTGATGTAATTGGCGAGCGCGTCGAACCATACATATGCAACATGCGATGAGTCCCACGGCAATGGAATTCCCCACGTGAGTGTTTTGCGACTCACCGAGAAATCGTTTAGTCCGCCCTTTATGAAACCAATGACCTCGTTCATACGGAAGCCAGGAGTAATCGCATTTGGGTGATCTTCGTACCACTTCAGCAATCGATCTTCGAAACGAGAAAGCCTGAAGAAGTAATTCTCTTCTTCAACGAATGTCGTTGGTTGCATGTGGATCGGGCACTTGCCCTCAATGAGTTCTTCATCCACAAAATATGCTTCGCAGGGAATGCAGTACTGGCCGCGATACACATCCACTTCGATGTCGCCAGCGTCGTAGCAAGCCTGCAGCAGCTTCTTTACGCCAGCAGCGTGGCGAGGCTCGGTGGTGCGAATGAAATCGTCGTGCGTGATGTTCAGGCGTTCCCACGCCTTGGCAAATAGCGGGGCAATGGAGTCGGCAAACTCCTGTGGCGAAACCCCAGCAGCGTCGGCGGCTTGTTGAATTTTCAGACCGTGCTCGTCGGTGCCCGTAAGCAGATGGACGTCGTCACCAAGGAGGCGGTGCCAGCGCGAAACAGCGTCGGCAACGATGGTGGTGTAGGCGTGACCCAAGTGCGGTTTGGCGTTGACGTAATAAATAGGGGTCGTCGCGCTGAACTTTGTCACGTATCCACACTAATAGTCTGACTGGGTGACTTTTGCCTTTGATTTAGCAACTGCAGTAACAAGTAACGGCAATGGCGTGTACGCGGGTGCAGTGCACGACGGTTGGGACATTCGCGGAAACGCAAATGGTGGATATGTGATGGCGCTGCTTGCGAATGCAATGCGCAGTGCAGCGAACCGTCCAGATCCAATTTCACTCACGTTGCATTACCTTGCTCCGTTGCCACCTGGAGATTTTGAAATCTTCACGCAGGTGGTGAAGCAAGGTCGCAGATTCACCACTGTCAGTGCATCCATGATGTTTGGTGGTCGTGAAGCAGTGCGCGCAATTGGCGCATTCAGTGAGGCTCCAACAGTTGAAGGTGCAATGAGGCATAACGGCACGCCACTATGCGACCTTCCTTCGTACGAAGCATGCATGCGCCGAACAGCAGAAGGCGAGAACATTCCACTTGCACTCATGAGCAAGTTGGATTTGCGTCTGCACCCCGAAGACCGCGGTTTCGCAATCGGAGAGCCCAACGGCAATCCACGTATTCGCGGATGGTTTGCCTTTGCCGACAATCGACCAAACGACACGCTGTCTGTGTTGCTTGCTGCCGATGCATTTCCGCCACCGGTGTTCAACTTGCTTGCCGTTCCTGGTTGGGTGCCAACAGTCGAGTTCACCGTGCACATGCGCGCAGTGCCGGCTCCTGGACCATTGCGTTGCGAGTTCAACACCAAAGAAATTCAGGGTGGCATGTTTGAAGAGGACGGAATCATCTGGGATGAAAACGGAATACTCGTCGCGCAGTCGCGACAAATTGGATTGATTCCGCTCTGATCGTTATTTGATCATGAGCGCAAGTTCGTATACCTTGCGCTTTGGTGCCCCAAATTTGGCGGCCACTCGCGAAGCCGCATCTTTCTTGCTGGCTCCAGCGTTTAACTCATCGCGCAACGCTTGATTCAATTCTTCATCCGTTGGCGGTGCAGGTGGCTTCGCGCCTTCAAGAATGATCACGTATTCACCGCGAGGTTCTTCTGACTTTGATTGCTTATGCGCATCGTGCAATGTTCCGCGCCACATTTCCTCGTGCATCTTGGTGAGCTCGCGGGCAAGCACAACGCGACGCAACGCGCCACATGCAACTTCAAGATCGGAGAGTGTGCGCTCAAGGCGATGAGGTGCTTCGTACAGCACCACGGTGCGTTGTTCGTCAACAAGTTGTGCAATGCGGTCGCTTCGTTCGCCGCCACTGCGAGGAAGGAAACCCTCAAACACAAACCTCGAAGTAGAAAGACCGCTCATCACGAGCGCCATGATGAGCGCAGATGGTCCGGGAATTGACGACACCGTGATTCCTGCAAGTACCGCAGCTTTCACCAATCGCTCGCCAGGGTCGCTAATGCCAGGAGTTCCAGCATCGCTAACTAATGCAACTTCGGTTCCATCCAGCAGTTTGCCCACCACTTCGTCGCAGGCATCAAACTCGGTGTGTTCGTTAATCACAATGTACTTCTTGCCCGAAATGCCAAGGTGTTGAAGCAGCATTCCGGTGCGGCGAGTGTCTTCACAACACACCACGTCGGCTGCTTGAAGTGCTTCAACTGCGCGAGGAGAAATATCGCTCAAGTTGCCAATTGGTGTTGCTACCAAGGTGAGTGTTCCCGAGGTCATGTGTTTCTCACTTCAATCACATCGCCAACCTTAAGGTTCCAGCGCTCAAAAGAACCAGCACCGGCTTCAACAACAGTTTTGCAACGGCTCACTGGCGCGCTTATGCGCAACGGTTTCACGCGTTCGGTCTTAATCACCGTTCCGAGTGCATCCAAATACGCAACATCTAGTGGCACTTTCACGCCAATGGTGTGAATCCATTTGCACTGGGTAATCACCATTGCAGTTTCAACAGAAGTGCGACCAATGAGTCCCTTGCGACGGCTTTGCGGTGAGTCGGCAACGTCGGCGCTGGCAAGCACATCTCCCGAGCGCATCAGCCATGCTGAACGAAACTCGGTATTCATAATTGCCTAACTGTTGTGGCGAATTTCGAGAACGTCGCCGTCGATCACTTCGTAGTCTTTGCCTTCAACGCGAATCTTGCCCACGTCTTTGGCTTTGTTCCACGAACCAATTTCTAATAGTTCGTCCCATGCAATGACATCGGCCCGGATGAAACCGCGTTGCAAGTCGGAGTGAATCTTCCCTGCGCATTCTGGTGCTTTTGCTCCAGCATTAAATGTCCATGCGCGAGTTTCTTTTTCGCCTGTTGTGAAATACGTGCGCAAACCAAGCAGGTGATACGCGGAACGAATCATGCGGGGCAGTGCACCTTCGCCAAGGCCAAGTGCTTCAAGCATGTCGATGCGATCTTGTCCGGTGAGTTGTGCTGCTTCTGCTTCAAGCTGCACGCTCATGCCAAGAACTTCAATCTTGTGTTCGCTTGCCGAACCAGGAGGAGCCAACTCTGCTCGAACGCGTGCTTCCATTTCGGGAATGGTGTCAAGGGCATCTTCTGCAACGTTGACTACTGCAAGAACTTGGCGCGTGGTGAGCAAGAAGTGTGGTGCAAGAAGCTCGAGGTCGTCCTTGCTTAAACCGGCGCGGTACAGCGGACGACCTTCTGCAAGGTGTGCCTGTGCGCGTTCAAGCGCACCCATTTCGTCACCGAGTGATTTGTCCATGCGTGCTGCTTTTTGTGCACGATTGAGTCGGGTCTCCACGGTTTCCAAGTCGGCGAGTGCGAGTTCAATTTCAACAACACGCAAATGTTCGAGCGGGTCGGACGGACCAGGAATGTCGTCGTCTACAAATGCCCGCAGTACAAACACGATTGCATCGACTTCGCGAATGTTGGCAAGAAACTTGTTGCCAAGTCCTTCGCCTTTGCTTGCACCTTCAACGAGTCCGCCAATGTCGACCACTTCAACTGTTGCGTACACAGTGCGTTGTGTCTTTGACATTTCAGCAAGCGCTTCAAGACGAGGGTCGAGCACTTTGGCCACACCGATGTTTGGGTCCTTGGTGGCAAAGGGGTAGGGGGCCGCCAAGGCAGCACCATTCGTGAGTGCGTTATATAAAGATGACTTGCCGGCATTGGGCAAGCCGACAAGGCCAAAGCGTTCCATAAGAGATAGTCACGCTATCTGTGAGCCCGATGTGGCATGGGGTTGAGTAATTGTTACTATGGCGGTAGTAGTAATTACCCAACCCGTTAGGGAGCCCATTGTGACTGCATTTGACCTCGATCTCAGCAAGTACTCCCTCGGTTGGAGCGACGACGCCGAGTATGCCTTCAAGCCTGAAAAGGGTTTGAACGAACAAGTGGTCGAGCAGATCTCGTGGTGGAAGGGTGAACCAAAGTGGATGCGCGACATGCGATTGCGCTCACTGAAGACGTTTGAACGTAAGCCAATGGCTCCGTGGTTCGACATCAACATGCCAGACCTCGACTTCCAGGACATCTTCTATTACTTGAAGCCGGCAACTGCGCAGACCGATGAGTGGGAAGACTTGCCAGAACAAATGAAACGCACGTACGAAAAGCTCGGCATTCCAGAAGCCGAGCGTAAGTACCTTGCAGGCGTTACATCGCAGTACGACTCGGAAGTGGTGTACCACCGCAACCGTATTGAGTTGGAAGAGCAAGGCATTTTGTTCTGCGACATGGACACCGCGCTTCGCGAATATCCAGACTTGGTAAAGCAGTACTTCGGCTCAGTCATTCCAATGGGCGACAACAAGTTCAGCGCGCTCAACACATCGGTGTGGTCGGGTGGCTCGTTCATTTATGTTCCACCAGGTGTGGAATGCGAAATGCCATTGCAGGCGTACTTCCGTATTAACAGCGAAAATGCTGGCCAGTTCGAGCGCACGCTCATCATTGCTGACGAAGGTTCAAAGGTTCACTACATCGAAGGTTGCTCTGCACCGGTGTATACCAACGACTCGTTGCACTCTGCAGTTGTGGAAATCATCGTCAAGCCAAGTGCGCACGTTACGTACACCACCATTCAGAACTGGTCGCCAAACGTGTACAACTTGGTAACCAAGCGTGCACGTGTTGAAGCAGAAGGACACATGGAATGGATCGATGGCAACATCGGCTCCAAGCTGACCATGAAGTACCCAAGTGTGTATCTCATGGGACCAAAGGCAACGGGCGAAGTGTTGTCGGTTGCGTATGCAGGCGCTGGCCAACATCAAGATGCTGGAGCGAAGATGGTGCACGCTGCACCAGAGACTTCATCAAAGATCGTTTCGAAGTCAATCTCTAAAGATTCGGGCATCACCACTTATCGCGGACTCGTGCGCATTGAAGAAGGCGCAACTAATTGCAAGAGCCACGTGCAGTGCGACGCGCTTATCTTGGACGATCAGTCAGAAAGTCGCACCTTCCCGTACATGGAAGTGGGCGAGCGCGATGCACAAATTGGTCACGAAGCAACCGTGTCCAAAATTGCTGATGAGCAGTTGTTCTATTTGATGAGCCGTGGTCTTACTCAGGAACAGGCAATGGGCATGGTGGTGAACGGCTTTATCGAGCCTGTAACCCGCACATTGCCAATGGAATACGCCGTTGAGTGGAGCCGCCTCATTGAATTGCAAATGGAAGGCTCGGTTGGCTGAGTAACACCAGCTTTTCACCGAGATACTGAAGTTATGTCCATGAGGTCGGAGTGCAAGAACTTTGAAAGTCGCACATATGCAAGCGGTGACACAGTTCGAAAGTGCAACCTCGACTTAGCACCAGATGCGCCATGGCGTTGCCCAGAGAATTGCGAAAAGTACGAGCCACGTATGGCTGATGTTGCTTGGGCTCACGGGTCGCTCGTTCCACCGGCAACTCCAGTAGCACCAGCAAGTTTGGATGACGGAACTGCAGCGGCGGTTTTGGATGAAGCCGAAGCAATTATCAATGCTGTGTTCGGCGAAGTTGTTGCCGACATGAACGACAAGCGCAAAAACAAAAAGAAACTTCGCGATAAGAAAAAGAAGAAAGATAAATGACCTCCGCACTTGCACTCCCCAGCACAGAAGAAGAGATTTGGCGCTATAGCCGCATTGACGAGCTCGACATGTCGAAGTTTGCTACGGGCAAGCTGACAACAACCGTTGAGGGTGGCGAGGGTGTGCAACTAACAGGCATTGCTGCAACCGCACTTGTTGGCGCTGGCATGCATGTGCAGCCAGACATGTTTGCGCAGTTGAACACTGACACTCCTGATGTCATTGCCTTGCACATTGGCAAGAACAAAGTGCACACGCAGACCGTGGTCATTACCCATTCAGTTGACAAGTCCGGCGTTGTTGCGTACCCACGTTTGGTTATTGACGCGGCTGAGAACAGCGAGATCGTTGTGGTCGAGCGGTTCACTTCTGCAGACAGCGTGCACTCGCTTGTGATTCCAGTAGTGGAAGTTCACGCTGCGCAATCTGCGCGCGTGACCTACTTGGCAATTAACGAACTTGGTAAGAACACCTGGCAAATTGGTCACCAGGTTGCAGTAGGCGAGCGCGACAGCAACGTGCGCTTATTCACCGTTGCACTTGGCGGCGATTACGCGCGCATGCGTGCTGAAGTTCGTCTAGTTGGTCAGGGTGCAAGTGCACAGCAAACCGCTTTGTATTTTGCCGACGGCACACAGATGCACGACTTCCGCACCTTGCAAGTTCACGAAGCGCCACGCACACATAGCGATCTTTTGTTCAAAGGTGCCGTGAAAGACACATCGAAGAGCGTGTACACAGGACTCATCAAGATCACCGAAAACGGCACGAAGACTGAGGCTTTCCAGACCAATCGCACGCTCACTCTTTCGCGAGGTGCATGGGCCGAAAGCGTGCCAAACCTTGAGATTGAAACCAACGACGTGAAGTGCAGTCACGCAAGCACCGTTGGGCCAATTGATGACGATCAACGTTTTTATTTGGAAAGCCGTGGAGTGCCACCTGAAATTGCTGAGCGCCTTGTGGTATTTGGATTCTTTGACGAAGTAATTGATCGACTTCCACAGTCAGAATTCCTCGCAGGTATTCGCGACAAAGTGATTGCCAAACTGGGAGGCGCAAAATGAGTGCAGTTGTCGTATGCAAGCTTTCCGAAATTGAGTCGGGCAAGGTTCGTAAGTTCACTGTGAATGGGCGAGCCATTGCCGTCGTTCGCATTAACGATGATGTGTATGCAATTGGCGATCGCTGTAGCCACGCCGACGTGTCGCTTTCAGATGGCGATGTGTTGTGCGATTCAAAAGAGCTCGAGTGCATCAAGCATGGAAGCGCCTTCAGCCTTGTAACGGGTGTTCCAAATACGCTTCCTGCAACACAGCCAGTGCCGGTGTACGAGGCAAACGTTGTCAACGGTGAAGTGATGATTTCGGTTGGAGAAGCCAAATGAGCACGCTTGAAATTCGCGACCTGCATGTATCGGTTGGCGGTACACAGATTCTCAATGGCATCACTCTCACCATTAATAGTGGAGAAGTGCATGCAGTCATGGGTCCTAATGGCGCTGGCAAGTCCACTTTGTCTGCCGCAATCATGGGCAAGCCTGGCTACGAGGTAACAGGTGGTTCAGTGAAACTTGATGGGCAAGATGTGTTGGCAATGCCAACTTGGCAACGCGCAGTTGCTGGCTTGCATCTGGTGATGCAGTACCCAACCGAAGTGCCTGGCGTAAAGCTGAGCGAAGTGCTCAGCGAAGCGTTGGTAGCACGTCATGCAACATTGCCAAACTTGAACAAGACCATCAATGAAGAAGCCGCGCGAATCAGTTTTGATAGCGAACTGGTGAATCGTGCCGTCAATGTGGATTTCTCAGGTGGCGAAAAGAAGCGCAACGAAACGTTGCAACTCGCAGTGTTGAAGCCAAAGATCGCGATCTTGGATGAGTTGGACTCGGGCCTCGATATTGACGCATTGCGCGACTGTGCAAAACGCGTTGAAGACGCCACGAACGAAACCGGAATGGGTGCGTTGGTCATTACGCACTACAGCCGTTTGTTTGAGGAACTAAAGCCTGACTTTGTGCACATTTTGGCAAAGGGCCGCATCGTGAAGAGTGGTGGCCCAGAGTTGGCTGACGAACTTGAACGCGACGGCTACGCCGCGTATGCAATTACTGCTTAGTAGCAGACTCTAATTGCTCAAGATTTTTTTCTGCACGAACGATTCGTGTGCCTGCATACAAGGCTGAAATTCCGCAAGTAAGTGCAGAGACAGTAATTGCAAGTCGAATGGGTGCATGCGTACCGATCAATCCAGCAAGTCCAGTTGACAGCAAAACTGCACTAGTCGTGATTGAAGAAGATGCAGCAAAGACTCTGCCACGTTCATCCTCCGAGGTGTGACGAACAATGATTGGCGTTCCAAATGCGTGCAAGCCAGTTAGTCCTGCACCGTTAACCCAAAAGGCCACCATTGCGATGAAGACATTTGGTGAAAGGCCGTAGAGGAACATTCCCGACGCCGAGGTGATCGCAGAAAAAATGAGACACGTTGTGTCCTTTAGTGCAATGGTTTTGCGGCTTAATACAAAACCAGTTACCACCATGCTGAGACCAAGCGAGGCCATGACTAGCCCATATTGCGCGGCTGTTCCATTCAAAATGTCAGTTACGAGGAAAATCCCGAGGACTTCATTTACGCCAGCAGACAAATTGAATGCAGCTAACAAAATGATTGAAGAAACAAGAACCGGAGCACTGAGCAACTGTTTGAATCCACGAATCGAGTCACGCTGAGTGATCTTTGTGAGACCGGGTGTTCTGTCGTTTTGTAGGGTTGCAGCAAAAATTCCAACAATGAAAAATGTCAATGCGTTAATGAGTAGTGCTGTTGAAGGCTCAAACCATGAGACAAGAAAACCACCAAATCCAGATCCAAGAACAATTGCAAACGACCTGTGTGTCTGGATGAACGCGTAGGTTCGTGTTAAATCCTTGGAAGGAACGAGAGTAGGGATTAGCGCCTGCCATGCTGGTGCGATAATTGAGCCTCCAACCGCAAGCAAAAACACAAACAGGTACAGCACTGCTCCATGCGATAGTGCTAGACACATTGCTATCAATGTCTGAATCATTGAGATAATGGTGATGAGTCGCTTAGTAGGAAATCGATCAACCACAGATCCTGAATATGGTGCAAGAAGTATTCGGGAAAGTGCGTAGAGTGCAAAAATTGCAGAGACCGCTGTAGGTCCAGATGACTTCACTCGGAATAGCAAAGCGATGAGAGCCATTTCATCACCCATTTCGGATATGAGTCGCGAGATTGCGATCACCCGAATGTCGCGCGGACGTGAAATGAGTTTTGTCATCTACAGACTTACAACCTTTGAAGAGAGAAATAAAAAGAGGGACGACCCTTTCGGGTCGTCCCTCCATTATTGACTAATTGCTGAACTACTGGACTACTTGGTGAAACCAATCTTGGTGTAGTCAAGGCTGGTGAAACCCCACGAGCCCATGTTGGCAAGGTTCTTGTCCTTTGCAGTCACGTTTGGACGCTGGTAGGTGATCATCGAGTGACCCTCTTCCCAGACAAGCTTGTCAGCCTTGTTGGCAAGTGCACAGCGCTTCACAGGATCGAGTTCCTGGTTAGCGGCAGTGAACAACTTGTCAATTGCGGCATTGCCAATCTTTCCGAAGTTCTGTTCACCAGTTGTGGTCAAGATGCCTGTGGCACCAGAGATTGGGAATACGGTTCCAATCCATGAGAACACGGTCATTTCGAAGCTTCCTGGTGTGATGTACTTGGCAAAGAAGTCTGCAAGTGGCACCACGTTGATGGTCAATGTGATTCCGGCTGGAGCCAACATTGCTTGCATCAACTGAGCTTCCTGAGCGCTGGTTGGAACGCCTGAAGGAATGGTGATTGCAATCTTCAACTCTTGACCTGCCGCATTCTTACGTGGGCTTCCCTTCCAACCGGCAGCGTTCAACATGGTGTTGACCCTCTGCAAGTTTTGGGTTCCATAAATGCCAGCGTTGTTGGTGTAGCAGGAGAGACCCTTTACGAACACGTGGTTGTCAAGTGAACTTGCAGTTGGATCGATTGGTCCAATCATTGCCTTAGCAATGGTGCTGCGATCAATTGACATCATGATTGCCTGACGAATGGTCTTATCAGAACTGATTGCAGTTGCCGAACCAAATGTCATGTGTCGGTAGTTAGGAGCCTTTGAAACATGAACGGAAATACCGGCCAAGTCCTTTGCACGCTGATAGTTGGTTGCGTTTGGCCCGATGTCGATGTAATCAACTTCGCCGTTTGCCAGTGCATCAAGCTGCGTTGCAGGTGGAATTGCACGGTAAACGATCTTGCTCAATACAGGCTTTGCACCCCACCACTTGGTGTTTGGAACAATTGACACAGTTGAACCAGCAACGTCAGTTGACGAGTACTTAAATGGTCCAGCTGTAACCGTTGGTGCAGTCAACCACGACTTGTTGAAGGCTTCTGGTGTTGCTGTAACCGATGCAGGAAGCAGTCCACCGAAGAGTCCTTGCCAGTCGGCGTAGATCTTGCTGAACGTTACGACTACCTGGTTCTTTGCCTTACCAGCTTTTACTGAGGCAATGTCTTCATAACCTGTGGTTGAAACCGACTCGTAGGCTTCATTCGAGCCATTGTTCGCTTTCCACATGCCAACAAAGTCAGCAAGGCCAACAGCCTTACCATCACTCCACACAGCCTTTGGGTTCAATGTGTACGTGACAACCTGTGGCTTCTTCGAAGTGAGTTCAACCTTGCTCGCGTAGTTTGTATCAACTACGAGTGCACCAGTCTTATCAACAGTGAAGAATCCTGGCAGAGTCGCGCCCATGATGTAACTCGTGTCAGCAGTGTTTCCATCGACGTGACTGGTGTTGAAGTTGTCTGGGATGTTGTTAATAGCCCAAATAAACGTTCCACCCTTTTTTAACTTTGCTACAGGTTGTTCGTTGACGTCCGGACCATTGCCATCTCCTTGTGCAGCGCTTACGGGAACCGAAGCACTAACTACAGGAAGGATGGCAACAGCGGCGGCAACGGCAATCCTGCGGATCCCGCGCTTACTCATGTTTTCTCCTTTGTTGTGTTGCAGGCAAAAGCACCAGCAACTTTTTGTTTACCCGTTGTTTACCATATACTCTCGGGGCGGTAAAGAAAACCGCCGACAGCACTTTTGTAAGGGAAACCCTTGGCCAACTACATCTATAAGCGATTCTTGAACTTTCTCCTTCTCGTCGTGCTTGCCTCAACTTTGGGCTATTTCCTAGCGGCTAGCGCCCTAAACCCTCGGTCCAACTACGAGGGTCGTAATCCGCCCGTCCCGGCTAGTTCAATCGACAGCAAACTCACAGCCCTCAACATGAATAACAAGACCCCAGTGGTTGAGAGGTACTTCACATGGGTGAGTGGGGTGGTGAAGGGTGACCTTGGAACAACGTTGAATGAAAAGAGCGTAAACAGCGAGATTAGTCGTCGAATTTGGGTAAGTCTTCGCCTTTTGCTGATCGGCTCAATCCTTGGCTCGGTAATTGGAGTAATTACCGGTGTGGTGAGTGCAGTTCGGCAATACAAACCCTTTGATCGCTACTTCAGTATTGCTTCTTACATTTTTTTGTCAGCCCCAGTGTTCCTTATTGCGCTTTTACTCAAGTTTGGTGCGATCAATCTGAATAACAAACTTGGGTACACGTTGATTTACACCGTAGGTGAATATTCGCCCGAATTTCAGGGAGCAGGAATTTCCTCATTTGTGAATCGTCTTCAGCATCTAATTCTTCCCACCCTGTCAATCGCATTAGGTGGAATTGCTTTCTATTCTCGTTATCAACGAAATGCAATGCTGGATGTTTTGAGCAGCGATCATCTGCGTACCGCACGTGCAAAGGGATTGACAAAACGTCAGGCATTATTCAAGCACGGACTGCGCGTGGCGATTCTTCCGCTCACAACGTTTTTTGCTTACTCGTTCGGATTGCTGATCACGGGGGCTGCATTTACGGAAACAATTTTTGGTTGGAACGGTATGGGTCAATGGTTTATTAATTCAGTTCAGGCAAATGACGTTAATTCCACTGCATCAGTAATTTTATTTTCATCAGTACTCGTACTGTTGTCGGGGTTCTTGGCCGACATTATTACTGCAGCTCTTGATCCGCGAGTGAGACTGCGATGACTGAAGTTTTGCGCTTAACTCGTGGCCAGTTGGTTAGGAAGCGCTTCATGCGCAACAAGCTGGCAGTCTTTGGTCTCATTAACTTGAGTCTTATTTTTTTACTTGCATTTTTAGGCCCGTACTTCAGTAAGTACAAGTGGGACGATTTGGATTTCCTCTATATGTTGCAACCTCCATCGAGGGAACATTGGTTCGGCACAACGCAAATTGGTGGCGATGTGTTTGCACTGACCATGCGTGGACTGCAGAAATCACTCATTATTGGACTTCTTGTGGCCTTCTTCTCTACTGGAATTGCAGCAATAGTCGGTGCATTTGCCGGTTATCTCGGAGGAAAGATTGACAAGGCCATGATGTGGGTAGTTGATCTACTTCTCGTACTTCCATCGTTTCTACTGATTGCAGTGATGTCTCCGTTGTACCGAGGAAAAACATGGCTCATATTCGTGGTGCTGCTAGCAGCGTTTGGCTGGATGATTACGAGCCGAATTATTCGTGGCATGGCAATGAGTTTGCGAGAACGCGACTTCATTAGAGCGGCACGTTATATGGGTGTGCCTACGCGAACTATCGTCTTCCGTCACTTGATTCCAAACGTTGCTTCGATCCTCATCATTTCGGCGACTTTGGATGTAGGGGGGACGATTTTGAGTGAAACTGGGCTTTCGTATTTGGGTTTTGGAATTCAGCCTCCAGACGTTTCATTAGGCAGTCTCATCGCAGATGGCACCAACTCCGCGCTCACGTACCCGTGGTTATTCTGTTTCGCAGGTGGAGCATTGGTGCTCACGGTTCTTTCAGTCAGTTTTATAGGCGACGGCTTGCGCGATGCATTTGATCCTGGTGCCGCTACCGGAGCCAAGTCATGAGCGAAGCAATTATCCAAATCCGAAATCTTTCGGTGTCATTCCCCAGTGAGTCTGGAACTGTGCAGGCGGTTCGCGATCTGAGTCTTGATATTCGTCCGGGAGAAGTTCTGGGATTAGTTGGAGAGTCGGGCTCTGGAAAGTCGGTTACTTCGCTTTCAATGATCGGTCTTCTGCCGCCAACAGCACGTGTGAGTGGCGAGATTTTGTATAAAGGAAAGAATCTTCTGTCGCTATCGGATGAAGAAATGTCCAAATTTCGTGGCAGTGATATTGCGATGGTCTTTCAAGACCCGCTCTCAGCACTAAATCCAGTACGCACAATTGGACATCAGATCGCAGAAGCAATTCTGATTCACAAAGATGTAACCGAAGAAGCTGCGTTAAAGCGAGCAATTGAACTGCTGGACATCGTGGGCATCCCCCGACCAGACGAACGAGTGAATTCATATCCTCACGAATTTTCTGGTGGAATGCGTCAGCGTGTAATGATCGCTTTGGCGATTGCCAATGAGCCAAAAGTTCTTTTGGCTGATGAACCGACAACTGCACTAGACGTTACGGTGCAGGCTCAGATTCTTGAAGTTTTGCAACGTGCTCGTGACATCACGGGCGCGGCCATTGTGTTGGTAACTCACGACTTGGGTGTTGTCGCAGGGCTTGCCGACCGCGTAGCAATTATGTATGCGGGCAAAATCGTTGAAGTTGGCGACGTCAATGGTGTGTATGCGAATCCTGCAATGCCATACACAATTGGCTTATTGCGTTCGATTCCGCGAATTGACGCAGCATCAGGTTCGCGCCTCGCGTCCATCGCGGGATCCCCACCATCTCCTGTTGACCTACCAATTGGATGTGCCTTTTCACCACGCTGTCCTGCAGCAATAGAAGCTTGCAATAGCGCAATTCCAGAATTACTAGATCGCGGGCAAGGAAGAATGACCGCCTGTCATCGGCATTCTGAAATTCCTCAAATCCAAGCCGCAGGAAAACTGTTTGTTGAAGGTCCTGCCCACATCACAAATCGCGAAGTAAGTTCTGGAACCGTTCTAGAGGTCAAGGCTCTGAACAAGACCTTTCCAATGATGAAGGGTTCTGTCCTTCGTCGAAGAGTCGGATCAATATTCGCGGTGGATGCTGTAGACCTAACGCTTCGTAAAGGTCGAAGCCTTGCTTTGGTAGGAGAGTCGGGTTGCGGCAAGACAACCACATTGCTTGAAATCATGAACCTCGTTGCACCTGAAGCGGGTTCAATAACGGTTCTTGGTCGCGATGTTGCGGGATTGTCGAAACAGGAGAGATTGCAACTGCGGAAAGATTTGCAAATTGTGTTTCAGGATCCTTTTGCATCGCTTGATCCACGTTTGCCAATTGGTGATGCTATTGCAGAGCCATTGCGCGCATTTAAGGTCCCGCGCGATCAACAAGACGCTCGTATCTCTGAGCTTCTTTCGCTTGTTGGCCTCAACCCCGATCATGCGAGTCGTTACCCCTCGGAATTTTCCGGCGGCCAACGTCAACGCATCGCAATTGCGCGTGCCTTGGCACTAAACCCACAACTTGTGGTTCTTGACGAACCTGTTTCCGCATTGGATGTCAGCGTTAGGGCAGGCGTGCTTAATTTGCTTGCTGAATTGCAAGAAAAGTTAGGCCTCTCATATTTGTTCGTATCGCACGACCTCTCAGTGGTTCAGCATGTTGCAGACGACATTGCAGTGATGTACCTGGGCTCAATTGTTGAATCTGGTCCCGTTGCTGACGTCTTTGCCAACCCGCAGCATCCGTACACCCAAGCGCTACTTTCAGCCGTACCAATTCCCGATCCGGTAGTGGAGCGTTCGCGCAAGCGCATCGTGTTGCAGGGAGAATTACCTAGCCCCGCAAATCCGCCAAGCGGTTGCCGCTTTCATACGCGGTGCCATGTACGTGCAACGCTTTCACCCGAACTGGCAGAGCGTTGCGCATCAGAGCGACCGACTCCGACCTTGCGTGGAAACGGGTCAGTTGCCTGTCATGCACCACTTGCATGACCGCGGGGTGGGTAGAGCAGAACAATTCTCTTTACCGCAGGTTTGAGTTTCCGACTTTTCGCGAAGCCTTCGCTTTCATGACCAAGGTTGCTCAATTGGCGCAAGAGCAAGATCATCACCCCGACTGGTCAAACTCGTGGAACGTTGTTGAGATCAGCCTGTGTAGCCACGACAAAGGACGCACTGTGACGTCGCGGGATCACCGACTCGCAGCGGCCATAAATGAATTGCAGAATTCGTAGTGGCAAAAAGTATTTTCACTCAAACGACTAAGTTTCCAGGTTGGTGGGTGGTCTGCGCCTGCTTTATTCTGCTCACGTTTTCATCGGGTCTGGGTTTTTATGGTCTGGCTGTATATCTGCAGGCATTCAGTCGTGAGCTCGGCTGGTCGGTTTCGTCGATTTCGTTAGCGACAACGTTCTTTTTCTTAGTTGGTGGAGTTTCGGGCATTCCGATCGCCAAGTTCATCGCCAAGCACGATGTGCGAATCATGATCATCGGCGGTGCAACGGTCGCTGCTGTCGCATTGTTTTCGATGCGCTTCGTTGAGCAACGGTGGCAACTTTTTGTTGTGTATTGCTTCTATGCACTCGGTTGGTCGGCATCTGGCATGGGGCCAGTAACAACGGTTGTCACGCG
>BJFW01000021.1 GCA_014190095.1 Actinomycetes bacterium | reverse complement strand
GCCGTTGAGTTAATGGTCATTGAAGTGGTCACCTTGTCAAGCGGCAAGTCGGCAAGCAGTGTGCGCATGTCGTCGAGTGAGTCGATGGCAACACCAACTTTTCCAACTTCACCAGCCGAACGCGCGTGATCACTGTCGTAACCCATTTGTGTTGGCAAGTCGAAGGCGCAACTCAGACCTGTTTGACCTGCCTCGAGCAAAAACTTGAATCGTTGGTTGGTGTCTGCTGCACTGCCGAAGCCTGCGTATTGACGCATGGTCCACAACCGGTCGCGGTGCATGGTCGGGTAAATGCCGCGGGTGTAGGGCTGTTGGCCGGGTGCGCCAAGCGCTGTCGAGGGGTCGAATGCACCCAGCGATTCGGCTGTGTATAACGGATTAATGGTGATGCCAGAGTCAGTTTGGCGCTCGCGAGGGGTTTCAGCCATGGGTCTAGGTTACGAGATGGAGTCCAAATTGTCGCATGGCTAGCCTTGCTATATGACCGCAACCGAGAACAGCACCCGCATGATTGACGGAGTCGAACTGAAGCCACGCGAATTGGCATCAATTGGTCGACCACAATACGACTCAGTTGAAGACGAACGCCGAGCGCGAAAAATTGGTCTCGCTGCTGCGCTTCGCGTGTTTGGTCGCCTTGGATACGGCGAAGGAGTTGCCGGACACATCACTGCACGTGACCCAGAATTTACGGACTGCTTCTGGGTGAATCCATTTGGCAAAAGTTTCCGCCATATGAAAACCAGTGACCTCATCTTGGTAAATCATGACGGCGACGTGGTGTACGGAACGCAACCAGTGAACCGTGCAGCGTTTGTGTTGCACGCAGCAATTCACAAAGCACGGCCAGATGTAATTGGTGCAGCACATGCGCACTCCACCTATGGCAAAGCATGGTCTTCACTTGGTCGCAAGCTCGACCCAATCACACAAGACGCCTGCATTTTCTACAACGACCACACCGTCATTTCTGAACAAGGTGGCAAAGTGGTGTTCGAAGTTGCAGCAGGCGAAGAATTCGCATCACTGTTTCCAACAGGAAAAGCAGCCATTCACCAAAACCACGGTTTGTTCACCGTTGGCACCACGGTTGAAGCAGCGGCATTTTGGTTCATCACCATGGACCGCAGTTGCCAAGCACAGCTACTTGCCGAAGCAGCGGGAACACCAAAACTCATTGACCATGACTCGGCAACATACACACAGCAACTCACGGGTTTCGCAGATGCAGGTTGGTTCCAGTTTCAACCCTTGTTTCAAGAAATTTGCGCAACAGATCCTGACTTGTTCGATTGAGCGGTAACTCTGCACCACTCGCGCAGAAATCGCTGAGTACCCGAGTTGGCGGTTTACCGCCCGAGTTGTTCTTCATCTGTTCGGCAAGCGCGCAATACATTGGCGCAGTCATTGCATTCCGTTTGTTTGACCGCGTGGCACCAGAAAGCGTTGCATGGTTGCGTGTCATTGCTGCGTCGTTGATTCTGATTATCTTTTCTGCACCGCGACTGATCCGCCAAGGAAGATGGTCGCGTAGCGAACTCATTTCGGCAGCGGCATTTGGTATCTCAGTTGCACTCATGAACCTGACGTTTTATTTGGCAATCGATCGTTTGGACTTAGGCAAAGGTGTGGCGATTGAATTCATTGGGCCTATTTGCGTTGCTGCATTTCAAACAAAGACTCGTCGTAACGCACTTGCACTTGCATTAGCCACAATTGGAGTTCTCATCCTTTCAGGATTTGAGCTCGGCAACGAACCACTTGGATTGTTATTTATCTTCCTCGCCTCTGCATGTTGGGGCGCATACATTGTGATCGGTTCAAAAGTTGCCCAACTGAATCGTGGTGTTTCTGGGCTCGGCGTTGGGCTTGCAATTGGTGCTGTCGTTATTGCCCCGTTTGGTGCAGCAAATAGTGGACCGGCATGGAGCTCTCCTTCAATTCTTTTTGCCTGTCTGTTAGTTGGCTTGTTTTCAAATGCCCTCGGCTATGGAATTGAGCAGTCAATCATGCGCAAAATTCCTGTTCGTCGATTTTCAGTTCTCCTTGCGTTACTTCCTGTGACTGCAGTGGTGTTTGGATTTTTCTTTCTTGATCAGACTCCAACTCTGATTGACTTGCTTGGGATGTCCCTTGTGCTCATTGGCGTTATGGTGCAACAACGAGACGTGTTGCCCGCAGCCAGTGAAACCGCGTAAATAGCGCTCAAGGGTGACCCAACCACGCCGATACCTATCGGTAGACTGGCACGAAGCCATTGAGGAGATTTCTCACTATGCGCGTCCCCCACAAATTTTCTGCAGTTCTTTGCGTACTCGTCAGCAGCGCCACTCTGCTGTCCACCGTTGTCGTACCAGTACAGGCTGATGATGGTCAGTTGCCCATCGCCATTCAAATTGATGGCCGCGGATACGGCCATGGACGCGGAATGAGTCAATACGGCTCGTATGGCTACGCCACGGTGTACGGATGGTCGTGGGATGCCATTCTCAATTTCTATTACGGCGGCGCAACAGGAAACACCCTTGGCTCACTTGCCGACCCTGGCCAAGAAATGACCACCTGGTTAAGTGCAATGAACAACGCGCAGACAGCAGTTATTTCCGACGCTAACAACGCTGTGTTTCTGCAAGACCCAACCCCTGGTCGCACGTGGGGCTCACTCGTTGCCCGCGAGGTTGCTAACCGCGTGTATCGCGTGTGGGGCACTCAAGAGCGTCGCTGCGCAACTGCAGGAGCGGACCCGGCTGCAGAAGGTTTCTCGTTGATCGGAGACGTGCAAAATGTTGCATCGTTTTCCACCACCGTTGGCGCAGATCCAGCGGCTGCTCCAACACAGCTCATTGGTTTGTGCGAACCACGAACAGGTTCAACGAAATTCAAAATTCGTTACTACCGCGGCGAAGTGCGTGCCGTAAATAACTCGCGAGGCGAAAACCGCACCATCAACGCAACGTCGATTGAAAGCTACCTACGAGGCGTTGTGCCTCGTGAATCTCCTGCTGAATGGGGTGCTGCTGCAGGTGGCGCAGGAATGAACGCACTGCGCGCGCAAGCAGTAGCAGCTCGTTCGTATTCGGCAACGGAGAACAGGTACGCAGGGCTTGCGCGCACGTGCGATACGCAGGATTGTCAGGTGTACGGCGGCGCGCTGTTGCGCGAATCAATCAATGCAAACCCAATTGAACTCGAACATCCATACACCGATCAGGCCATTGCCGAAACTGCTGGCGTTGTGGTGTTAACACCAAAAGGCCTGCCATCGCGAACCGAATTCACGTCCAGTAATGGCGGTCGAACCGCCGGTGGCACATTCCCCGCCCAAGTGGACCCAGGAGATTTGGCAAGCGAACCCGTGAACTCGCTTCTCGTATGGACGCGTGTGTTTTCAGCAGCAACAATTCAGGCCAAGTACCCAGCAGTTGGAACATTGACTTCCGTTGTCACAAACCATGACGGACTCGGTGGCGATTGGAATGGATACGCCACCAGCGTCACCATTAACGGCACTGCTGGCAGCGTAACTGTCTCAGGATGGGCATTTAAGACCACGTTCGACATTCCTGCACCATGGTTTGAAACGACGAGCGTGTTGAGCGCACCTTTTGATGCCCCACCTGTTGGATCATTCCTGTTTATTGGCGACTCGGTTGGTGAAAGCATGACAGCCGAATTCAACGCCGTTGTAACACCTGCGTATCCGACCATGAATTACCAAGCACTGTCTAATCGCTGCATGGTAGGACCAAGTTGTGTTGCCGCTGCCAGCGGACTACCAGACGCTCCTGCAATTATCAATTCGCTTACTCCTGAGCAATACCCAAACGTTGCGATTATTCAGCTTGGCTACAACGATGACCCAAACACGTTGCAGTCAGACGTGGATCAAGTCGTCAATGCATTGAATGCGCGCGGAATTCAGCGCGTGATCTTTATCAACTTGTCAACACGTCGCACTTCGCGCAACTATGCGCTGTCAAACGCGGTCCTTGCCAATGCCGCAAACAGCTATCCAAATGTTTCAGTGTTGGACTGGAATGCAGCAAGTAGTGACCCAACGCAAGGCCGCTGGTTTAGAGATGACATCCACCTCACGAATACCGGACGTGCTCAATTCGCGCTCTTCATTCGAAATCAACTCGATGCGCTGCGTGCTAACGGCTCAATCGCGAGCGGCACTGCAACCATCGTTCCGCTTGGCGTGCCAATGGCTCGAGGCGACCGAGGTGACAATGTGAGATTGCTGCAAACCCAATTGAACACGTACTTCAAGTTGCCGAAGAAGAAGCGCATTGCTGTAGACGGCGTATTTGGCAAAGGCACTGCTGCATGGGTGTCACAGTTGGAAACCAACAATGGTTTTGTAGTTGATGGCATTGCCGACGATGCAGTTCTTGCAGTATTGAGTATTGACCCATCAACCATCACCTTGAAATTTGGCATGAAACACGCAACGGTGGCCACTGCGCAGACCGCACTCGCCCGAGTGTTGAAGGTGAAGGTAAAAGCCGATGGCGTGTTCGGATCTGGAACGCTCCGCTTAGTGAAGCGATTCCAGAAGACGGTTGGACTCAAGCAATCGGGCGTGATTAATCGCGAAACCTGGATGGCACTTCTTAGCGCTTCATCCCAGCAGTAAATCGAGCTTCCCACGCTGCGGTGCTGACCATTTCTGGGTACATGGCGCGATACTCGCGCTTCAGACGGCCATACGAAAACGCAATGGTGATAATCGACTTTGCGACTTGACCAAGCAACGAAAAGAACCGCTTCGTATCGCGTTCCACCACATAGCCATCGGCAATGCGATCGTGACGATACAAAATGCGATTGCGCAAGGTGGCAACACCAACCGCGCGAGCATCAATTGGACCTACTCCGTAACCACGCAAGCGAAGTGGACGCGGAATGATGTACCCACCCACCAAAACAATGGCAAACAGGAAACCAAATGCACGCAGTGCCTTGTGTCGTGGTTTACGCGGCTCAATTGCTGCAAGTTCCGGAGTAAGTGGTGCTGGTTTTTCTTCAGCACATTTGCGCAGTTCATCGTGCAACGCAGCGTGATCAATCTTCATCCACTCGTTCGGTCCTGCCAAGAAAGCATCAAGGCCCTTCAACATGTATTCGGTACTGGAATAGCGCATGGAAAACAAGTTGCGAAATCCAAATGATGCAAAGCGATATGCCAAGTTCCACCAATGATGCTTGTCAAACACCAGCGTGTCGACCAAAGCAAGGTTGCGCGATTCGTAAAACAACGAACTTGGGTTGTTTTTCAAACCGAAGTCGGCGTGCCACACAATGACGCCATTCAGCGTGACGCTGTGCTTGCCCGTGTGCATCAGACCGAACGCCACATCGTCGCCGCGAACAAACACTGGAAGTGGATTGTCGTTCGTAATGGAAATTGGAAACGCGGTGTACCACCACGCGGTGTAATCAAACGGAATTTCTGGTGCGTCGACAACGGCAAGTTCACGCTTCCGCAAATCGTCCTCACGGCCAAGCGCCTGCAACGGATAAATGGAGCGGAATGAATATTCAGACCCTGCTTCAAACTGCAGCCACGGGCGCTCTTCGCTGAGCATTGCGCCGTGTACGCACAACTTTGGGTCGCGCGCGTTGCCAAACAACGCCATGGTGCGCACTAGTGCTTCAGGCTCAAGCATGATGTCGTCGTCCATGAACAACACGTGCGTTGCCCAACCCTGTTTGCGCAATTCAATAAGACCGCGAGCAAAACCACCTGCACCACCAAGGTTGCCGTTTGGCATCACTTGCAATGGCGCGTCTGCAGGTACATCAAAGGTGACGTTTTGCGCATTGTCCACAACGAACACACGCACACGTCCTCGCAGCACGTCAATGCTGCGTTCAAGATCCAACACATTGCTGACGGTTTTTCGAACGTACTCTTGGCGATTAAAGGTGGTGATGGACAGCGACAGCTTCACTTCGTGTGCTGGCGCGTCTGCACTCACCCATTCGCCGCCCGTGATGCACACTTCTCCACCTTGGGCCAACACCCGAACGAAGTAGGTTCCGTAGGGAGTTGCCTGCAGGTTCGGAAGCGAAAACTCAATAAATACAGGGCTTCCTTCGCCCTGTGGCAACGGCTCCGAAGCGACCACGGTTTCCCCGCGCGCGCTTACGCCGACCACTTGCGCGATTCCTATGCCAGATGCGCGCACGCGAACTGCGAGCGCATTCACGGTGGTAATTCGACTCCAGCGTCCTGCAGCAAACACGCCAAACGAGGTATCAAACGACACCTCAGCGCCATCTTGCAACACCGCTCCACCGGGAACAACGCGTGTCACGCCATCGAAACGCGCATACAACAATGGCTCCGTTGTGGTCTCAGTTGGCAAAACCAAACGTTGGAGCAACTGCGTCATTATGAGCCGCTCAACGGGTCGGTGAAAAACGATGGAATTGAACTATTGGTATTCACTGCTTCAAGAATGCCACTTGCAGCATTGAGGGCTTCGTGAATCGTGACGTCCATGTCGAGATAACGATATGTGCCGAGGCGACCGAGGAATGTAACTCCCTGTTGCGCGCGTGCACGCTCTACGTATTTCACCAATTGGTCTTTTTCTTCAACCAAGCGAATTGGGTAATACGGCGTATCAGTTTCGCCACACAAGCGCGAATACTCGGTGTACGTCACCGACTTATCGTGATGTTCCCACGGTGCGAAATGTTTGTGTTCGGTAATGCGTGTGTACGGCACGCTTTCATCGCAGTAGTTCAACACTGGGCAACCCTGCACGTCGCCGTCTTGCACTTCTTGAACGAAGTCCAGCGTGCGATACCCAAGGCGGCCATGCTCGAAACCAAAATAGGCATCAATTGGTCCTGTCCACACCACGTGGTCATATGCATTTGACGACGCAGGGTCAAACGCAGTTGACAAATGCACCGTGATTGATGGGTGATCCAAAATCGCTTCTACTATTGGTGTGTATCCGTGTTCTGGGATTCCTTGGAACGGATGATTGAAATACGAATTGTCTGCAGTGAAGCGCAATGGCAGTCGAGCAAGAATGCTGGCTGGCAATTCTGTTGGCTCAACGCCCCACTGCTTTTTTGTGTAGCCCTTAAAAAAGGCTTCGTACATTTCACGACCAACAAATCGCAATGCCTGGTCTTCAAACGACACCGGGTTGGTAATGGTCTTGTCTGCTTTTTCAGTAATAAACGCTTCGGCTTCTTCTGGTGTGAAGTTGGTGCCAAAGAAGTCATTGATCAACGTGAGGTTCATGGGCAGCTGATATTTCTTGCCACCGCTCATGGCGCTCACTGTGTGGCGGTAGGACTTCATCACCCCAAAGCGCGTGATGAAGTCCCATACGTGCTCGTGTTGCGTATGGAAGATGTGCGGACCATACACGTGCACCATGACGCCAGATTCATGGCGCTTCGTAAAGCAGTTACCAGCAACATGGTTGCGGGTGTCAAAAACGGTGGCTGTGTGCCCGGCTTCAGCCAATTGGCGTGCCACCACAGCACCTGAAAAGCCGGCGCCAACGATGGCAAAGGACCGTGACACCACGGCTAAATACTAGTTAATTAGTGCGAAAGCCAAGGGGCGCATGCGCCTTCCAAGTCGCGAACTTCAATGCGATCGCGGTTGGCATATGTCACCTGATTGTTTGGGTCTGGACGCAAACGGAAGGTACGGAACGACATCTCGGTGGTGTCGATAGCAAGGATTCTGCCCGACAACGAATCGCCAAGACCAAGCAGCACTTTGATGGTTTCCAATGCCTGAATTGAGCCAACAATTCCTGGCAATACGCCAAGCACACCAGCTTCTGCGCAACTCGGTGCAAGTTCTGCTGGCGGTGGCTCGGGAACCATGTCGCGATAGGTCGGCCCATTCTTCGGATCGAACACGGTAACCATTCCTTCGAAACGGAAAATGGATCCGTGCACAACTGGAATGCCGAGTTTGATACTCGCATCGTTCAGCAGGTAACGACTTGGGAAGTTGTCAGCGCCGTCCACAATGACGTCGTAGCCAGCAATGATGTCCATGATGTTGCTTGCTTCTAGACGAGTGTCGTACGCAATCACTTTCACGTCTGGATTCAGCAATTGCAGAGTCTTCTTTGCCGACTCCACTTTGCGGTCACCGATGCGATCGATGTTGTGCAAAATTTGGCGTTGCAAATTAGATGCATCTACTTCGTCCATGTCGACAATGCCGATGGTGCCAACTCCCGCAGCAGCCAAGTACAACGCTGCAGGCGAACCAAGTCCACCTGCGCCAAGCAACAACACTTTGCTTGACAACAATTTCGACTGACCCTCAACCCCAACTTCGGGCAACAAAATATGTCGTTGGTACCGATTGCGTTGCTCTGCAGTAAGTACAGCAGGCGTGCGCCATGGGCGACCTTCGTCTTTCCACTTACCGAAACCGCCAGCAACAGAAACCACATTGGTGTATCCAAGTTCGCTCAGCGTTTTTGCGGCAAATGCACTGCGTACACCGCCTGCGCAATACACCAACACCGGTGCTGTCTTGTCAACAATGCGACCTTCAATTTGAGCTTCTAGGTGACCACGGGGAATATGCAACGCGTCTGGCAATGCACCTTGTTCGTATTCATCTGGTTCGCGAACGTCGAGCACCATCACACCACCAGCAGCAATACGCGATGCTGCCTCGTTCGTGTCGATCTCGGTAATTTGTGATTTTGCTTGCGCAAGTAGGTCGCGGAAACCGGCCATGGGGGAACCTCCGGTTAATACCCTACCAATTCAGTCAGGAATTCACGCAGCCCCGATTATTCAACGATTTGCGGAAGCACCGTGCCAATGTCGTCGTTAATCACGATGTCTGCATAGTGATCCATATCGGTTGGCTGGCCATTCACAATAATGATGTGTGCTCCGTTGGCCTTGGCACGCGGAACGATGTTTGCAGCCGGATACACGCGCAACGATGACCCAATCACAAGCAATACGTCGCACTCGTCTGCTGCGAGCAACGCTGCTTCAATGACATGTTGCTTCAACGACTCTTCAAACAAGATGGTGTCACTTTTCAAAATGCCACCACACAGCAAACATTTCGGGTCGGCGTCGCCTGCAAGCACTCGCTCCACTGCTGCACGCATGGGTTGTGTGTCTTTGCAGTCCCAACACACTGCAACATGCATGGTGCCGTGCAATTCATGCACGATTTCAGGGTGATTTCCCGCCTTTTGATGCAGACCGTCAACATTTTGCGTGGCCACTGCGCGCAACACTCCACGCTGTTGCAGTTGCACTAATGCTTGATGACCACGGTTTGGTTCTGCTGTCCACGCCATATTGCGCGCACGGTTTTGCCACGCTATTTTCCGCACTTCTGGGTCGTTCAAGTAATAACTCAGTGTTGAAGTTTTTTCGGCGAGTGGATTCTTCGTCCACAAACCGTTTGGACCACGAAAATCGGGAATTCCAGAGTCGGTTGAAATACCTGCACCAGTAAATGCTGTGACGCGTTGTGCTTTCCGCAACAAGTTGCGAGCGCGTTCGATACGTGGTGTGAGATCGTTCATAGAGAGTGCAACCGAGTTACACACAAATCGTGCCACGGCGTGGTGGTGGCGCACACATCGGACCAATGAACCAATCACCGAAACTGCTCACCCAACCGACCATTGTCGTTGTGCCCTGGATTGATCCTGTGGTCGACCAAGCTGGCGCATCATTATTTTCTCGCTATGTCGAGCTGTATTGGTTACCCGTGCTTGGGCCAAGCGCGTTGTGGATTTTGCGCCGCATTGCGATGGGCTTTGAAACGTTTCCCGCAGGATACGAATTGGACTGTGCCGCCACTGCAAACGACATCGGCCTCAGCTTCACGCAGAGCCCCAACAATTCGTTCTCACGTTCGTTACAACGGTGCTTGTATTTCGGAGCAATACAGCCCCACCAGGGCGGTCTGGCGGTGCGCTGTTACTTGCCTGCAATTAGCAAGCGACACCTACAACGACTCTCGCCAGCATTACGCGAAGTTCACGAAGCCTGGAACCCCGGCAACATGTCTGGCGACGACACCGATTCAAGCCAGGGCACGTAATTTTCCATAAACGCCCACGACACCCGGTGAATAGCACTTGGGCCGTAGCCCTGAAGCGCCACGCGATGTTTTGGACACGGGTAACCCTTGTTCGTGTCGAAGCTCCACATTGGGTAGTCCAACGCGTATTCGCGCATCAATCGATCTCGTGAAACTTTTGCCAACACCGATGCGGCGGAAACTGACAGGCACGAGGCATCTGCTTTCACATGCGCGACCACATGACCAACCAACGGAGAAACGAAATCCCACTTGCCGTCAATAACTGCTGCTGCAGTTTTCAAATCCACAACTTTTCCAAGTTGTTCGAGCGCACGTTTTGTGGCCAGTTTTTGAGCCTTATTCATACCCAAGCGATCGCACTCTTCATGCGTGGCCGCACCAACTGCCCATGTTTTGCACGTGGCAGCAACATGATCAAATATGGCTTCGCGCTTTGTTTCCGACAACTGCTTGGAGTCTCGTGCTCCGCCCATCAACTCGGGGGCATTCTGCGCATCGATTACTTCGCGAGTGAGTACTGCAGCGCCAATAACCAGCGGCCCTGCCCATGCACCTTTGCCAACTTCATCCAAACCAATGACGCACGATTTACCCGTGAGCAGCAGTTCGCGCTCGAGGTCAATGGTTGGCAATGTGGTCACCGTGCAACAAACCCTGCCAACAGTGCATCGCCAGTTGCCTCTACTGAATGCCACGACTCATCGGTAGCTCCAGCATCAAGTCGCAGACCAAATGGTCCGCTTGTCTCCCACAACACTGCAGGTTTCTCGCCATGCCAACGCATGCCGTATGAAACCGTGTGCTCTGGTGAAGCTGCAACACGATGGCATTCCATGTTCACGCCCAACCACATACGTGGCACGCCGTAACGCAACACCGATGCACCACCTTCGCGACGCGGACTCACCAATTGCTCGTCGAGCCAGGCAACCACTCGAATATCTTTTGGCGCTGCATTAGGCAACGCAGACGCATGGGCCAAGCGTTGCTGAGACGCAAGTACGTCGCCGGCTGCACGATGCTCACCGACCGCCCAAAGGATGCACTGTGCTGCGAACAATGCGCGCTCAACGTCCCATTCAATTACCGCAGACTTTTTGTTTTTCCGCAACAACGCTTCAACAATGTCGACCACTCGCTCAAGATGATGGTTGACTTTTTCGCCCATGCGAACGAGTTCGTGCAACGTGAGTAAGAACGCAACGTCGTCTGTCGCATCTTCTCCAACTAACTCGCTGCCCCATTCACTTTCGTGATATCCGCTCAGCACAAGCGCATCACTGCGTAAGCGATTAATCAGTGGAGATAGCGACTTGTCTGCAACAATTGCGTACCCCGCGCGCTCAACGCTGTTGAGCCAACCGCGTTGAAGCTGTTCGCCGGATGGCAACTGCTCAAGATTGACGGTGCCACCCGTTGCCCGCGACGAGGCAAGCGCAACACGCAAAGTCGAACCGTGCGCAACAGGAAACACCACACTGCCGGTCGGAAGATCGATACCCTGTGGCCCAAGCGGGCTTGGCTGACGTGACGACAAAATATCGCTTCTGGTAAAGGCAACGGCAATGGGAAGTGTGGATTCGTTGCTGATTTCGATCACCAGCAGGCCACCGTGGTCGGCGACTGCGTAGACGCGTTGCACAGCATCGCCACTTGGAATGCGCAACCGTGTTTCGACAACGGGAACACCGGCACGGCGCGTCTGCCGAACACTTGGTTCTTTAGCCGGGTTGTGCCAGCGGTCGTCTGCGGCCACATACCAATCGAGTGCGTCGACTTCTTCGTCCATGCGGATTGCTCCACGTTCGTTCACAATGGCGTGCCAACCACCAGCGCGAATGCCCAGCACGTGCGCAGCAGGACGAACTGTTGCGCTCAGTGAGATAGATGAGATCAGTCCTGGAGTGTTACTCACGCTTCAAGTATTGCCGAAACAGCCAAGCAGCGAACTAGTCGAATTCGCTCTTGCTCTGTCGGCTCAAAAGCGCACGAAGCGCATCGGCCGCGCTTACTTTCCCTGAACACACCGCCGCAACCTGTTCGCATATTGGCATTTCAATGACATGGCGGTGAGCAAGTTCAATCACCGATGCTGAACTTTTCACACCCTCGGCAACCATGTTCATGGACGCAACAATGTCGTCGATCTTTTCGCCTTTTCCTAAGCGAACACCAACTTGGGTGTTACGGCTGTGCATTGACGCACAGGTTGCCATGACGTCACCCATTCCAGCGAGACCCGAAAACGTTGCTGATTTGGCACCGAGCGCAACGCCAAGACGTGACATTTCGGCAAGACCACGCGTCACCAAGGTTGCTTTGGAATTTTCACCGAATCCAAAACCTTGTGAAATACCTGAGGCAATGGCGACGACGTTTTTGACAACACCACCGATTTCGCAACCAATGACATCTGGATTCGTGTACAACCGAAATGTTGGTCGACTAAACACTTCAAGCAATTCGCGCGCCACCGATTCGGCGGTGCATGCAATCACACTGGCTGCAGGTTGACCAGCAAGAATTTCCTTCGCCAAGTTTGGACCGCTCAATACCGCAACCGGATTGTTGGGCATCATCTGCTCGATCACCTCGCTCATGCGCATGAAGGTGCTCTGCTCGAGCCCTTTCGACAAACTGACAACGGGAACACCCGCGCGAACGTATTTGCTCACTTCGCTAGCCACATCGCGAAAGCCCTGCGACGGAACGGCCATGGCCACAACATCGGCTTGGATAAGCGCTGTTTTCAGATCACTACTTGCGTGCAACCCATCGGGCAACACTGTTGATCCGAGATACGCAGAGTTGGTGTGCTGTGAATTGATTTCTTGGGCAAGTTCAGCACGACGCGACCACAGGGTGGTGTGAGCATTATGCGAAGCAAGCGCTGCAATCGTGGTTCCCCACGAGCCTGCACCCACCACACATACTCGTTGCGTCACGCCGTAAACATTACGGCAGTAACTTGCCGCCGTAGGCTACGCCCGTGGCAACAAACCCTTCTTCATTGCAGCGTGGCGCAGTAGTGCTTCCCATCAAGGGGTTCAGCGACGCCAAAGGACGCCTAGAACCAGTGCTTTCAGCCGAAAATCGCGCATCACTTGCTGCTTTCACAGCAGGTGGAGTTCTTGAAGCGACGGAAGGCGTAGACACCTTTGTGGTGTGTGACAACGACGAAGTTGCACAGTGGGCTCGTGAACGCGGTGCGATGGTGGTTCGGCAACACAAGGCGGGTTTGAATGGTGCTGTCACCAATGGCGTCGACACTGCGCAATATAAACGCGACTGGGTGCTCATTGCACATAGCGATTTACCATTTCCCGAAGCGCTACTTTCGGTCATTGACTTCACCCTCGTCACATCAACCGTAACGATTGTCCCCGACCGCCATGATGATGGAACCAACGTGTTGGTTATTCCTGCTGGCTGCAACTTCACGTTTCATTACGGGCCAGGAAGTTTCGCTGCGCACCAAGATGAAGCAGCACGAATTGGATTGCCTGTGCGAGTGGTGCGACACGAACAACTTGGTCTCGACATTGACACACCAGACGACCTTGCCCAACTGCCGGCAAGTTGGTTAGTTGGAGACTTTTCTTAACCCGGTATAAAAAAAATCGAGGGGCCGAAGCCCCTCGATTTCCAGTTTTCCGAACCGATTACGTATCGGCTAAAGGCTAAATTACTTGCTAGCCTTTTTTGCAGCCTTCTTGCGACGCTTCTTAGCAGGAGCTTTCTTCGCTGCCTTCTTCGTTGCCTTCTTTGCTGCCTTACGCTTCTTTGCAGGGGCCTTCTTAGCGGCCTTCTTGCGCTTCTTTGCTGCCATGATTTTCTCCTTGTTTAGGTATTGCTATTTACGGTTTGGATTCAATTCACTCTTCAGCGTTGAGCTTGAAGTGAACTTCATTGCTGTTGATGCTGGTACCTGGACTGGTGCACCCGTTTGTGGGTTGCGTCCTGTACGAGCTTTACGGCTTGATGTGCTGAACGAACCGAAGCCCGGCCATGCAACCTTCTCACCATTTTTAGCCGAGGCTACGACCAGTTCAAAAAAAGATCCGATAGTGCGTTCGGCATCTGCCTTCGACACTCCGGCTTTTTGAGCAACTGCATCAATGAGCTCTGCTTTTGTCATTTTCTTACCTAGCTTTCTCGGAATCGGATAACTGATTCGCTCACTAGTTGAGTGGGTCTACACACAAATTGCAAGTATTGAATCCGGTGTCAAGCATTTCTGAACGCTTTTCGTACTCAACTCGTGTCAACGATGTTGCAGAAAAATTTTGGTTCATCGATGTCGAAAATGAGATTGAACAGGCAAAAAATATGCACGAATTTTTTACGTGTTGCGCCAAGTTCCAGACCCCCGTCACGAACGCTTGTTTTTCATAAAACCCAATAACCATAAGGGTTTGCCAAACCCCGTAAATACGCGGAACTAGATTTTCGCTAGCCCCAGTAAGGGTTTCCCGAGGTCAAAACCGACCACGCAAGGCCTCAAATTCTGAACCCCTTATGGGTGTTGGAAGACCTGATTTTGACCCCCAAAAAGGCCCGAAAACTAGCCAAAAAATATTTTTAAAATTTTTTCGAAAAAATCCCAAAAATCGTCGTCCGGAACCCTTTTCGCTCAGAAATTTCTCAGATTTGAGTATCCACCAAACGTGGAACTCAAAAGTCCAAACTAAGCCACGTTGAATAATTACCTTGATCACTCCGACTCATCGCAATCAACTGATGAGACGCCGCTCGGAACTCGCGTCGACAGAATCGTTAATCACGCGCTTGCATCACACACCGAAGTAGCGACACGAATCGTGCTCGACACTTCCGTACTTGTTGCAGATCCTGCATGCATGTATAACTTTGCTGGTTGTGACGTTGTCATTCCATTGACAGTGATTGAAGAACTTGATGGTTTGAAAACACGGATGGATGACGTTGGTCGTTCTGCCCGAACTGCTCTTCGCAGCATCGAAGATTTGCGCAAGAAAGCAGGTGGATCGCTTGCTACTCCAACCCGAGTTCACGACGGCCCAGACAGCGGAACGGTGCAAATAGAAGTCAATGGCGTACAGCGCAATTTGCTCGTCGAACACGGCCTCGATCCAGATGTTCCCGATAACCGAATTATCGGCGCAGCGCTTGGCCAAGCTCGTATTTCACCAACTCGCATGATTTCAAACGATGCTGCATTACGTATCAAAGCAGCACACATGGGGCTAATTGCAGAAGAACATCAACCAGTTGGTGCAGGTGCAGATTCGCGTCCAATGGGTTGGACCACGTTTGACACCACGAATTCACAAATTGACTCGCTGTATCGCAGCGGTGGGATTGAAGTTGGTGAAGTTGCAGGTGCCACACATTTAGTTGACAACAATTTCGCAGTGTTGCGAAGTGGTTCGCAGTCTGCACTAGCCCGCTGCAACGACAATGAATTGAAATTATTAGCTCAGACTGCTCCTGAAGCATGGGGACTACGTTCACGAAGCAAGGAACAACGATTTGCACTTGATTTGTTGATGGACCCAGAGATCAATGTGATCGCTCTAGATGGTCGCGCAGGAACCGGTAAAACGTTGCTGGCTATTGCATCGGGACTTGAACAAGTTGTTGAGCAGCGACGATACGAACGCCTTGCGGTGTATCGCCCACTTGTTCCAGTAGGTCGCGCAGACGTGGGCTTCTTACCTGGTGACTTAGGTGAAAAACTTGATCCATGGATGTCGGCAATTCACGACGCCATCGTTGCGCTCACCGACCAACGTTCCAGTCGCGACGCGCGCGGGCTCATTGATGAACTCACCGCTCGTGGACAACTCACTCTTGAGTCCGTTACGTTCTTGCGTGGTCGTTCGCTACAGCAACAATTTGTTGTTGTAGACGAAGCGCAGAACTTGGAGCCCACGACGCTGAAGACCATCCTCACGCGAATTGGCGAGGGCACCAAAGTGGTGTTCACCGGTGACACCAGCCAGATCGACGCCCCGTATATGGGCGAGTCGAACAATGCCCTAGCCGTGCTGATCCGTGCCTTCTCTGGGCAGCGCTGCTTTGGGCACATCACGCTTGCAGCCTGTGAACGAAGCGCAGTGGCCAGCCTGGCCGCCGAACTGCTGTAAACGCGCCAAATGGCCCCTCAGGGCCGATTCCGCCTGTGACCAACGACTAACCCAAAATCCAAAATCTGTGCCGTAGTGTGTGATTAGTATTTAGTACTAAATAGAACTCACCGTGAAAGGCACCCGTCATGTCACTGAAGGAATCTCCAGCAACTGAGTCATACCTCGCCGACCTGGTTGATCCGATTGCGCCTATTGGCTCGCTCATCGACTGGACGCAATTTGCCAACTGTAAAGGCAAAACCAAATTGTTCTTCGCACCAAAAGCAGAACGCCCTCAGGCTCGCGAGCGTCGCGAGGCAAAAGCAAAATCGTTGTGCGCAGGCTGCAGTGTTCAAGTGCCGTGCAAAGAATTCGCACGCAACAATCACGAGTACGGACTTTGGGGCGGCGAAAACGAAGAAGAGCGCCACATCGCGGGTTTCACCATGGCTGCTCCTATTGGAGTTCGCAGCCGCGCACTGAAGTCGGCATAACTCCCTATCGCTCATGCATCTGCATGAGCCTGCCAAACTGTGTGCATGGCAACTGCAACCGACAGCATTACTGATCCAGGCGAATACGTCACTCGGTTCATTGAAAACATTGAACAGAGTCACTTCACGGCGGCTATGGAGATGGTGTCTGAGGACTGCGAATACGACAATGTGCCCATCACCAAAGTGTTTGGACGCGAAGCAATGATCCAGATTCTTTCTGACTTCCTTGCCGCTGCAACCAAAGTCGAATGGCTTATTCACCACCAGGTTTCACATGGCGATATGCAACATGGCGTGGTCATGAACGAGCGCACTGATCGCTTTGAAATGGATGGTCGCTGGATTGAGCTCGATATTGCAGGCTTATTCGTGGTGAGTAATGGGAAAATCGCCCTGTGGCGCGATTACTTTGACCGCGAGTCCTTCACCAAGGCACTTGCCTCCAAATAGAACACCCCTCGCTTACTGTGCCAAACATGAGCGAATCGTTAGCGAACACTCGGTTCGCAGTTGTCGATACTGAGACCACCGGCCTGTCCCCCGCAACATGTTCAATGTTGCAACTCGGCATCGTTGTGGTGCGCGGCGACGGCACCATCGAGAATCAATTCTCTACGTACATCAAACGGCACTATTGGAGACCAGGCAGGCTTGGTGCTCATCACATCCACGGCATCACGCGTCGAAATCTTCGCAATGGCGTCACTATCCATGAAGCCCTTGACCGACTGTCAACTGAACTGAAAACTGCAACATTTGTTGCACACAACGCCAAGTTTGACCTCGGTTTTCTTCGGGCCGAGGCACAACGGTGCGGACATCCGCTTGTTATTCACGAACCCATTTGCACACTCACGCTGTCGCGCTCACTTGACCCAAATAAAGCTCATCCTCATAACTTGCGTCAACTTGCTCTTCGTTATGGGATAACCGACGTTCCTAACCACGATGCACTCGCCGACGCGATTGTTACTGCGCGACTGCTGCCACTTTTGCTTGCCAAAGCCAACGTCACCGATGCCAATCAATTATCCAGCATCGCTCTCAAATAAATCAGCTGTAGCGCTTCAGCACTGCTTGCGCAGTGTGTTTACCCAAATCCACCCATTTGACTGGCTCCAGTACATCAATCGCGTCGCCTCCGCGTAACAACAAACGGCCCAACCATTGCTGCGAGCCAACTGCTAACTCAATTCTTACGCTGCCATCGCTTTGCGGTTCGCGCGAAATGTACGGGTAGGTCTCGACCAAACGCAATGCTGCAGGCCGAACAAGCAACGTTGCCGTCTCCAAATCTGTTCCAAAGAAGTCAACTTCTGCTTCAATTCCTTCAATGATTGGAGCAGTTGTTTTGCCTGTTGGGGTGAATTGTTTGATCCGGTCAATACGGAAATTGCGAATTTCACCAGACTGATCGTCGTCTGCACGTACATACCAGTGACCCATTTGTTCAAACACTGCGCGCGGAAAAATGGTGCGCGAAGAATGAGTTCCAGTTATTGGTGAAAAGTAATCGATGGCAACAAATTGTCCCGTAGCAACTGCATGTTGTGCTTCAGCCAAGTACTCAACTGCCCTGACATCAACTTCAACAACGGCATCACCTTTGGGCAGAAGTGGTTGCAGTTTCTTGAGTGCAGAGGCAAGTGGACCCTTTTTATCCGCACCTGGCATAGCAAGTGCGGCACTGCCCATTGCCTGCAGTGCGAACAGTTCGGCAGAGTTCAGTTGCAAGGGTCGCGAAAACATCAATGGAACTTCAGCAACTACTTCGCCTTCGTCTACGAACACATCAATCAATGCATCTGGCGTGTATGGAGGTACTCCACACATTGCAGCCATCATCAAATCGTTCATCAACTCTTTTTCGCTCAACTTGAACTGCTTGGCCATATCGGAAAGCTTCACGCGCTTGCGACTAATGAGCCATGGCAACATCACTAGCAAGCCCTCGACGCGTTCTGCAGCACCACGCGGCCCACGGCGGGATTTACGCATTGCCATTAGCGACCACCTGCTTGCTCGGTAAGCCATGTAACGACTTGCTTTCGAACTCGAGGTGGACCAATGACCGTTGCTTTATCGACCATGGCAAATAGCCACACACGAAATGCAGTGAGGTTCGCACATGGAATAGCGAACTCCACGCTGCCATCTAGATGTTCCTTGATCACCGATTGCTTACCGAATTGCGTTCGCACGCCGCCCGCCAAACTTGCATCTACCAACACGGTCGCCACTGCATCATCGCCATGGCCTTCTGCAAGCAATTCGGCTTCTGTTGGCACTGCCTTCTGCAAGTCAAAATCTTTCGGCCTACTAAACGATCCGCGATCTCCTACTAAAATTTCGCCTTCAATTCGATCAACACGAAATGTACGTCGATCGGCACGCAATTGATCAAAACCAACGAGATACCAAAATCCAGCGCGAGCTAACAGTCCATATGGATCCACATTGCGCATTTCACCCTTATACAAAAACTTCAGTGTGCGGTGCTCCACCACTCCATCAGCGAGCGTGGACATCAACTCGTCATCTAACTGGATGTTCAAACTGGTTGATTGTGCATTTAGCGCGCGTTCTCCACCCAGTTTCCACAGTGCTTCGTCGCCGTGACTTGCACCTACACGGACGGTTGCCATTGCGAACTGCAAAGCCGAACGCTCTTCGTCGGTTAGACCCAAATCATCGAGTTCAAAACTCTTACGATCCACTCGATATGCGCCTTCGCCGGCCTGGTCGCCACCGAGCGTGATCAGTTCAATTGGAATTCCGAGCGCGCGAAGATCACCTTTATCGCGCTCAAACGCGGCTCGTGCTGCAGTATCAGATTCTGGATATTGACCAACAAGTTCCTGGCGAATTTGCTTGAGTGTGAGTGGCTTGGTGCGTTGCACGAGCAGTGCAAGCAGGTTGATCATGCGTTCTGCTTGTGAATACTTCTCCGCCACAGGGCACAGACTAGGTGTTTGACCGGTGCGTTTTGTACCACTGCACCAATTTTTCTGTAGATGCGTCGGCTCCACCAGATTGGCTTGGTGTGGAAATCTGTGCAGAAACTTCGTTGGCTAATTTCTTACCCAATTCAACGCCCCACTGATCAAAACTGTTGATACCAAACACGCAACCTTGGACAAACACCGAGTGCTCATATAGGGCAATGAGTGCCCCAAGCGTGCGCGGAGAGAGCGACGACAACATCAGCGTGGTGCTCGGCCGATTGCCGGGCAAAGTACGATGTGGATCAGATGCGTTGCCAAAGGCCAGCGCTTGAGATTGAGCGAACAGGTTGGCCACAAGTGCGTCGTGGGCCACACCATCGTGAGTTGGCGTAGTCGCAACACCAATAAAATCTGCAGGCACAATTGAAGTACCTTGATGCAGTAACTGCATGTACGCATGTTGGGCGTTTGTGCCAACACCACCCCAAACGATGGGAGAAGTAGGCATGGAAACCAGATTGCCATCTGTGGTTACACGTTTGCCGTTGCTTTCCATTTCAAGCTGCTGCACATACGAAGCAAACGACTTCAACGCGGTGGAATATGCAATCATCGCTCGAGTTTCGCGCCCGAGGATCGAGCGATTCCACACATTTAACAAGCCCATCAGCACAGGCGCATTGCGGTGTAATGGAGCAGTCATGAAATGTTCATCCATTGAGCGCATCCCCGAAAGCATGCTGTCGTAAGCGCTCGACCCGAAGGCAATCACATTCACCAGATTCACCGCAGACGAAATTGAATATCGTCCGCCCACCCACGACCACATTGGGAATTCGTAATCGGCTGGCAAACCGGCACTCTCGGCTTTTTCAGGAAACACTGACACCACTGCAAAATGCTTGGACACATTTTTTGCACCGATGGCATCGGTGATCCACTGCGCAATGATTCGACCGTTACTCAAAGTTTCTGAAGTGCTAAACGACTTTGAGCACAACACCACAAGCGTGGTTTCAGGATTGCATTCACGCAATGCACTGCGCACTTCGGTTGGATCAATGTTTGCTACGAAGTGAGCACGTATCGCTGGATGGCTCACCGTTGACAGTGCTTCATGAACCAGCGTTGGACCGAGGTCGCTTCCACCAATTCCAACGTTGATAACACTCTCAAATTTCTTCCCTGTTGCACCGACTATGCGACCGGCTCGAACCGACTCGGCAAATTCCTTGACACGTGCTCGAACACGCAGAATTTCATCCATTACGTCAATGCCTTTTACATTGACTGAGGTTTCTATTGGACCTCGAAGGGCAGTGTGCAAAGCAGGCTGTTGTTCAGTCCCGTTCACAACGACACCTTCAAACATGTCATTTCGCTTTTGCTCAACACCCGCCTGTTCGGCCAATGCAATCAAGCACTGCACAGAATGTTCATCGACGTTTTGCTTTGAGAAATCAACAAGCATTGCGTCTTCACCAACCAAAACCTCCACGCTGAGGGTTTCGGCACGCGCCGAATCTTGGGCAAAAAGGTCTTTCAGCGTTGTCTGAGAAATTGTGTCTGCGCTCTTCAGTGCTGCGGACCATGCGGGAGTTGTGGTGATATCCACTCGTTACAGGCTACCTGCGGGACTAGCGTGAACGAATCATGACGAAGCCTGTTGCCAAGCCAGAAACTTCGCAGGCGGCAATCGCTCTCTCCCTTTCGGTGTATTTCATCTGGGGTGCACTCACGTTGTATTGGAAAGAACTTCACGGTTTTGATCCATTCGAACTGATTGGTTGGCGAGTTACTTCTTCAGTAGTGGTGCTTACTGTGGTCATGCTCGCCAACAGACGTTTAGCACCACTCTTGCGCTCGCTACGCAACCCACAACTATTGCTTCGTATTGTGCTTGCTAGCGTGCTCTTGACTATCAACTGGGCAACGTATGTGTGGGCAGTGGTGAACGACCATGTCATTGAAACCGCACTTGGTTATTTCATTGCACCAATTCTCACCATTGTGGTTGGTGTTTTTGTGTTGCATGAAAAACTGCGCGGAATTCAGCGTGTAGCGGTTTCTTTTGCAGTTGGCGGAATAGCTGTACTCACCGTTGCTTACGGACGTGTGCCATGGATTGCGCTGATCATTGCAATGTCATGGACGTTCTATGCATACCTAAAGAAAAAAGTTCCACTTGCCCCACTTGAGAGCCTCACCGCAGAAGTAATTGTGCTTGCCGCACCTGCGTTCATCTTTTTATGCGCAACATGGGACAACGTTGACAGTGTTCAGAACACTGCCAACTCGGTGGAATGGGTCTTCGTTGCATTCACCGGTGTGATTACCGCAGTGCCACTACTGATGTTTGCCAGTGCTTCTCAGCGCACACCGCTCACCATCCTCGGACCGATGCAATACATCGTGCCCACGATGAATTTCTTGATTGGTTGGCTGATGTTCAACGAGACACTCACCCCGTCAAGGGTTGCAGGATTCTCCCTAATTTGGGTGTGCCTCGCGCTTGTGTTGACAGACTTGTTCAGGACACAGCGGCAGCAACAAATCGCTTCAAGCCGTCAATAACTGCGTCTTCACGCTCTCTGTCATTAATGACGTAAGCAAACCGCGCCAAACCAGAAATCATTACGTCGAACAGATCTTGCAGTGTTCGGGCGGACATTTCAGATCCAACTTCTCCACGAGCAACAGCGTTTTCGCAAAGTTCTTGGAAAAAAACTGCCCACTCTTTACGAAGAGGACGAATTGCTACCGACAATTCCGGATGGCGACGCGCTTCGGCAGAAACTCCAACAACAAAACCAAGCAACGATGGATCGTTTTTACTTACGTCAGTAAGCGCATCGATGATCGCCGAAAACTTGTCAACAAGTGATTCGCATGGTGCAGCTGCTGCCACCACGGCTTCGGTCACCATGTTTTGCACCTGTTCGAAAGCAGCCACATACATGTCAAGCTTTGAAGGAAAGTAGTGGTAAATCGCACCCGTTGTAATTCCCGCCGCAGCGGCAACCGTGCGATTGGTCGTTGCGTCGTAACCAATGGTTGCAAATGATGCACGAGCTTCATGAATGAGGCGCTCGCGAGTTTCTCCAGCATCAGTTGAGCACGGACGGCCCAGCTTTTTTGATGGCACAAGAAGCTTCATGAAAACAGGCTAATTCGGGCTTCACTCACGAGGCGAAGCGGCGGAGCAGATTTGCCAATTCCACGGGGCGGTCGCCCTGCACGCTGTGGCCAGCACCTTCAACCACTACTACCTCTGCCTGTGTGCATCGTTTCTGTAACTCTGCAATGTCTTCGTCGTCAACCACGGGTGACACTCCTCCACGAACCATAAGTAAGGGCTTGCTCCATTGCGAGATCATGTCCCACATTGGCGATCGCGGAGCCTCGTGGCCAGGTGCAGAGCCAGCAGTTTCGGTTTGCCCGCGACGGTCATAACGCCATTGCCAAGAACCATCTTCAATTTGTTTGGCGTTATGCAATATTCCTCGGCGCAAACTTGCTTCACTGCGCGTTGGATTATGTTCCTTCGTTCGTGCAAACAGTTCATCAAAACTTGCAAAACTTTGTGGACCATTAATGAAATCAAGTACTGCCTTTGCTTTTTTGCTCGTTACTCCGGGCGTGATATCAACGAGCACGAGGTGTGGAACAAGTTCTGGATATGCGTGTGCAAGAGCAAGACACGTAAGTCCGCCAAGCGACATGCCAACGATGGCAACTGCATGCTTGGCGTGAGCATTCATTACTTGCGCAATGTCTTGCGCCATTCCTTGCGGGCTATAAGTCGCATCATCACGCCACGAAGAATGGCCATGACCCGGCAAATCGACGGCAATCAATGGAATATTTAAGGCCAAGGCAACGGTGTCCCAGGTATGAGCGTTTTGACCACTGCCGTGCACCAACACCAAGCGTGGTTCTTCAGTTCCCCATTTCAAAGCACTCAGCACTCGACCATCGCTCAGCGTGGTACTCACCCGAGCAACTAACGGCATTGGCGACACCGTCAGTGAATACTCAGATATGTTTTCGGAAAACAAGGAAAACTCGTTGTACTGAATGCGATCCATGTACTGAACCCTATTCCAGTGAACGAGCCGTATAACTAGGGAACGACAGTGGTCGTAGCGCCAGGTTTTGGCGCAATGGTTGACGAAGTTGTTGTGGTGTAGTTCGGGTCTGGTTTGTCAAACGGTGGAACCGGAGATCCGTATTCTTCTGGCTCTTTGATGCCATCAAACACGTATACACGATCGCCGTACTTGACCAGTGCCGGAAAGTAGCGAGCAACCGACATCGGAATTCGCACACAACCGTGTGAATCGGGTTTGAGTGGAACCAGAATTGCTCCGTGAATCGCAATGCCGTAGTTGAAGTACACGGGGTTGTACATACTTCCCAGTTTTGATTCGCGCATTCCCGTGTGACGGTTATAAAAGTAGAAAATTCCTGGAGGAGTGATTGCTTCACCACAAATTCCTTGCTTAATTTGCTTCGCCGTGTTGTTTCCGTCTTGGCCCGGATCAATCGTTACTTCTTCGCACCACTTTTCATTCGAACCAGTAGAGATGTGGGTGATCAGCTGTGGCTCGGCACCTTTAAACACGACCAACACTTGTTCAGGAAGGTAGATCTCCACGTGACTGGGAGAATCTGCCTGACGGCGAGGAGTTACCAAGGAAGCAGTCTCCATAATCGCCCAAGTAGATGGGGTTACCTCATCGGTTGCACGCTCACGCGGAGTTTGCATCACCAATTTTTGGAATGCCCACACGGCCTGCACCGTGTTTTGGCCATACACACCATCTTGCGGTCCTGGATCAAAACGCATTGCGGATAGGCGCTGCTGCAAACGCAGCACATCGTCGCCCTTCATGCCTGGCTTAATGGTGCGTGTAAGCGGAACCGTGACTACCGGAACCGTCGTTTGCTCAAGTGTGGAGTCAGAGCCTCCATTTGCACTTTCGTTTTGGCTGTCACTTGCGAGAACCCCAAATGCTACGACGGTGATAAGCACCGCAAATGCAACAAGTGCTGGTCTCCACCGTTCGTAAGTGCTTTGCACAGGATGAACATCATCGCCTAGGAAATCTTCGTCGTATTCGAAGTCGCCTTCGTAATAGTTGTCAAACTTGTCGTTCATGATTTCTTCGGTGCGAGGGCATTGAGGTGTGCGCGCAACGACCACGCTTCTTTCAAAATTTTCACGATGACAGATGGCGAACTCAACGTAGATACACCGCGAGTGCGCGGGAAATAGTCAACACCAAATTGCACCACGCTCATGCCAAGCTTGCGTGCGCTGACCATCAGCTCGGCATCAATGAAGGAACCTTCGCTGGTTAGCTCAACGGTGTCAAGCACATTTCTGCGAACCAACTTGAAGGCAAAGTTAACATCGCGGAAGCGGCAACCAAACAGTGCACGCACCAAGAGGTTGTACAAGAACGAATACACCACTCGCACGTAGCCTTCGTCGGTGCGATCAAATCGATACGCAGCCACCACGTCTGCTTCGTATTGCTGCATCAGTCGCAACGCTTTGTGTACCTCGCGGAAATCGAAAGGTAAATCGGCATCTGTGTACAACACGACATCACCGGTTGCGGCGGCAAAACCAGACTTGATTGACCCACCCAGTTTGCGATTTACGGGATGATGAACCACTTTGACCCGCGGGTTTGCTGCTGCTGCAGCATCAGCCAATTGCGGCGTTGCGTCTGTTGACGCATCGTTCACGATGACCATTTCATAGTCCTGCACCGTGCCATTGGCGATTAACTCGTCCCCAAGTTCAATCGCGGCATTCAGTGCACGCTGAAGATATTCCTCTTCGTTCCACATGGGGAAAAACACCGAAAAACGAGTGAATGATGGTCGGGACATGCGCCATCAGGCTAACTGGAGCGGTTTGGGTTGTACTGTGCAGGGTGTGAAGTCCCCCTGGAAGCTCGTTGGCATTTCATCCTGGCTGCTTGTTACCGCCGGAATTACCTGTGCCGCAATAGCGAGCAGATCAGTTGGAAAACCCACCTGGTGGCTTGGTCCGGAATCGAACCCAACGTTTCCCCTTCTGTGGGTGCTGCCGTTTTTGATGCCCATTGTCAGCATCATTGCCATCATCCGACTTCCGCGCATTGCTGGCTACGTGGGAATTGGCTGTTCACTCGTGCTCGCGGGGGTTGCAATTGGTGACATCACAGGCACTCCAGGAGTCGCAATTATTGAAGGAATCGTTGCAGTATCTGCACTGTTCATCTCGATCGCAACATTTGCAGGACGTTCACACAACTAAAGCAGTCGCCTTCAGCGCGCCAAATTCTGTACCGTGTTTACATGCCTGATTCAAACGCCGCTGCATCGAATGCCAAAGTGTTGTCGTCACTACCCGTTGGTGAGCGCGTTGGCATTGCATTCTCTGGCGGTCTTGACACATCCGCTGCAGTTGCGTGGATGCGCGAAAAAGGTGCACTCCCGTACGCGTACACCGCAAACCTTGGGCAACCAGACGAACCCGACCTAGACGGAGTCCCCGTTCGCGCCAAGCAATACGGAGCAGAAGGCGCACGCTTAATTGACTGTCGAACAGAATTGGTTCACGAAGGTCTTGTTGCTCTGCAGTGCGGTGCTTTTCA